>NZ_JBEOWY010000059.1:0-49347 GCF_040296285.1 Kitasatospora sp. NPDC002227
GGGTGCCGGGATCCCGGCACCCGGTGATCGTGGCGTCCGGCGACAGCACCCAGGAGCTCGCGCATCCGGGTCGCCCGGCCCGGCCGGGTGACCCAGCACGGTGACCCTGTTGGGTCCAACAGGTCCACTCCGCAGCCGTCCGGCCGGGCTGGTCGGCACCCCACTGCGGGTCACGATCACATAACGGGCGGCTGCCGTCGATCCGAAGGCCTGTCAAGGGGCTTGGCTTCACTGTCCATCGGTGGACAAGGGGTTTCCGCTCCCACCTTCGAAGGCCGCACCCCTTGTCCGCCCGGCTGGTCGAGACGCTGGACAAGGGGTGCCGCCTGCGGAATGTCCAGCCGACGGTCAAGGGGTGCCATGCCCTCCTGCAGGTGCGCACCGCATCCGCCGTGCGCACCGTCAAGCAGGAAGACGCGCACCATGAACGACGTCGAACACACCACCGCCCCCGGCCCGGACCGCACCAGCGCACCGTCGGCCGGCGGCGCCGAACCCCTGGACAAGGGGCGTGGACAGAGCCCGCTGGCAAGGGTCGCCCCCAGGGTCACGACCGGTACCGCGCCGCTTGCCGCGGCGGGTGGCTCCGGCGCAGGCCACAGCGGGGGAGGCCGGGGCCGCACCGGTGGTGACTCCCCTTCACCCGAACCCGGCACTGGTCCGTCGGGCTCGGCTCGCAGGATCAGGGCTCAGGTCCTGGAGGTGCTGGCGGTGGTGCGGGTCGCTCGGTCGGAGGATCTGCGCCAGGTGCTGACCCCCGGGAGCGTGACGACGAGGTACGTGAGGCGCGCGTTGCTCGACCTGCTGACGGCTGGGTTGGTCGGCCGCGCGCAGGGAGGTCGCCAGGGGTTCGTGTGGCATCTGACACGGGCCGGGCTCGCGGCGGTCGACGCCGCCGGGGACAAACTGGACATCAGGCCGCGCGAGTCGACCGGCGCGAAGGTGGCCCGCTCCGGCGTCGTCGACCACGCCCTGGCCGTCACCGCCACGGTGACCGCGATGGCCTCGCACGGCGTGGGCGGTGTGCGGGACTGGCAGCTGGAGCGCGCCCACTCCTTCGACCGCGGGCGCACCCTGATCACGGATCTGGTGCTGCAGGCGCCGCACCTGACCCCGCCGCTCGAGCTGCTGGTGGAAGTCGACCGCGACACGATGCGCTCGGCGGCGATGGCCAGGAAGGTGCAGTTGTACGCCGACTACGCCGGCTCCCGCTTCCGCATCGGCGAGCGCGGCACCCAGGGCGACAGCAAGGCGTACTGGCGCACGGTCTACCGCCGCGACCAGTTCCCGCCGCTCCTGGTCGTCGTCGACGACGTCGACCAGGCCGGACTGATCCGCCGGGCCCGGCTGCTGCACAAGGTCGCGGGCCAGGTCGAACAGAGCCGCTGGCGCGGCTGCCAGCTGAACATCGCGGTCACCTCGCTGCAGCTGCTCGCCGAGCGCGGACCGCACGAGCCGGTGTGGCTGCGGATCGGCCCCGACCACAGCGGGGAGCGCGCCGGCCTGGCCGACCTCGCCGGACGGTAGGCCGGAACCGGTGCTGTCCGCGCGAACGGCGAGGCCGGCGGGAGCCTCGAGCCGCGCCCGGGCGTCACCGGGCAAGGCTGTTGGGCCCGTTAGGTCCAACAGGGGCGGGCGCGGTGTGGCGATAAACCTATTGTGGCCGTTACGGCTCCCGACGGGCGCACGGCACGTCGCCTGGGCGTACCGGCAGAACCGAAGGGCACAGACGGCTCCCTGACGGCCTGTGGGCCCTTCTGGCGTCGAATGACCCGCCGGAAGGGCTCACAGGGGCGTACAGGGCCGTTGCTGATCGTTCACGGGTGCCGCGCGGCCGGAGCGTGACCGGCGGTTCCGCCGACGGCCCGCAGGGTCGGGCAGGGGCTCGGCACCCGGCAGACCGGGCAGAGACCGTCTTCGGCCTGGTGCAGCGCGGTCACGTCGGCGACGGCCCCGGCCAGCAGGTTCCGCTCGGCGAGCAGTCCGGCGACCACCCCGGTGAGGACGCTCTCCACCGTCCACTGCCGGTCGTGCTGCTCCATCGGTCGGCGGGTGCCGGCGGTGAGCGCCGCCGAGATCGCGGCGCGCAGCTCGTTCGCCTGGCGTGGCTGGACTGCGGGCTCCAGGAGCTCGGCCAGCAATTCGTTCGCCGCGACCGTGCACGCGCCGGAGCTCGCGCCGGGGAAGCGGCGGCGCAGCAACGCCCACAGGTCGCGGCGCACTGCGGCGGGCCCACGGGCGGGGGCGTCCGGGTCCACGGCCCACGGCACCTGGTGGCCGGCGCGTTCGGGCGGGCTCCATCCGGGGTCGCGCGGGCCGGGGCGCCGGCCGAGACCCGGGTGCGCGGCCTCGAGGTCCTCCAGGCGGTGGATGACGGCCACCAGGTCGTCGCCGAGCCCGAGGCGGCGCCGGTTCCGGTGAGCGATGTGCGCGACATCGGCCCACCGGTCCTCGGCCCAGGCCCGGCCGACCTCGGTGCGCAGCGCGACCAGGTCGTCGTGCTCGGCGAGCAGCTGCTCCTGGTCCTCGGTCAGGCTGGCGGCCCAGCGGCGGCGGTCGTCCCGGCCAGGTGGGATCGGGCCGAGCGCCTGGCGGAGCCCGGCGAGGCGGATGTCCGTGATGCCGCGCAGCGCCCGGGCGACCTGGTCGGCGTCGGTGAGAGCGGCGGTCTGGTCGAAGGCAGTCGTATCGGGGGTCAACGGGTTCTCCTCCGGGCCGTAGTGGGCGGGGCAGGGGAGTTAGGCGGATCAACCGGACAGGGTGCTCGGTTCGAGTGCCCGTGGCACGAGCCGTGCTCGATGGGCGCTCAGGTCGAGCGCCCATCGAAGTGGCACCCAGGCGCCGGCTTCGGGTAGCGGACCCGCCGCCGTGTGGGGTCAGGAGTCCTTCGTCATGTCGACGAACCGCGAATAGTGCAGTTGTGCGGCACATGAGATCGTCGCCGTCGGCCCGTTGCGGTGCTTGGCCACGATCAGGTCGACCTCGCCCGCGCGGGGGGAGTCCTTCTCGTAGGCGTCCTCACGGTGCAGCAGGATCACGACGTCGGCGTCCTGCTCGACGGCTCCGGACTCGCGCAGGTCGCTGACCATCGGCTTCTTGTCGGTACGGGACTCGGGGCCGCGGTTGAGCTGCGACAGCGCGATGACCGGGACCTTGAGCTCCTTGGCGAGCAGCTTGAGGGCACGGCTGATCTTCGAGACCTCGACCTGGCGGGTCTCGGCGGACTTGCCGCCGTACTCCACCAGCTGCAGGTAGTCCACGATGATCAGCTTCAGGTCGGACTTCTGGGCGAGCTTGCGCGACTTGGTGCGGATCTCCATGGCGGTCAGCGTGGGCGAGTCGTCCAGGAACAGCGGCGCCTCGGAGATCTGCGGCATCACCCGGCCCATCCGGGTCCAGTCGTCCTCGGTCATGTGACCGGACCGCAGGTGGTGGAGCGCGATCTTGCCCTCTGCCGAGACGAGCCGCATCTGCAGTTCCTCCCGGCCCATCTCAAGGCTGAAAAACACGCTGGTCATGCCGTTGGCGATCGAGCAGGCACGGGCGAAATCGAGGGCAAGGGTGCTCTTGCCGATGGCTGGCCGGGCCGCGACGACGATCAGCTGGCCGGGCTGGAAGCCCCGGGTGAGGTTGTCCAGGTCCGCCAAGCCGGTCGGGACGCCGGTCAGGGGGTTGCCCTGCTGGCCGAGGGCTTCGACCTTGTCGGCCATCAGGTCCAGGCCGAAGCCGGCGGGCCGCATGGTGTCGCCGTTCTGCTGGACGGCGACCTCGAAGACCTTCGTCTGGGCGGCGTTCACGATCTCGTCGACGTCGCCCTCGGCGGCGTACCCCATGCCCGCGATGTCGGTGCCGGCGGACACCAGGCGTCGCAGGATGGCGCGCTCCTGGACGATCCCGGCGTAGTACTCGGCGTTGGCTGCGGTGGGGACCTTCTCCACCAGGGTGTGGAGGTAGCTGGCGCCGCCCACACGGGCCAGCTCGCCGCGCTTGGTGAGCTCGGCCGCGACGGTGATCGGGTCGGCGGGCTCGCCCGCCGCGTACAGGTCGAGGATCGCGGCGTAGATCGTCTCGTGAGCGGGCCGGTAGAAGTCGGGGCCCTTGAGGCCGAGGCCGACCACGTCACCGATGGCGTCCTTGGACAGCAGCATGCCGCCGAGGGTCGACTGCTCCGCCGGGACGTCCTGCGGGGGGACGCGCTCGAACTGGCTGTTGTCGGAGCGTCCCCGGCCCGGCCGTCCGGGGACGAGGTCTTCCGGATTCTCGTCCGGGACCCAAGGCAGCTCGTCTTCACTGACGGTCTGCGGAGGGGTTACGGTCATGGCGGATCTCCTGTTCCGGGAGGTTGACTGCTGCGGCGGCCGGGCCTTACCAGGGGCTCCCGGCCGCCGCGCTTCGTTGCGGTGGATGCGATCAGGCTGCAGTGAGCGCGGCCCGGGGGTGGCAGGCCGGGCAGAACACGTCCCGGCCGTCCTCGAGTTCCAGCAGACGCATCGCCGGGGAGCTGGGCTCCTCGCCCCGGTTGCACTTGCCGCACCAGTCCGGCAGGGAGGACCGCTGGCCGGGCACCGTGACGGCCGCGCGCCCGTAGTGCTTCTCCAGGTCGAGCCAGTTGACGACCTTGCCCAGGTCTGCGGCGACCGCGACCAGGCGGGCCGGGTCGGCCGGCTCGTCGGAGCGGGTCAGCATCGACTCCGCGGTGGCGCTGATCCTGGCCTTGAGGTCGGAGGTCACCGGGTGGCCGGAGGACCGCCGGGCCTTCACCCAGGCCTCAACCACGGTCAGAGCCTCAGCAGACAGGCCAGCCTGAGCCTTTGGAGGTGCCGGCTGGGTCTTGGTCGGCGCAGCCTTCTTCTCTCTCGTCTTCGTGGTGTCGGTCCCCGGCGACCTGCGCTGTGAGGCACGTGGTGCGGGAGAGGAGAGAGAGCTTCTTAGGGGGGCTTCTTTGAGGGGCTCGTTTTCGCAGGTCAGCGCGAGATCCGTTCCAGGAATCTGGACCACTGTTCCAGTTTCCTGGAAAACCGTTCCAGTTTTCTGGAACGCCGAGGCCTCCTGGTCCCCTTCGCAGGGCGTTCCAGTTTTCTGGAACGGCTGCCCGTCGGTGGTGACGAGCTGGACGCGGTCGACCCGTCGGCCGTCCTCGTCTTGAGAGCCGTAGGTGGTCAGATGGGTGGGGGCCTCCGGCGGCGTGGTGCGCCAGTCCGGGGTGTAGGCGTCGAGCTTGTCCCAGACGTTCCGCCAGCCCGAGTGCGTGGCCGGGGGCAGGTCCTTGACGACGAAGCCGCGCAGGATGCCGCAGGCGGCCTTCTCCTTGCCCTTGAGCTTGGCGGCCCCGGGGGCCTCGATCTGGTCGCTGGCCACGACCAGATCGAGCTGGTCCAGGGCGGCGAGGAACCCGTACATGGCGGAGACGCTGATCGCCTTGCCCTCCGGGCCGGGCAGCAGCCAGCACAGCTGGTCGATCGTCATCCGGCGCAGGCCGCCACGGGGCCGGCCCTTGCTGTGTTCCTTGATCATGGAACGGAGCAGCAAGTACAGGCGCAGCGCGGTGTGCGACAGGCCGTGCATCAGCAGGACGTAGTCACGGATCTGGGTGTAGGACCAGTAGTCGGTGATGTCGCCCTCGAACACGAACTCTTCAGAGCCGTCGGGATCGTCGTCCGACAGGAAGACGCTCATCGGATCATCGCCGACGCGTCGGTCTCGGTGGTGCGGAGGAAGTCGGCGTCCACGGACGGGGCGCCAGTGAGGTCGAACACACCGAGGCGGGTGTTCGGGTTGCGCTGAACCACTGCGGGGGCTCCCAGATAGGTGAGGGCAGTGGAGGGCACCATCGGGACGACACGCACGTGATCACTTCGGATGAACAGATGGCCGGGTGCTGTGGTCTCAGCCCTGGGGGGTCTGGCATCCTTGGCGGTGAGGCGCGGGGGAACTGCGCTCTTCACGTGTGCGTCGGTCCCGGTGGCAGCCACCACCTGGTTTCCAGCTACACACCGCTCTCGGGCTGCCAAGCCTCCGAGCGGACCAGCTAGTCGAAGGTCGGCCTGTTACAGCAGGTCGACCTTCGGTGTTTTACGGGCTCATCAGGTGCTGCTCCCATTCGGTTACTTCGGAGATGGGGACGCGTATACCGCGTCCGGTCCGGCCGGTGCGTGCGACACGCGGGCCGGTGCCGTCGGCGATCCAGTGGTAGACGGTCGCGGGCGTTACGGAGCATCGGGCGGCCAGTTCAGCCACCGTGATCCAGTTCGCCTCGGGTACGCCTGCCTCGTTCCTTGCTGATCTCTTCTTCATGACGACAGTAGTGGCACACGGCTGTGGATAACGTCTCGTCATACCGGAGGCGAGCCAGCCGACCCGATTAAAGGCTTATCGCACTATGGGGTCTGAGATGTGCTGGATGTCGTTTCTTCCGCCCAGTGCTCGATGGGCGGCCGGGGTGCGGAGGCCCAGGCCTGGTCGAACGGTGGGGGGAACATCTGAGCTTCGTCCGCAGCATTCGTGACGTACCTGACCGCCTCACGCAAGCGGTGGTTGAGACCACCGAGGTTCTCCTCGGTGGAGTCGTAGGCCCAGCGCAGGGCGCCGTTCGCCGGCGTTGACGTGGCGCCGAAGTTACTGCAGAGCGTGGCCACCCGATCTGACAGTGCCTTGACCTCGGCCTGGATCGCCGCGAGCTGCTCGTGGAAGTCGCTCGGCAGGGGCGTGAGGATGGTCGGCAACAGGTGGTCGGGGTGTAGGACAGTGCCCGCCCGCCGTTGCCCCAGCCATCCGCTAAGGCGGTGGCTCGGGGCTTCGGTCCGCACGTGATCGAAGCCCGCCTTCTGGTAGTACCGCTGCAGGCCCTTGTTGTTGCGCCACACGTCCAGGCGTAGCCATGACTTGCCTTCGGCGGCCGCGATCAGTGATGCCCAATCGAGGATTCGACCGCCCAGTCCGTTGCCGGCCTCGGACCTGCTGACGATCAGCTTGTAGATGTAGAAGGCGGACTGCGGATCGTCGTCCTCAGTCCAGAAGTCGAGGTCCGCGTCACCGCGGCTGACGGTGGCGGCCACCCGCCCTGCGTCGTTGAGGAAGACCCAGGCCATTCCCAGATTGATCTTCTGGAGCCAGCTTTGGATGGCGCGCTCCCCGAGGTCGGGATCTGACCACTGGTCGACCCCCATCTCGGCGAGCCACTGCTCGGCCTCGGTGCGCAGCTCCATCAGGGCCGGCACATCGTCAGGCGTGGCGAGACGGACTTGGTAGGTGCTCACTTAGACCTCCAGCTCGTAGACGAGGGTGGTGCGGTCGCCAGGTGCGACGGTGATCATGACGCGGACAGGCATGTCGTCGACGCCGTAGCCGATGCGGACGTGCTCCATGACCGGGGTGCCGACCGGAATCTCCAGTCGTTGGGCCTCGCCCGGAGACGGCATGCGGACCCGGATCTCGTCTCGGGTGCGTACCTGGGGGTGGCCCAGGTACGCCAGCGCCCCGCCGGGAAGGACCAGGTCCTCGACGTGGGTGAGGAGGGGTGTGTCCTTCGCCCACTCGGGGAACCAGGAGTCGCTGAGCTGCCAGGGGCGGTCGTCCACGGCGCGTCGCCTGGAGCGGCGGACGACCGGTGAGTTCACCGGGACGCCAAGCCATCCGGCCACGGTCGCTTCGGCCATCTCAAGGCTCGGTTTGATCTCCTGGTGCGGGATTCGGCCTTGGTCTGCGACTCCGCGCGCCCAGTCGTCCATACCGGTGTTGGGATCGTCGCGACGGTCCCGACGCTCGAAGGAGTGCAGGTTCCACACCAGTGGCTCGTCGTTGCGGACTGTCCGACCCAGGCGCCCCTTGCCAGCGGTGATGAGGCCCTCTTGCTCCAGCCGGGACAGCGCACTCCTGACAGTGGATCTGGCAACACCGTGACGGTCGGCGAGGAAAACTTCGCCCGGGACCTGGTCGCCCTTCCCCAGGACGCCTCGGTCGATCTGGCCGCGGATGTCGTCATAGACGACCTGCCACCGAGCCCGTGTTTCGGCTGCCACCGTGCACCTCTCCAGCTCTCTGTCTGATCTGTACGTACAGAAGATAGCGCGCATCTGACGATATGTCGCCACTGCACGTCAGGTGTGGCGGTGGCCAGGGTGGATCCAGCTGCCATCTGAGTGAGTTTCAGAAGTGGAAACCGGGCTCTACCTGCGGTTTCCGATGGAGCGTCAAATCTGTACGTACAGAAGGCTTGCAGCCTCGCGAGATCTGTACCTACAGTACCGACATAAGCCGAACCGGTCAGCCGGGAAGGCCCGAAAGGTCCCGAGTGGGCCTAGTTTGCAACGCCCGAAATTGCACAGCCCCGGGCTTCTGCAGTGCGTCTCGTCCACGCATGCACCCGGGGCTGCTCACGGACCATCAACCCTTCAGGAGCTGATCCGCGTGTCCATCCTGCCCTCTCCCAGCCAGCAGCAGCGACCCCGCCGTTCGTTCGGCGCGATCGTCGCGGCCGAGACCGTCGCCGACGCCAGCCTCTGGATCTCCCAGGTCAGCGGCACCGAGCGGACCCGCCGCCTGGGCCTGCTCGCCGACATGCTGCTCGCCGCGAACCCCGAGACCGGGGAGACGGACGAGCTGGTCCTGGTCGCCGAGCTGATCGACGAGCCCACGCAGCCCGAGGGCCTGGTCATCGACCAGGACGTCGCCGCGGACCTCGCGGTCGAGACCCTGGTTGCCGAGCTGGTCGATCCCCGCCGTCAGCGCGACTCCGACCGCGAGGTGCGGGTCTACCCCGAAGCCTGGTACACGAAGACGGCCGAGGGCCGGGCGGTCACCGCTGCCTCGCCGTTCCGCAACGGCCCGCGCTACGTCACCCGCTCCGCCCGCACCACCGAGCTGGCCGCGGCCGGGACGGCGGTGCGGCCGTGAAGACGCTGCGCTCCCTGCGCCTGGTGGCGCCGTTGCTGGTCCGCCGCGTCCACCTGGTCCTCGCGCTCGCCGGGATGATGTGGATGCTCGGCATCACCCTGCCGGTGCCGGTCCGCCTGGTCCTGGTCCCCGTCGTCCTCGGCCTCCTCTACCTCGAGGTTGTCGCCGAGACCGGCACCGCCCCGACCATCACGGTCGCCCGCCCCTCCCGCACCGCCGGCCCGGCGGGCGGTGCCCGATGAGCGCAGCCGACCTGAGCACCACGCTCGGGATCCTGGCCTGCATCCGCCCGCTGCACGCGGTGCTGGAGGCCAGCACCACCGACACCACCGACGTACGGATCACCGCCGCCGCCTCCGGGATCTACATCGAGGTCCTGCCCGGCGTCGGCGAGGAGACCGACCGGCTGCTGCAGGTCGACCGGATCGCGGCCGAGCTGGGCATCGTGCCCGGGCTCGCCGAGGTCGGCGGCCGGCACTACTACCAGGCCGAGACCGACCCCGAGACCGACTCCCCCGTCCAGGTCTTCGCACTCCTGGCGCCCGTCGCCGACGGGGGTGAGCAGCGGTGACCCCCCGTCAGCGCGCGCTGCGCATCGCGGAGGCCGCGATGGTCCGCTTGCACGGCGACCCGCAGACCTGGCCCCAGCGGGACCTGGAGGACCGGCGGGACCTGATGGTCCGCGTCGACAACGAGCTTCGCCTGATCGAACTGACCACCTGCACCTGCGCGGCCCCGGCCGTGCCCGGCCCGGAGAGGAAGGCCGCCTGATGACGACCACCATGCCGCCGCCGCAGCTGGGCGGCTTCACCCGGACCGACGCCCGCGTCATGTCGAAGTCCGCGGCCACCGAGGCGAAGGCCCGCGCCGACGCCGCCGCCGCCGAGGCCGTCGACAAGGTCCGCCGCAACCAGCACCAGGCGAACCTCGACCAGCTGGAGCTGGCCGAGGCCCAGGCCAAGGCGCAGATCGCGCAGGCCAAGGCGAACGTCCAGATCGAGCAGATCCAGGACGGCGCGAAGCAGAAGAAGGCCGGCGCCCGCCGGGAGGCGTGGGCGCGCCGACGCGCGGCGCTGACCGCGCACGCTCCGCTGATCCTCGCCTCGGTCCTGGTCGCCGCGCTGGTGGTCATCTCGGTGTACTTCGCGTGGGACGGCCAGGCGGCCGGCTTCCGCTCGAAGATGGGCGGCGCGGCGAACCTGGTGCCGATGGTCACCGAGGGCGTCACCTGGACCATGGCCGCGCTCGCCTTCTTCGCCCACGTCAAGGGGCGGGCCACCGGCAAGTACCGGCTGGTGACGGCGATCGCCGCGATCGTCGCGGCGGCGCTGAACTACCAGCACCACCGGGCCGAGGGCACCGGCGAGGTGTACGCGATCGCCTCGCTGTCCGGCGTCTTCGTCTGGGAGCTGTTCCTCAGCCTGCTGATGAAGGCGAAGGAAGGCCGGCCGATGGCGGAGGTCCGCGCGGACCTCGCCCGCACCATCGCCCACCCGGTGATGGCGTTCGTCGCCTGGCGGATCCGGGCCATCGCGCACGGCGCGATGTCGGCCGACGCCGCGTGGGCCGAGGCCTGGGACCAGTACCACGCCCCGACCCTCGGAGTGACGGCCCGTCGGGAGAAGCGCCGGCGCCGCAACCGGGCCCGGCTGCAGGACGCGATGCTCGCCGACGTCGGTCTGGCTCTGGCCGACGACGACACCGACGAAAGCGTCACCGAGCCGGACATGACGGAACTGAGCGTCTACACCGACGAGCAGCCCGAGCAGACCCGACGCTCGGCGCTGTGGCTGCCGGGCCTGGACGGCTGGGTGGAGCCGACGGCGAAGCCGACGATCACCCCCGACGTACACGCACCGAAACCGCAGGTCAGCAAGCAGATCCCCCCTGCTGAAAAGGCCGCCGAGAAGGGGTCTGAGAAGGCCCCTGTCCGTCGGCAGTCGCCGATCGCTCGCGCGGCGGCTCGGCACACCGCGAAGAAGGCGCAGAAGGACGCCGACGCCCTCGCCGCCAAGCGGGACGCCGCGCGGGCCCGGATCGCCGAGTTGCTGAACAAGGGCGAGAAGCCGTCCCCGACCGCTATCGGCAACGCCCACGGCCTGACCGACGACTGGGGCTCGAAGCAGATCAAGGCGGTCCTGGCCGACCCGACGGCGTACGGGGTGACCCGGTGAGCCGCTCGAAGTTCTGGGACCCGACGGGCGACCGGTTCGGCATGCCGACCTGGCCGCGCAAGATGGCGCCCGACGGCTACGCGACGCGCCGTCAGCTGAGGGCGATGGGCCTGCGTCCGGGCGGTCAGCCGGTGGCCGGCCAGCTCCTGTGGCGCTCGCGCAAGGCCCGCCGCTCCGGCGGCACCGGCGCCGCCTGGCTCTACCTGGTCGAGCTGGCGCTGCCGGTGCGGCCGATGACCCCGGGCAAGCAGGCCGGGCTGGACGCGGCGATGCGCAAGCGCCGCACCTGCCCCCAGTGCGACCGGGTCCGCGACTACTGCATCCCCAAGAGCCTCGGCATCTGCGTCGAGTGCCAGTTCGCCGACGAGGACGAGTACGCCTTCGCGGCCTGACCGACCAGCACCAGCACGTCTCACCCCACTTACGGCGGGGCCGACCGCCTGCCAGCTAACCCGGCCCCGCCCACTCCCCAGAAGGAGCAGCACCAGCATGACCGAGATCCTGGAAGGCCGTGTCCTTCCCTCCGCCGACCCCGACCTGATCCGGCACGCCGTGGAGCTCGTCGTCTCCACCCAGTTCGGCTCCCCGAGCATGGTCCAGCGCAAGCTGCGCCTGGGCTGGGCGCAGGTCCAGGACCTGTTCGAGCAGATGGAGGCCGCCGGCATCGTCGGCCCCGCCGAGGGCGGCAAGGCCCGCGAACTCCTCTTCCGCACCGACGAGATCGACGAGGCGCTGGAGGCCGTCGCCGGGAGCGCCGACGCGGACGTGCTGCCCTTCCCCGGCACCCGCACCCCGGTCGACGCCGTCCCCGCCGACCGCATCCCCGTCGACCTGTTCAAGACCGACCCGGCCCCGGCCGACGACGAGGACCAGGACGACGAGTACGACGAGTACGACGAGGACGAGGAGGAGGACGAGGAGGCGCTTGAGGGCGAGGTCTACCTCGCCGAGGAGTGGGAGCTCGAGGAGGACGCGGAGGGCGACGCGCCGTGGATCAACCCGGCGCTGCTCACCTCCGAGGGCCGCCGCGCCCGCGCCCGCTACCTGATGCGCCGGGGCCGCCGCAAGCTGCGCCGCTGGGTGAAGCGGCAGGCCAGCACCCGGGGCATCGTCCCGTCGGCCCGGCGCGGCACCCGCCGGATCCACACCTGGGTCATCGGCGCGGAGGGCCGCAACGCGCAGGCCGCGCTGCAGCACGCCAACATGCTCGCCATCGAGGCCAAGCGGTCCGGCCGCAACGCCCAGTTCGCGCTGATGAAGCGCGAGCAGAAGCGCAAGCTGGCCGAGCAGGCGCAGAAGGACTCGCGCCTGGCGGCCGTTCAGGCCGAGGCCGTGAAGAAGGCGGCGCAGAAGAAGATCGGCGCCCGCGCGGCGCTGGCCTGGGGGCCGTTCGCGGCGCTGGACCTCACCGCGTTCATCACCGAGGGCGGCCTGGGCCTGGCCGGCGGAGTGCTGGCGAGCATGGTCGTGCTGGCCAAGTTCGGCCGCACCCCGGACCTGGACGAGGCGGGCCTGGAGCAGCTGGAGCGCGAGGAGCTGGGCCTGGCCGACCGGTTCGAGGTCGGCATGACCCCCCGGATGTTCGAGCAGATGCTCCACCAGGCGCTGACCGAGGACCTGGGGATCGCGGTCCAGCACCTGCGCATCCGGCCGGAGCCGTGGGGGTTCGAGGTGGAGATCACCTTCCACCGCCAGACCCCGGCGAAGCTGTCCGAGGGCCTGGCCGACCTGGAGGCGTGCCTGCCGGGGGTGCGGACCAACTCGATCCTGCTGCAGCAGTCCGCGAAGGCCCGCAACGAGGCGGTCCTGCGCGTGCCCGGCAAGGACCCGTGGAAGGCGGTGCCGGAGCTGCCCTACCGGGCGCCGGGATCGGTGAGCACCGCGACCCTGCACACCGCGCAGATCGGCGCCGACATGTCCGGCCGGCCGCTGGCCCTGCCGGGCAAGCGCACCTCGGTCGGCGTGATCGGCAAGCCGCGCTCGGGGAAGTCGACGCTGATCCGCGCCGCCGTCGACGCACTGACCGCGTGCGAGGACCGGATTGTCGTCGGCATCGACCTCGGCTCCTACGGCGCCGGTTTCGGGCCGTACGTCAAGGACCTGCACGCGCTGGGCCGCACCGTGGGTGAGGCGCGCCGGATTCTTGAATGGGCGCTGGCGATCGGCGAGAACCGTCCGAAGCTGTTCAACAAGCTCGGCATGGGCCTGAACTGGGAGTCCTCCAAGAATCGCCCGGGAATCACCGTCATCATCGACGAATTCCCGGCGCTGGTGACCAAGGCCAAGCTGGAGGCGCAGGTCGCCCAGGCGGCGCGCAAGGGACAGGACGCCGAGGACCTGGAGCCGTTCCTGCGGCTGGACGAACTCGCGCAGCAGATCCACCTCACCTCCGCGAAGTCGGACGTGGTCCTGGTGGTCGGCTCGCAGGGGGTCACCAAGGACCGCGTCGGGCCGAACACCTGGCTGAGCGAGCTGCCGGCGCAGCTGATGTGCGCCTGCGACGTGGACGACATCAAGCTGATCGCGGGCGGCGGGGCGATGGCCCAGGGCTGGCGGCCGGACCGGCTGCTGCCCGCGATGGGCGACGCGGTCAACGACGCGAGCGTCACCTACGTGATGGCCGGCGGCGCCTACACCGAGCCGATCCCCTACCGGGCCAGCATCCTCAGCGACGAGGAGGCGGCCCGGCGCGCGGACGAGCGGCTGCGGGCCGGCCTGCCGCAGCTGGACGCCGAGTCGGCCGCGTTCGTGCGCGACGACCTGGCGGACCTGCGCGGCCACCTGGCCGACGACTACGGCGACCAGGACGAGGACGCGCTGCCCGCACTGATCGCCCTGATCCGCGAGGTGTTCGAGAAGGCCGGCGACCCGGCCGGGTTCACCGCCGTGGACCTCGCCGAGGCCCTGGGCGAGCAGGACGTGCGCTGGGAGCTCGAGGAGTTCGAGACGACCGCGGACGGGGAGCCGGTCACCGACCCGGTCGGCACCCGGGTGGTCGCGCTGCGCACCGCGATCAAGGCGGTGCTGGAGCCGCTCGGGCTGGCGTGGAAGACCGACTCCTTCCGCCCCGAGGGCGCCAAGGGGACGGTCAAGGGCTACCGGCTCAAGGACCTCAAGGAGATCACCGGCGAGGCCTGAGCGGCCCGGACCGGCCCCGGAACAGGGGAGAAACACGCAGGTCAGCGGGGCGGAACCGGCCCGGAACAGGCCGGAACACGCCCCGCTGACCAGGGAACACGTTCCGCCCGCCGACCCCGTGTTCCTCCCCTGTTCCGCCCCGCTGACCTGCGGCTTTGTCGCTGTTCCCTGCCCTGTTCCCGCCCGAAAGATCACGAAAGGTCCGATTATGCGAGACGACCGGCCGACCTACCCCGACCCGCTCAACGGGCGGCACCGGATCTTGTCCGAGCGTGCGTTCCGGTACCTGGAGGAGGACCTGGAGCTCGAGCTGGGCCTGTTCGCCAACCCGATGGACCGCTGGGTCCAACAGGTCCTCGCCTGCCCGGTCTGCGAGGTGGCCGAGGGCCTGGAGCTCACTTTGATCGAGTTCACCGAGGCCGAGGTGTGGGTGCGCTGCCCGGACCAGCACGAGTGGTCCGAACCGCGCCTGAACCGGGCTCACTTCGTCGAGTACAGCCGGTTCCGGTTCATGCCCGACCCCGACCCCGAGTCGGCCTGGCTGACCGAGGCCGGGTACGGCGAGGAGCCCCCGCCGCCGGTCGACAAGTGGGCCGAGGGCCGGGAGGCCGCCGTCTTCCTCACCAAATACTTCGCCAAGAAGGCGAAGCGGAAGATCAAGGCGCAGACCACCGGCCGGGCCAAGAAGGCGCTGCGGCGCACTCGCCGCAAGGCGAAGAAGGCGGTGATCGGCGGCGCCCGGGCGGCCGGCCGGGCGCTGCGCGGCAACCGCGAGCGCCCGGACCGGAGCGCCGGCCCCGAGGACGAGCTGCTCGACGACGACCAGGAGCTCGGCGGCGAGGAGGAGTTCGAGATCCCCTCGTACGCCAAGTACCGCAAGGCGATGGGCATCCCCGCGCCGACCAGGGGCGGCCCGCGGTGCCTGGTCTGCTCCGACAGCGGCCGGATCACCGCCCCCGGTGTCGACATCCCCTGCTCGGAGTGCCGCCCCGGCGCCGGGCGCAGCCGCAAGAACGCCTCGCGCACCACCCGGGTCAGCGGCCCGGGCGTGTACGCCGAGGGCGACCTCGACGCCTCGGTGGCCAACACCGGCGGCGGCCTGCCGCCGCTGGACCTCGCCGCCGCCAGGCCGCGCAGCGGCTACCGCATCGACGGCGTCCGCGCCGGCGGCCGGATCACCGGCCGGGTGCAGAGCACCACCGCCCCCACCAGCAGCAAGGAGTGATGACCCATGCCCGCCACCCCCCACCTGGCCCACCTCGCCGCCGCCGGCGCGCAGGCCGCCGCCCCGCAGCAGTTCCACATCTCCGTCGTGGTCTTCCTCGGCCTGATCGTCCTGCTCCTGGTCTGGAAGGCCGGCCACAAGTGGTGGCACGCGCTGCTCGCCCTCTTCCTGGGCCTGTCCCTGTCCGGAACGACGCTGGGCAACGCCGCCAACGGCCTGATGGGCGACATCGTCGGCGCGATCGGCTCCATCCACATCTGATCACCCGCCAGGAAAGGACCCGCCGTGATCGCCACCGCCGCCCGCGCGGACCACCACCGCCACTACGCCGACACCGCCCGCGTCACCAGCCGCGACGGCGAGATCGACTACATCGCCGTCGAGCGGTGCCTCAACGACGAGCCGGTCCAGGGCCTGACCGAGACCGAGCAGCGGTACGCGGCCGGCCTGCTGCACGCGCGCCAGACCCCGATCGCGGTCATCGCCCGCCGAGTCGGCGTCGGCGAGTCCCGGGTGAAGACCTGGCTCGGCCTGCACAAGAAGCCCGCCGCGCGCAGCCACAACCGCGGTGCCGCCGACCGGCGGCACTGACCAACCGATTTCAGAGGTCTCCTGATTGAGCGTCCGATTCGTCATCTCCGACCCGCCGCCGCCGACCTGGTGGGCCAAGAACAAGGTCGTGGTCAGCTCCATAGCCGGCGTGCTGCTCGGCCTGTGGTTCGGCGGAGGGTTCACCGGATCGCAGGCTGCCACCTGCCCCACCGTGAACCCCTCGCCGACGGCCACCAGCAGTCCGACCGGCCACTGACCAGCGGATACGAAAACTCTGCCAACTAAATGTTGGCCAACACTAGACAGGCCAACAATAAGTTGGCATTCTGAATGTGTCGGGCCCACCAGGGGTCGGCCACCAGGAAGGAAGACTCCGTGGACACCGCATCGCAGATCCCCGCCGCAGCCCAGATCAACCTGACCGTGTCCTGCTCCACCAAGGCCGGCTGGCGTCTGCGGGCCGAGCAGCACTACGAGGCCGCCGTGCGTCAGCACACCTCGGGAGACGTGAACCCCGAGTACACCCGCAACGAGATTCTGCTCGCCGAGCTCTGCCTCAAGCGCGCCGAGACCGCCCAGAGCTGACTGCGCCCCGGGGCGGCCGCCTCGCCGGCAAGCATCGTCGGCCGCCCCGGGCCTTCCGACCCGCTCCAAACCGGAGCAGGGGGGAGAACCCATCGTCCCTGAACCGAACAGGAGCACCAAGTGAGCGCCACTGACAAGGAAGCCGCCGCCCGGAAGAAGGGGGAGGCCAAGCAGCGCCTGGCCGAGGCGAAGGAGAAGCGGGAGAAGTCCAGGGACGCGGCGGACCGCGAGTTCTGGCTCGCCGTCAAGGCCGAGATCGACGCCGGGAACCTGCGCCAGACCGACGCGGTCGACGCGACCGGCTACGGCCGCGAGTACATCCGCAAGTCGCTCAAGGAACTGACCGACAGCACCGACTGAAAGGAGACCGTCCGGTGGACCTCACGCCGTACGAAGGCGAGTCCTGGCTTCACAAGCCCGGCAAGGACATGACCGAGGAGGAGCTGATCCGGGCCGCCGTGGCCCACGACGAGCAGGGCGAGTACCGGCACGCCGAGATCTACATGAACCTCCGCATCCGCCGCTTCATGGACCCGACCTGGGACCCGGACGGCATCCACGGAACCGAGGCACCGACCGCCTGCTGACGGCCCGCCGTGCCGCCCGACCCCGTCGCAGCCAGCGGGGGGCCCGGGCGGTGCGGGGGACCGGACAGTCCGGCCCGCTCCACCCGCCACACCAGGGGGTTCCGTGAGCACCACCACCCCGCCGGCCCCGGCGGCCGCGAAGAAGACGGCGGTCAAGAAGGCCACCGCCCCGGCCAAGAAGGCCACCGCGAAGAAGGCCGCGGCGAAGAAGACCACCGCCCCGGCCAGGACTCCCGCGAAGAAGGCCGCCGCACCAGCGCGGCCTGCGAAGAAGACGGTCCCGGCGCAGCGCACCAGCGCCAAGCCCGCCGCCAAGAAGAAGGCCCTGGCGAAGAAGACCCCGGCCAAGACCATCGGCGCCAGGGCGATGCGCGCGGCGAAGTTCGCCTGGGAGCACCCGGTCCTCGCGCTGGTCGGTACCACGGCCGTCGCCGGGACCGTGCTCTACCGGGGCGCCCTGCGCCCCGCCGGCAAGGTTCTGGCCTTCACCGGCCGGGGCCTGGCCGCCGCTGGCTCCTGGGCCTGGGACACCGGGACGGCGTACGTCATCCGACGCCGCCGCTCCGCCAAGCCCCTGACCGGCGGCAAGCACGCCCACTGCCAGCGATGCAAGGGCACCGGGACGCTCCCGCGTCACGACGCCCACGGCCGGTTCCTCGGCTCCATCACCTGCACGGGCTGACGGATCGCCGTGCTGCATCGGACCCACTCGGGCCGGTGCGGTGCGGGGGACCGGACAGACCGGCTCACCCCCGCCAGATCGGAGAACGCCAATGGCCGACCACTACGTCCCGGTGCCCTACCCCGGCCACCAGGTCCAGCCGGCCGCCGCCTACTACCCGGCCCAGAGCCCGTACGGCACCCAGCTGCAGGGCGTCGTCCAGCAGCCCGGCCAGATGCCGTACTACGCGGCCCCGCCGCAGATCATCGTCATGCAGCAGCCGCAGCAGGCCAGCGAGCTCGGCCCGATCACCCTGCGTCTGGTCCTCGCGGCCGGCGCCGGGGCCGGGGCGGTCGCCGCCCTGGTCATCCTCGGCCCGATGCTGATCAGCCTTCTGCAGACCCTGGCCATCACCGGCCTGGTCATCGCGGTCATCGCCGTGATGGTCATGCGCAGCTTCAACGAGTACAAGACCGGCCGCGAGGCCGGGGCGGCGGCCAAGGCCGGCGCCGCGCTCGCCAAGCGCCGCTCCCGCAGGACGCCCCGCGCCTGACGGATCGCCGTGCTGCACCGGACCCCGGAACTCCGGGGCCGCTGCGGCGCGGGGGACCGGACAGTCCGGCCCGCTCCAGAAGCGAGGAACCGTGACCCACCACCTCACCACCCGCACCTACCGCACCCGCTCCATGGCCGCCATCCTGCTGGACAGCGTGGGCGACGCCTTCGACGTCATCGGGGCCTGGCTCGCCGCGGCCGTCGTGCTCGCCCACTTCGTCCCGCTCGGCGGTCACCCCGACCTCACCAAGGTCAGCCTGGGGGTCGCCACCTTCGTCGCGATGGGGTGCCTGGGCACCGGCTACGCGCTGCGCGCCTTCCTGGGCGCGCTGGCCGACCTGGTCGCCCCCGAGCGCGACGCCTTCGACGAGCTCATCACCGCCAGCTTCAAGGCCCACGAGTTCGACAGCACCGATCTCGGCGTCTACGAGAAGGAGTTCGACAACGAGGACGGCTACGACCTGGAGGACACCGACTGGGCGATCGAGGCGGCGGTCGCCCTCGGGCAGCTGCGCATCGACCTCAAGCAGCCCGAAGCCGACCTGGACGGGCTCCTGGCCGGTGTGCGCGGCGGCCACCTGGTCCGCGAGATCCACGACGTCATCTACCTGGCCGCCGACCGGTACGCCGAGCGCGACGGCGACCAGTACGACGCCGACCAGGCACGCGAGTTGCGCGAGACGGCCTGCTACCTCGACATGGCCTCGCTCTCCCTCGGCGACAAGGCCACGTTCAAGGAGGAAGAGGCGCCGGCGCTCACCGCCACCGCGCAGTACAGCGGCGACGACGAGCTCACGTTCTGACTTCGCCCCGGGGCGACCGCTACAGCTGGCCGGCCTACCGGCCGCCCCGGGCTCTCCCATTCCGCAAGACGCGACAGGAAGGGCTTCATCATGACCGACACCGCCACCCGGGACCAGGAGGCCACCGCCCCGGCCTGGCTGCAGGCGGCCGAGCAGGAGTACGCCCGGCTCGGCGGCCCCGGCCGCCCCGGCCGAGAGGAGCTCCAGCGCCAGGCCGACGAGGTCAACAACCTGCTCGCCCGGCTCGGCATCACCCCCATCACCCCGGCCCGCCCCGGCGACGGCAAGCTGATCGCCGCTCAGCTCCTCGAGCACGACGCCGACCGCGAGCTCTGGGGCGTGGACGCAACCCACGACGGATGGAACGTCGTCCTGGAAGCCATGAACTGGGAGGACGAGCTCGACGTGAGCACCGGCCCGGTGCTCACGAACCTCGCCACCGTGGTCCACGTCCACCGCCACGGCGACCCCCAGTCCAAGCCCCGGCGCAGCCTGCACGACGAGGCCCTGCACATCGCCGACAGCCTCGCCGACGACCCGCACGCGCTCGGCAACCCCGTCGCCGAGCAACTGCGCGGCCTCACCCTCGCGGTGCTGCACCTGGCCGGCGCCGTCGTCGAGGACTGACCCCGGCCGGGAGAGAACGCCCAGCACAACCCACATCAGACCTATTGCCCCCAACAGGCCCAACCTTGGAGACAACCATGACCTTCAACGCAGGCGACCAGGTCCTGATCGTCAGCTGCGCGGACGACCCGCGCGCGGTCGGCCGGACCGGCGAGATCGTGGACGAGGTCCCTCCGGGCCCGCTCACCGAGGGCCGCTGGACCGTCCGCAAGGTCGGCTGGCTCATCGGCAACGTCCTGTGCCACACGCACGAGCTCGCCCACGCGGACCGCTGACCGCCCTCCGCTCGGCCCGCCCGTCTTCGCCGGCGGGCCGAGCCGCACTGACCGCCGGTCCCATTGCCCCCAACAGGTCCGCGTAGAGACCCCGCCATCTAGCCAACTAAATGTTGGCCAACTATAGACAGGCCAACAAAAAGTTGGCATATTGGGAGTGCGGGGCCGCCCGGCCCCCGCACCGCCGGGAGGGGAACACCGCGATGACCGACACGACCGCACGCCCCGCGCTCACCGTCACCACCGAGGTGATCCCCTCCTGGCGCACCGACCTGGCCGCCGACCCGGTCCGCCACTGGGCCGGCCCCGTCGCCGAGGCCGTCGAACGCCTCGCCGGGGCGCTGCCGCCGGTGCGGATCGTCATCACCGGCCGCGCGGCCGGCGCCTGGATCGCCACCCAGGCCGAGGCCCGGGCGGTGGGCGGCGCCTCGCTGCGCAGCCGCCTGGGCAAGGCGCTGGCCACCTGGCGCGGCGCGCGGGCCCACGACGCGCAGGCGATGACCCTCCTGGGCGAGGGCGACGAGGTCCTGGTCGTGCTCTTCGCCCCCGACCTGCTCGCCGCCGGCGAGACCAACCTGATCGAGACGCTGGGCCACGAGCTCGTCCACGCCGCCCAGCTGAACCGCCCCGGCCGCCGCCAGTCCCGGCTGGCCGACCTGCGGGGCAACTACGGCCTGCTCGAGCGCCCGATCGCCGACAGCTACCGCGCCGAGGCGGCGGTGTGCCTGGAGGAGGCGGAGGCCCACGAGCTGGAGCCCGCCATCCTGGCCGCCGTCCGCGCCTGACCGGCCGTCACGGGCCGCCCGGCAGCGGCCCCCGCCACACCAAGCCCGCGAACCACCTGGCCAGGAGGCCGACGTGTTCAAGCTGCACCTGATGATGTCCTCCGCGGACCGGCGCCGCTGGCGTTCGGTGCGCACCGCCGCCGACCTCGGCGAGCTGACCGCCCAGTGGCTGGAGGGCCGCCTCGCCTCCCGCCCCGGCTACGCCCCTGGCTACGGACCGGACAGCGAGACCACCGACAGCCCGGACCTGCTCGCGGCCCTTCTGCTGTGCAACCGGTCCGGGTTCGTCACCGAGTCGAGCCAGCCCGGCTTCGAGGGCATCGGTGCCGACGGCCGCTTCTGGAACCAGCGCGCCGCCGTCAGCGGCTTCACCAACGACCCCCACGTGCGCAACCTGCTGCGCGCCGTGGCCGAACACCACGGCCTGCTGATCAACGAGTACCGGTACACCTACGTCGGCCCGCGCTCGGAGGCGATCGTCGCCACCACACGCGACGGCGAGCCGTACACCGAGTTCGGCCGTGTGCTGAGCCCGTCGGACGTCCGACGGATCTGGTCCGGTGCCGGCCGCGAGGCCGTCCACGCGATGACCAGGGCCTGGCAGATCACCCTCGCCGACCCGAACTTCGGCGACTGGCACCTGCTGTGGCAGGCGCTGACCGAGGCCTTCACCGGCCCCTCGTCCTGCCCGCGCTGCGGCTGCACCCCCTACGAGCCCTGCCGCGACGGCTGCTACCTGACCACCCACGGCGCCGAGACGCTGTGCGGTGCCTGCGCCTACGGCCGCCCCGGCATCGACGCGCCCGACGACTTCGGCGACGACGACCAGGGCGACGAGGACGAGAGCGACTTCGACTTCGACGACGAGCCGCGCGAGTGCGGCCTGTGCGGCGCCCCGTACTACCACGCCGGCCGGTACTGCAGCTTCGGCTGCGAGGAGGCCGACGCCCCCGGCCCGGCCGCCCCCGCCGAGGAGCCCACCGCCCCGGCCCCGTACACGCACGACGACCCCTGGGCCTCCCCCACCTGGGGCTGAGCCCCCGTCATCTCGCAGCGCGGGGCGACCGCATCCCTACCAAGGCCCGGCCGCCCCGCCACCTCATCCCGCAATCCAGCAAGGAGAGGAACCACCACGATGGCACTCGCACCCGCCGAACTGATAGAGCGCGCCCACCGCCACCTCGAGGCCCACGCCAACACCTGGCGCTCCGAGCTGGACGAGGACGCCGGCCCCCGCGCCGCCTGGTACATCCACCACGACCTGGCCGCCCTGCTCCCGCTCTTCCAGGAGCTGCTCGCCGACCGGGACCGGCTCGTCGCCCGGCTGCAGATCGGCCGCCGCGACCCGCTCACCGGCCTGGCCACCCGCGAGGGCTGGACGGAGCGCGCCGAGCAGCTCCTCGCCGCCGGCCCCGCCACGGTCGTGTTCATCGACCTCGACGAGTTCAAGCCCGTCAACGACCGGCACGGCCACGCGGCAGGCGATGCGGTGCTGACCGTCATCGCCCGCCGCCTCGCCGACTGGTGCGGTGCGACCGGTGAAGCCGGACGCCTCGGCGGGGACGAGTTCGTCGCCGTGGTCCCCGACACCGGGGACGACCTCGCCGAGCGCGTGACGAAACTGCGTGACGTTCTCTCCAGGCCCGTCGACTTCGGTGGCCGCGTGCTGAGGGTCGGCGCGTCGGTCGGCGCAGCGAACGTCGCCGACCTTGTCGTGCCGACCCTGTCCGCCGCGCTCAAGGCCGCCGACACCGAGATGTACCGGGCCAAGCGGCGCGGCCGGCGGGGACGGCGCTGGCCCACCCCGCTCCACCTCGCTCCGCGCAGGGTCGCCTGATGCCCGCCGCCGAGCGGGACAAGTCGATCCCGACCCGCACCATCACCGCCGACGACCAGCGCGCCACCGCGCTGGTGTGCGCCGGCAACGCGGCCGACGCCGCCGACCTGCGCCTGCTCCTGGACGTCCTCGGCATCGTCCCCGGCGCCGCCCCCAACACCCCCAACAGGTCCATCAGGTCCAATGCCGCCGCCCGGCGGCCGGAACCCAAGGAAGTGCCCATGGCCACCAGCCCCTCCGCCTACACCGCCGTCGCGCTGTCGATGCACGGCGACGGCCACGACGCCCAGGAGATCGCCGACGTGCTGGGCATCCCGCTCGGCGATGTCCAGCAGCTCCTCGGCGCCGACCAGGCCGCCTCGACCACCCCGTCCGACGACCTGACCGTCCTCGACACCGCCACGCTCGTGACCCCGGCGGTGGAGAACGTCACCAGCGACCAGGTCCTCAACGAGCTCCTCGCCTGGGCCGCCACCCACCAGGACAAGGCGATCCGCGAGCACGGCACCTCCGTCCGCGCCAGCATCGCCGCTCTGCGCGGGAGGCACGAGCGCGACGACGAGCTGCGCGCCGCCCAGGTCCAGATCGACCGCCTGGAGGAGCAGCTGCAGGCCCTGCGCGGTCGGGTCGCCGAGCTCCAGCCCGAGCAGAACACCACCTCCCGCAAGAAGCAGCGGGACTACGACCCGAAGGTGGTGCGGGCCTGGGCCGCCGCCAACGACGTCGAGGTCGCCCCGGCCGGCGTCGTGCCGGGCCACGTGGTCGACGCCTGGCGCAAGGCCACCACCGCCCCGGCCGCCGGCGGCCACGGCCTCGCGGCCTGAGCCAGCGGCGCCCACCGTGCCGATCCGTCCGGAGAACCGCGCCCGGTACCCGGCCGACTGGCCGGAGATCTCCCGCGCGATCAAGGAACGCGGCGGCTGGCAGTGCGAATGCCTGGGCGAATGCGGCCGGGGAACCCACCCCGGCCGCTGCCCGAACCGCCACAACCAGCCCGCGTACGGCACCGGCTCCACCGTCGTGCTGACGACAGCTCACCTGAACCACACGCCCGAGGACTGCCGACCGGAGAACCTGCGAGCGATGTGCCAGGGCTGCCACCTGCACTACGACCGGGAGCACCACAAGGAAACCGCGGCGGCCACCCGCCGGGCCGCCCGTGAGGCGGCCGGCCAGCTCGCCTTCGATCTCTGAGGAGAAGTTCGTGTCCACAGCCCTCGACCCCACCGAGCTGGTCCGCCATGCGCAGCTCGCCCTCACGGCCGCGCAGGCCGCCGGCGCGGTCCTGGCCGACCACCCCGAGCTGCCGGTTCAGCGGATGCACGCCACTGGCGTCGACGCCGACGGGAACCCCGGGGCCTTCCTGGAGATCCAGCTGGACGACGACGCGGAGGCCGTCACGGAGTGGGCCGCCAAGACCGGCGCGACGGTCACCGTGGCCCCGTTCTTCCGCCGGGCCGAGCACATCGCCAGCGTCACCCTGCACGACGTCGCCGTGCACGTCACGGCCTTCGTCGACACGGACGACCCCGAGGACGACGACGACCTCTACTGCTGACCGGCGGACCGAACAGGCCGTCACCTTCACCACCCACCTCTCCGGCATTCGCCTTTTCGGCCCGTTGGACCCAATGCCCCTGTTGGGTCCAACGGGCCGGATTTCCCCGCCTCCGTTTCCGAGCCTGGAAGGGCATCCATGGACCTCCCCGCCATCACCACTCCCTTCGCCGTGAGCGTCAACTCGCTCGGCGAGCCCGTCGAAGAGCTCTGGCGCCCCGACCCGGCCAACCGGCAGGACCTGATCGACCACGCCTTCGAAATCCCCTACGGCCTGCCCGTCACCTGGCTCCAGAACGACCAGGGCGAGGAGATCGCCTTCATGGCGCTCGGCCACCACGGCCGCAGCTGGCGCCGCCTGGTCGCCACCGCCAACCGGCACATGCGCCGCGAGTACGGCTGGGCCAACCTCCTGGACGACACCACGCCCTGCGTGCTGACCAGCCTGCGCCGCCTCACCGAGACCTGGGTCGCCTTCGCGATCCCGCTCGACCACAGCGAGAACCTCGGCTGCCCGGACGAGGCGGTCTGGAACCTCACCTGGACCCAGGCCGACGACCCGAGCGCCGTCCCGGTCACCCTGCTCGACCTCACCGCCGCCCTGGACAACCCCGACCGCCTGCGCCGCCAGATCGCCCACCTCAAGGCCCAGCTCGACGCCCTGACCAGCCGGTAGGAGGACACGGTGGCGAACCCGAAGAAGGTTGGCCCGGCCCGCGAACTCCTCGAGGCCGGCCTGAGCAACAGCGCCATCGCCCGCCAGCTCCACATGGACAAGCGCGACGTCGCCCAGCTCCGCTCCGAGATGGGCCTGCCCAACATCCCCGCCCAGCCGCTGACAGTGGAGCAGAAGTGGCGCGAGCGCACGGCGCCGCTGCCCGGCGGCCACCTGGAGTGGACCGGCGAGCGCGCGACCGGTAGCGGCACCCCGGTCCTGCGGCACTCCGGCCAGGCCTACACCGCCGCCCGGATCGCCTACCGGATCCAGCACGGCACCGACCCGGTCGGCCACGCCGCCCCGGGCTGCGGCCGGCAGCACTGCGTCGCCCCCGAGCACATCGACGACACTGCCCGCCGCCAGCGCGACCGCGCCGCGCTGCGGATCGTCCTGGGCAGCCCGGATCGGCCCACCCACTGCCGCCACGGCCACGACCAGGCCGAGCACGGCCAGTTCCTCCCCGACGGTCGCGCGTACTGCACGCGGTGCGTCGCCGACCGCAAGCGGCAGACCACCGCCGTCTGCTGACCTCCGAACCCGACACCGCACACCCGCCAGACCTGTTAGACCCAACAGGACCAACCAGGAAGGACGTGCGCTTATGGCGCGCACCACCGCAGCCATCTACCCCCGCCACCCGGACAAGAGCCGCTGCCGGCACCGGCTGACCAGCCGCGGCAAGGCGACCGTCGACGAGTGCGCCGGCCGCGGCGACTACGCCGCCGACTGCTCCAACTGCGGCGAGACCCTGGACAACAGCCTGAAGGTCGTCCTGGAGATGGTGATCGGGCGTCACCTGCGCGAGCACACCGCCACGACCACGGAGGCCTGAGCGATGCCCTACTCCCCCGACACCGGCGACCTGCTGCCGCCCATCGTCACGATCTGCGGCAGCACTCGATTCTGGCAGCACATGGCCCAGGCGGCCCTGCAGGAGACCGCCGCCGGCCGCATGGTCCTGGCCCCCGGCGTCGACATGCGCCAGCAGCACGCGCTGTGGAGCGACCCGGCCACCGCCGAGGAGCTCAAGGCCAGGCTCGACGCCCTGCACCTGGCCAAGATCGGCACCGCCGACGAGGTCCTGGTCGTCACTGACGAGGAGCTCTACCTCGGCGAGTCGACCCGCAGGGAGGTGCTCTTCGCCGAGGCGATCGACGTCCCGGTCCGCTACTGGGTGGCCGGCCGCGGCCGGATCGGCGAGAGCACCATCCGCCCCACCCGAGCCGCCGCGCAGTGGAAGAGCACCTTCGGCCAGCTCGCCAAAGCGGCACCGGCCGGTGCGCGCCGCGTGGACCTGCTCGCCCTGGCCGCCGCCGACCTGGCGGTCGCCGAGCACGGCTTCACCGCGACACTCGCCGACCTGCAGCACGCCGCCCGAAAGCACCTCGGCGTCGGCGCCGACCTCCCGGCCGACCGGGCCGCGGCGGCGCTCGCCACCCGCACCGAGGGCACCTCGACCACCGGCTTCCTCCTCGACGAGGAGTAGCACCCTCGCCAGCGCACCAGCCGAGTTTCCGCAGACCAGACCCACCTGTCAGCCCAACCCGCAAAGATGGCCGTCGGGGGCCGCCTACTGGTGGCCCCCGACCACGTTCACGGAAGGTCGCACTCATGAGCGACAGCAGCCCCGGCATGACCACCGTCCTGCTCCCCGACACCGAGAGCTGGCTCTACCCGTTCACCGCCCTGGAGGAGCCGCTGCTCCTGCAGCTGCGCCCGCTGCCCGACGTCGACCCGGAGGAGCAGTGGCAGATCCCGCCGACGCTGGACGGCGCAGCCGTCTACGAGGCGTGGTCGCGGATCCTGGGCGCGCTGCCGACGGCGCTGCGCGAGCGGGCCTGGGCCAAGACGTACGACCCGCAGCCCGGCGAGCTCAAGCTCTACGCCCCCGACGGCAAGTACGAGCACGCCGCGCTCTACGCCGCCACGATCGCCCGGGCCGACGTCGACCAGCTCGCCAACCTTCTCGGCCACCTGCGCCAGGCGCTGGCCGGCGACCCCGGAGCCGGCGACCTCGAGCAGATCCTCGAGGACACCGCCGACTTCCGCAGCGGCCACCTCCGGGACGTGAGCGTCGAGGACGTCGTCCAGTCCGTCGCCGCAGCCGTCTCCGTGCTGCAGCAGCAGCCCGACGCGGACACCGGGCTCCTCCTGGCCGTGGTCGAGCCTGCCGAGCCCGGCGCCCGGATCGTCCTCACCGACGAGCAGGAGCAGGCCTACCAGCGCGTCATCCACCGCTTCATCGCCAACACCGCAACGTCCAACCTGGACGCCGCACTCACCCGCTACACCGTCTGAAAGGCCCACACCAGTGACCACCGCACCCGACCCCCGCTCGCTCACCCCGGACACCCTGCGCGAGGCCGTCATGGCCGGCACCAAGTTCTCCGGCGGCGACACCCGCCGCGCCGCGATGCACCTGCTGACGTACACCGGCTTGCTCGACCGCGGCGACGTTGCCCAGCACGTCCACCTGCGCTACGAGACCGACACCGACGGCCTGGAGGTGCTCGTCGGCCACGTCGACCTCGACGCGCTCGCCGAGGACAAGGGCATCTACCTGACCGGCGGCGACGAGCGGTTCCTCACCCTCGCCCGCTCCTACGCCTGCGGCGAGCCCGTGGTCCTGGGCGACTTCCTCAACGTCCTCGGCCACGCGCACGCCCGCCGCGCGATCGAGGCGTACATCATCAGCCTCGGCATGGAGGGCTGGTACCAGCTGCAGGACGGCGCCGCCCTCGAGGAGCACCGCGCCTTCACGGCCTCGCTCTTCGGCACCGGGAAAGAGGCCTGATGAACCTCACCGAACTCGAGGAGAAGTTCCCGGACCACGCCGCCACCTGGCGCGCGGCCGGGATCGACCTCTCCGACGACACCACCGACCGCGCGGTCCGCCTGCACCACCAGGGCGAGCCGATCGGCATCATCCGCGACAGCGACCGCTTCCCCGACCGGTTCGAGTACTGCGCGCTGATCACCGAGGTCTGGCCGGTGCCGTTCCCGGCCGGGTTCATGCCGGACGACCCGTTCAAGGCGCTGGCCAGCGAGCGCGAACGCTGGCTGCCGAAGGGAGAGAACCACCGGTGACCGCGGCATCCCTCCTCGCGCTCTACGCCCGCTGCCCGGCCTGCGACCTGGTCGGCCCGCCCGAGTCCGCCGACTACGCCGTCACCCCGGACAGCACCGTCGACTGGACCTCCCCCCGGGGACCGGAGATCCGGTGCGGGGAGTGCGGCCACCTGCACACCATCACCGAGGACGACGTCCTGGCCTTCGACGCCGAGCACGCCTGCACCCGCTGCCAGCACGCCACCGCCTGCCCGGCCTCCGCCGCCCGCGTCCAGTGCGGGGAGTGCGGCCTGGTCGGCTTCGGCCCCGCCAGCAGCAACGAGGTGCTCCGCGCGCTGACCACCGACACCGAACAGTTGCGCCGCCTCCAGCAGCGCCAGCAGATCCAGACCGTGAAGGCCCTGGCGGGTCTCACCGCCACCCGCACCGGACGGGCCGAGCGGTGAGCGCCCCGGCTACCGTGGCTGGCAGGAGGTACACCGCCATGAGCGTTCAGCCCGTACACCACCAGCCCGAGGACCGGGTGCCGCGCACCCCGGACGGCATCGCGGCAGCCCTGCGCGGCGACCGCAGGATGGCGTTCTACCGGGAGCTCGGCCAAGCCGAGATCGGCCAGGAGGTCGAGCAGGTGCTGATCACCTGGTGGTGCGAGGCGATGCTCGACACCGACCCGGAGCAGGACCGGATCATCGCGGCGGCCCGCGCCGGCACCCTGCCCACCAGCAGCATGGAGGAGGTCTTCCGGCGCCGCCGCGAGCGGGGCGGGGAGATGCCGGGTGAGTGAGGACGACCTGTGGCCGGTTGAAGCCTCCGACGCGGTACAGGACGCACTCGAGGACCCGGCTCTGTCCGCCGAGCTGTTCAGCGCGGTGGTCGCGCTCACGGTCGCAATCGCCGAAGACCCGTGGCTGGAGAACAGCACCGCTCGTGACAGCGCCGGCGACTGGCGAAGGCTGCCGATCCCGGGCGGGCGCGGACTGGTCGAGTACGTCATCGACGAGAAGAACCACGCAGTGCGGCTGACGAGGATCATCCCTCTCTGAGCCGAGCATGACGAACGCCCCCGGCAGGGAAAGTGCCGGGGGCGTTCGTCATGTCAGCGTACGGTCGCCGCCGGACGACAGCGGTACCGCAGGCGCGGAGCAAGCTATCGCGTGGGGCTGCCCTACGGCCTCCCCACGCGCTTCGGCCCGGCCCCAGGGGTGGCAGGGCTGCTGCGGGACCGAGGGCGGCCCCACAGCTCTATACGGCCCGATCCGTGCGGCCCGCGCCTGGGCCGAGAGGCCGCCGTGTGGGCCGCTGGTCCAGCGAGGCCGGCTCCGCCAGCTCCCGGTCCGCCGGGCCGTCCACGCTCTGCCCGCCGAACAACGCTCCGCTCCACGGGTCACGCGGGCCGGATCGAACCTCCTGTGGGTCGGTCCGGGGTCCGGTCCACAGCACTCGCCTTGTCTGATGATCTGTCACCGGCTCATCCTGCCCGACCGGACAAGGCCGGCGGTTCAGACCGCCATCCGGCCGGGTGCCGGGCGCCATCAGCGCGGCGTGAAGTCGTACTCGTCGTCGTCCCAGCCAGGCCGGCCCGCATCGTCGCTCAGCTCCAGGAGCAGCTCCTGGAGCTCGTCCTCGGTGAGCTCATCGTCCATGCCGCCATGATGGCCCGTCAGCGACCGATCTTCCGTCACGTAGCACGAGGCCGCGACGAAACGCCGAGAACGGTGGCATTGGCCCCGTTGACCCCGTTAGGTCCAATACCGTCGTGGGCGTCCGTCCAGCACGCCGCCCGAGACGAGGAGACCCGCCCGTGCCACCCAACCTGTCGACCCTGGTGCCCCTGCCCGGTCAACGCCAAGGCCTCGAGGTCGTGAGCGCCTGGGACCTGACGATCCCGTACCAGCAGTTCCGGCCCCAGCACCTGATCCCGCCGACCCTGGCGACGCAGTTGCCCGGAAAGCCGGCGCCCCACCGGGTCTACGTCGTCATCAACCAGAAAGGCGGCGCCGGCAAGACCACCACGGCCATGGAGCTCGCCGCGGTCTGGGTCTCGCTGGGCTACGTGGTCCGAGTCATCGACGCGGACCACCAGGCCTCGATCAGCAGCTGGCTGCAGCCGCTGTACCCGGAGGACCTCGCCCCGGGCGACCGGCGCGAGCTGACCGACGTGTTCTACGGCCGGTGCACGCTGGACCAGGCGACCTACTACACCCGCTACGAGAACCTCTACATCGTGCCTTCCACGGGGGAACTCGCCCTGGTCGACCTCGACCCCCGCGTGGGCAAGGACAACGCACTGCGGAAGGCCATCGCCGCGAGCCAGGCCCCGATCGACATCACCATCATCGACTCGCCCCCGGCGCTCGGGAAGCTGAGCGTGAACGGCCTGACCGCCGCCCACCAGGCGCTGGTACCACTCAAGGTCGGGGCCCTCGACACCCGGGGCCTGACCAAGCTGCGCGACACCATCCGGGCCGTCCAGGAGGACACGAACCCGGAGCTGGTCGTCCAGGCGGCCTTCCTGACCGCCTGGAAGAAGAGCGAGTACGCCCGGACCGTCGCCGAGCGGGTGCGCGCCGACTACCCCGAGGCCGCCTGCTTCACCGTCCGGGAATCCGTCAAGACCGCCGAGGCCCCCGACCACTTCAAGCCGGTGCGCGAGTTCGACCCCGCAGGCACCACCGCCGCCGACTACGACCAGGTGGGCCGCATCCTGCTGGCCCCCAAGGAGGTGACCGCGTGACCGGCATGCCCTTCGGCAACCCCAGCACCAGCGGGGTGCTGAACAAGCTGCTCGGCAGCTCCCTGCCCGAGCAGAGCGGGAAGAAGGAGAAGATCCCCGCGTACATCTCGGTGGAGGACCTGGACCGGCTGCGCAACACCGTGGTCGCCCTGCAGCGCAACCCCGAGGTCGCCGAGCCGCCGGTGTCGCTGAGCGCGTTCGTCGCCGCCGCCGTGATGCTCGCCGTCGAGGAGGCCGAGGAGACCTACAACCATGGCCGGCCGTTCCCGGCCCGGCCCAACGCGAAGCTCAAGACCGGCCCGCCGATCCAGAGCTGAGCACGTCAGAGCCTGTTGCCCCCGTTGGACCCAACGGGGGCAACAGGCTTGTTGGACCCGCTCAGAACAGCGGCGTCGGGCCTGGATCCGGCACCGCCTTCGGCACCTCGGCGTCCGCGCCGCGACCGGCTCGATCCACGGCAGCGCGCACCAGGTCGCCGGTCGTCAGGATCAGCGCCCGCAGCCGCTCCCGCTCCTCCAAGGCATCGGCCGGCGCAGCACGACGCCCCGCCGCGGCGAGCAGCGCCAGCGGCCCGGGCACCCCGTTGCGCTCGGCCTCGCGCAGCGCGGCCTCCGGACCGTCGCCCCACCTCAGCTCCCACGCGCGCAGCTGCTCGTACACCTCGGCGCTCGTCCAGTACGCCGCCCGCCGCACCGTCGTCGCCAGCTCCACGTCGACGGTGACGGCCAGGCGCTCGGGGAAGCCGCCTTCGCCGATCTGGCGGCCGTGCCGGCGCGGGCTGACGCCGAGCCGCCGCCCGGGCGCGTCGACCTCGCCCCTGGGCGGCTCCGGCCACTCCTGGTCCAGGCCGCGCGCCTTCAGCTCCGCCCGCAGCGCCCGGGCCATCACCAGGTCGCGGGTGCCGGCCAGCTTCCCGGCCGCCCGAAGCGTTGCGTGCCGCCGACGAATCTCGCGCCGCTCCGAAGCGGCCTGCCGCTTGCTCAGCCCGGCCAGGACCTCGCGGGCCTTGGCGAGCCAGGCCTCGTCCTTGGCCCGCTCCGCCTCGACCCGCGCGTTGAGCAAGGCGAGTGGCTCGGTGTCCACGCCCACGACGAACTGCGCCCCATCAGCCATGGGCCTGATCTAACTAGATATCCCGCCCGACAGGGCGGACCGGGTGACACCCGACCACCGCTTCGGGTGAGTCCCCCGCCAAACGCCCCGACAGCGGCAGACTGGACGTAGGCCCAGCACGACCAGGCCGGGCCGCTTTCCGAGAGACGGAGTCCGGGCATGACGACGACGGCGCACACCAGCGGCCCCGAGCTCGCCGACCGTCTGCTGCAGGACGTCGGCAACGAGTCGGTCATCGCCGCGGTGAAGCTGCTCGGCGCGCACCGGGACGGCTTCTGGCTCAGGGAGCTCCTGGACCCGGCCTCGCCCGCACACGCCGCCGTCAACGCCGTAGACGTCCTCGAGGGTGGCCAGCCGTGGATCGACTGGCACATCGTTGACGAGCTCCTGGAGAGCAGGAAGCTGAAGCAGTCCTCCAGCGAGCTGGCGGTGCTCGCCGTCGCGGCCTCCATCGCCGGACCACACCGCGTGAACCTGGCCCGGGTCCTTCGGGCTGTCGACGAAGACGAGCTCAGCCTGGTGGTCACCGCCCTCACCGAGGCGTAGACCGGGCTGGACCTATTGGGTCCAACAGGGGCAACAGCCCCGATGGTGCTTCCGTGACGCCTTGCCCCGCGTGACGGAACCACGCCGACCGCCGGAACGCTACGGTGCCCGGGTGAACGGGAGCGTGCACCAGTTGAAGGTGACTCTGCAGGAGGTCCAGCCGACCGTGTGGCGCCGGGTCCACGTGCCGTCGACCACCACGCTGTACGGCCTGCACGCGGTGCTCCAGGTCGCCATGGGCTGGGAGGACTACCACCTGTGGAGCTTTTGGATCCGAGGCCGCGAGTACGGCCCCGAGGAGCGCAGCCCCTGGGGCGTCACGCTCGGCCGGCTCCTTCCCGAAGCCGGCGCGACCGCCGGATACACCTACGACTTCGGCGACCACTGGCAACACACGGTCGAGGTCGAGAAGGTCCACCGCCCCGCACCACACACCGCGTACCCGCGCTGCTCCGCCGGCCGCAGGGCCTGCCCACCGGAAGACAGCGGCGGCCCCGAGGGCTACTACGACACCCTCAAGGTGCTGCGCTCCCGCAAGGGCTGGCGCTACTGGGAGCTGCGGGAGAACGGACTCGGGAAGTACGACCCGGCCGCCTTCGACCTCGACTTCGTCAACCGTGAGCTGTCCGACGACCCGAAGGACTGCCGCTATCAGCTTCCCGCCCCGTGGTCCGTGCCAGCCACCGAGCCCACGGCACCCACCGCTGGTCAAGGCGTTGACCAGCCGCAGGACGACCCAGCCGAGGACACCATCCCCGGCCCCGTCCATCCGCTGACCCTCGCCACCGACCAGGCCGCCCAGGCGGTCCGCGACGCGCTGCAGGCCGTGGACGTCGCGCGGGCGAACCTCGCCGAGGCCCTGCGCCAGGAGCAGGCGGCCACGGGGGTCTCCGCCAACGAGCTCGCCAAGCGCATGAACGGGGCCATGTCCCGCCCCCTGGTCCTCAAGGCCCTCGACCCGAACCCGTGACCCGGGCCGAGGGCGCCCGCCCGCAAGGAGAAAGATCTACCTAGATAAACCGGGCCTTCTCTGCTGAGAGGTTCTGTCACGCGGGGCAGCGCCGTGACATAAGTGCCGCTCCCCTCCTCCCGGACGTCCCTCGCCTGCGGCGGGGGCCGGCGCTGAAACCGGCAGGCGTCAGCCGGTACGGACGACGGTGTCGCAGGTTGGACAGATCCGGCCGGTCCAGCGGGGCGGGTACCAGCGTTGGCCGGGCCCGGACGGTTGCCAGTGCTCCAGCAGCATCGCGGCGGTGTCGCGCCCGCACACCGTGGTGGGGCCGGGATCGCCGGGGACGTCCGGATCGCTCGGCGCCGCGTGGACCTGGCGGACCGCTGACGGCTCCACCGGCTCTTCGCTCGCCAGGATCACCCGGGCGTCCGCGGGCTCCATCAACTCCAGGACCACGATGACGGCCATGGGTCCACGGTGCGCCGCGGTGGCCGCCGTCGCACCTGCAGCCGGGCCGGGCCGTAACTGTCCAAAACGGCGATTGGGACAGTTACCTATGAGGACAGTTATCGCCCCCTCCGGCGGTGCTGCAAGCACCACGGTCGTGGCGTCGTCCCGCTCGCCGCCCCGGCGACCGCGGTCCGCGTCTTCCGCATGCCTTGCTCGTTGAACCGGTATGAGTAGCACTCCTCCCGGCCCCACCGCTCCGGACACCGAACCGTGGCTCCGGGAAGCGTGGCCCCGGGCTGTCGCCCGGATGCCCGAGGCGGACCAACCGGTGCTGGCCCGCTTGCGGCCCCTGTTCACGCTGGGCAGCACCGTGGTACTCGAAGCGGCCGACCGGGAAGCGAGGACAGCCATCGAAGACAGCGACTGGAGCACCGGCCTGTACCCGCGCCTGGTCGCTGCCCTACAGGCGGAGGCCGGCGACGCCCACCCCGTCGCCGAACTTGGCACCACACTTCGGCGGCCCGGGCCGCCTCGCTGAGCATGGAAGGCCCAACACCGGGTTGGCTCGGTCGAACGCCCTTGGTGTGCACGGACTCGACGGGTTCGAGCGGCGCGGCCGGGGTGGTCAAGACGTTGACCACCCCGGCCAACATCAGCACCGGGCGCAGGGAGTGAACAGGCCGCAGGACTTGGTGAAGCTGTGCAGCCCGTCCGGGGCTTGGCAGGCGGCGCCGAGGTCACACTCCTGGGCGGCGTCATCGTGCTCGGTTGCCATGCCGGGGCAGATGACCAGCTGCTCGTGCGCCTCGTCGCGCTGGTGGTCGCACCAGCTGCAGGACAGCTCGGGCAGGGAGTGCTCGTAGCGGTCGGCGAAGGTGCAGAACTGGAGTGCCTCGGGGACGTGCAGCACGGCGAGCTCCCCGGGGCAGCCGGCCTTGCACTCGTAGCGGCCGTCCTCGTGGATGAACAGCGGGCCGCCGCAGGCCGGTCCGTTCGGCCAGGTCTTGTTGAGCTCGAGGTACCGCTGCATCAGGGAAGGCACGAGGGCCTGGACCGGATCGGGCAGCTGGGCCCAGAGCGCGGGCTGCTTCACGACGTCGCCGACGCTGCTGAACCGGTCGCGCTCCGGGAGCCGGGGACGTGGGCGGGGCATCTCCCCGCGCAGCCGCCTGAGTCTGGCCTGTCCCATGGTGCTGTCCTCCGGTCTCGACGACGTCGCGGTCGGCCGGTGAACGAGCTGGTGGGACGTGAGTGACTCGGGCTCGCCCGTGTGGGTGAACGCCCCTCCACCAGCGCATAACGTGAATTATGCGTTAGCGTTGCTGGCATGACTGAGGCTCAGCAGCTGCCCGCTCTCCGCCCCTCCCAGGCCCTCTCGCGGCCGACTGCGACGGTCGGCGAGGAGATCCTGAACTTCCTGCGCGCCGAGCTCGGCACCGTGCGGCTCGGGCGCAAGCGCACGGACCCGGTCCGCTGGCGGATCGAGCTCATGGCGGAGCTGTGCGACCGCGATACCTTTCAGGCCGTCATGTCCTGGCTCTCCTCCGGCAAGCGCCAGTCCCAGAACACCCGCCGGGCGTACTGCGACGACATCCGGTTCTGGGCCGCCTTCGCCGCCGAGCTCGGCACCGCCCCCTTCTCCCTGGGCTGCCTGGCCTACGAGGACGTCACCGCCTGGCGGCTGCTGCAGGAGGCCCGCGGCGGCTCCGACCGCTCGGTTGCCCGCCGGCTGTCCTCCCTGTCCTCGCTGCACGCCTACGCCGCCCGACGCGGCATCGCCTGCACCAACCCGGTCGACTCCGAGGACCACCGGCCCACCATCGACCGGCACGACACCTCCACCGCCACGCCGGTGCTGGAGGTCGACGAGCTGCAGGCCGTGGTGGAGGCCTCCGACGACGAGCGCGACGCCCTGGTCGTCACCCAGCTCTACACCCTGGCCGGCCGGGTCACCGAGATGTGCGCCCTCGACGTCGACAAGCGCGTGGTGCGCGGCCGGCGCGCCTTCCTCGACCTCAACCGCAAGGGCTCCAAGGACCGGCTGCTGCCGCTGTCCCCGACCGTCGACGAGCTCCTGGAGCTCCACGTCGGCGAGCGCACCACCGGCCCGCTGCTGCTCGACGCGTCCGGTCAACGCCTTGACCGGCACGACGTCGACCGGATGCTCACCCGGCTCGGCAAGCGCGCCGGCGTCCTGCCCGGCCGCGACGTCACCCCGCACGTCCTGCGGGCGAGCCGGATCACGCACATGATCGACGCGAAGGAACCGCTCGCCGAGATCCAGGCCTTCGCCGACCACTCCGACCCGGCCACCACGATCGGCTACTTCACCCGCCGCAAGGCCGGCGAGCGCAATGCCCGCCTGGTCGACGACACCGAGGCCCTGTTCACCCAGATCACCGCCCGCTGGGTCCACCGCTGATGAGCCGGCGGCCCTGGGCAGCAGTAGGCCCGTTGGACCCAACAGGTCCAACGGGCCTACTGGCGTTGGGACCGCTCAGTCCTGGAGCCACGCCTGGCCGGGGGCCGAGCGGGGGCCGCGCCAGTTCGGGAGGCTGTAGCGGGTGGCCAGCGTCCACGCGGTGCGGGTGGCGTCCTCCACCCAGGCGTAGCCGGCGGCCGGGATGCCGTGGGCGCCCCTGAGACTCTTGGTGATCTGCTCCTCGGTGATGTAGCCGTTGCCGCGGCCGAGGTACTTCAAGACGTAGACCGCCAGGTAGTCCACGTCTTTCGGGTAGGCCCGACCGGTGAGCACCGCGCGGAGCCGGAACGCGAACTTCTTGCCGATGGCCAGGGGTTCCTCGCCCCAGAAGTCCGTCTCGTCCGGGCTCGGGAGCATGTCGATCAGGTCGACCAGGTGGGCGAGGTCGGCATCGTCGGCCAGGGTGATGGTGTCGCGCACGGGATTCCCCTCCATGTGGTGGCCGCCCCTCGGCTGGCCATAGTCCAGTTCCTGCCCACAGCTGGAGAACGTCAGCCCCGCGCCCTGGGCAAGGTGGATGCGTCACGCCCGCCATCGCGTTACGGAACCGGACTCCCGGATAACTTCGGTTTATCTAGGTAGATGTGACCGAGGTCAGCTGACCGCCCGCCGCTGCCCTCCGGAGCGGGTGGCGTGGGGTCCGGGGAGGGTCATGAGGGTGGGGGCGGGTGCACGACGATCGGCTCGGCACCTGTGTGCGGTGCCGAGCCGATGGCTGTTGCTGGTGGGTCGTCGGGTTACTGCTGGGCGAGGTGGGCGAGGGCGCGGGCGATCAGGGGCCGGTGTGCGGCGTACAGGGTGCGGCCGGCGGCGGTGATGGCGGTCTCCAGGGCGGCCATCGAGCCCGCCGGGTACCAGGTGGCGTCCAGGGCGTCGTCGGCGGCCGTCGCGGCGACGGTGGCAGGCAGGACGAACAGGGCCGAGGTGCTCGCCACCCAGGCGTGGTCCGACTGGCGGTGGTCGTCCACCAGGTCCCGGCCCAGGATGACCGGCTGGTGGCTGCTCAGATCCACGCCGGTCTCCTCCCGCAGCTCGCGCACCAGCGCCTGCGGGGCGGTCTCGCCGTTGTCGTCCACCATTCCGCCGGGGATCGCCTCCTGGTGGATGTCGTCCCGGGTGATCAGCAGGATTCGCCGGTCCGGGCCGGTGCCCGCGATCACGATCGGGTCGGCGGCGGCGTTCTCCCCCCACTTGCCGAGGTTGCGGCCGGTGCGGCCGGTCCGGCCGAGGGGGTGCAGTGGCCAGCCCCGCCCGTCGAGCTCGAACGGCACGAGTGCGCGGGCCTGGCGCTGCTGCAAGTCGTGCACCTCGGTCGGCGTGGGGGCCGCCTCCGCCCAGCCGGGCACCTGGCGGGCCAGTGCCGAGGGCTGGAGCTCGGGCGGGGTGACGTCCGTGGGCGTGTACTGCGGCCAGCTCGTCGACCAGCTGCGTCGTCCGGCGGGGATGCTCTCGGTGATCTCGTTCATCGTGGATCTCCTGGTCTCGTGATGGGTTCGACAGGGGCTCAGCGGGCGGCGATCGCGGCGGCGACGGTCTCGAACAGGTGGTGGTAGCTCTGGTCGAGCGCGTACGCGCCGTTCATGCCGTGGTCGGCCAGGCCGTAGAAGGGCGCCTTGCCGACCTTCCCGGCGAGGCACTTGAGCGGCCGGCGCCTGTCCGCGACGTAGTGCGTGACCCCGGAGACGGCGAGCGCCGCCAGGACGTGGCGCGGCTTGAGGGCCAGGCCGAGCACCTTGTTGCCGACCGCGAGGGCCAGGCCCTGGGTGGCGACGTAGGAGGCGACGTGCGCCGCGCAGGCCTTCCGGCCCTCGGCGGAGGTGTGGGCGTGGCCCTGCGCGTCCGTGTCGCCGTCGTGCCAGCCCTTGTTCGCTGCCTGGTGCGTGGACTGCACCCAGTGGTCCGCGACAGCGGCCGAGACGCGCAGCAGGGCGTAGGTGGCGGCGAAGCGGACGGCAATGGTGTTGTTCGACATGATGGAGCTCTCTCTTCTCGTGGTTGCGGGTTGGGAGCTCCGGGGCGGCCGGTCAGCTTGCCGGCAGGACGGCCGCCCCGGGAGGTGCTGGTTCGAGAGTGCCGACGGGGCGTCAGGGCGTCTGCGTCATCCTTGGCAGAGCGGGCGTGACGCTGGTCTCAGCGGCGTGGGGGTTCAGGCCGCCAGGGCGAGGTTGCGGCGCAGGGCGCTGCCGTCGGAGACCATCGGCAGCGGTCCGAGGCGTTCGGCCTCCGCGACGATCTCGGCCATGGACAGGCCCATCTTGAAGGTGTGGCCGAGGCGCTGTTCGAGTGCCAGGTACTCGGCGGCTTTCGCCGGGCGGAGTCGGGCGGCGGTCACCAGGTCGGCGCGGGACGCCAGGATGCAGAAGCTGCACGACAGTCGGGTCATGCCGGAGTCGTACGCCGGGTGGTAGTCGACGCCGCTGTCCGCGATGCGCTGCCAGACGTCGCGGTCAGACCAGTCGAGGATCGGGTGCCAGGTCAGGACGGTGCGGCGTCCGCTCGTCGCTGCCGGGTCGATCGCCGTGGCCAGCCTCTTGGCCCTCGCCGACGATTCGGCGGCGCGCAGGCCGAGGCCGTTGACGACGAACGCGGGGCGGTCGAGGTCGAGTTCCGTGACCAGCTCGGTGATGAGCTTGCGCGCCGGTCCCCGCTTCTGGTCACTCGTACAGAATTTGGCTGATGACGAAGGCCAGGCCGGGGCGGTGCTGCCCTTCGCCCGGAGCGTGTGGTGCCGTTCCTCGATCTGCTGCAGCAGGCCGCCCTGTTCGCGGTGGCGGACCTCGAACCGCAGGCCGTAGTGCTCCGCCTGGCGGCGGGCGAGCTCCCGGGTGCCGGGCCACTCGACGTCGCCGAGGTCGCAGTGCAGGACGGTGATGCGGTCGCGGACTCCGGCCTTGTCGGCGAGCTCGACCGCCCAGTCGAGCATCGCCTGGGAGTCTTTGCCGGCGGAGGAGTTCAGCAGGATGACGTCGGCCGTCGAGAGGTCGACGCCGGCGGACATGGCTGCGGGCATAGAGGAGCTTCCCTTCTCGGGGTTGCGGGTTGGGAGCTCCGGGGCGGCCGGTCAGCTTGCCGGCAGGACGGCCGCCCCGGAAGTGTGCGCGGGGTGAGGCGGTCTCAGCGGTCGACGACCGCGAGCTCGATGTCGCGGTGCGCGACCTCGACGCTCAGGCCGAGCGCGGTCAGCGCGGCGGCGAGTTCCAGGGCCACCGAACCGGCGCGGTGGCGACCGCCGGCGCATCCCGAGGCGACCTTCACCTGGTACTGCGCGGCGCTCGGGCCGGTGCGGTAGGCGAGCACCGCGGCAACGGTGGCGGCCACCAGCTGCGGGATGCCGGGGGTGCTGCGCACCGCCTCGCGGACCTCCTCGTCCAGCGCGGTGAGGTAGCGCAGGGCCGGGTTGACGTGCGGGTCGCGGAAGTGGCGGCGCAGGTCGAGGGTGATGTCCTGGTCGGCGGGCGGGGCGTCGTGCAGGTAGCCGAAGGAGGTGATCACCACGTCCGGGGTGGTGGTCTCGGTCTCGGTGGTCGCGGTGTCCGACACGGCTGTGTCCCTTCCCCTTGGTTGGCCGGTCCGGTTGGCCCGACACATTCAGAATGCCAACTTTTAGTTGGCCTGTCTAGTGTTGGCCAACATTTAGTTGGCTACGTTGTTCGTGGCGCCCCGCCGGCCCTGTTGCCCCTGTCAGTCCCAACAGGCCTAACCCCCTCCCGCACCCCCAGGGCAGGACACCCCGGCGGGGCCACCGGCCGCCCGGGGAACGGGAAAAGAGGAAACGGGAAACCTCCGGGAAGCCCGGACACCGCGCGTCCTCGGCCTCCACCGTGGCGGTATGACAACCCGCTACTTCGAGGCGCCCGACTACTACGAGCCAGCGCCCGGCGACCCGCTCAGCGTCTTCCTGGCCGGCGGGATCACCGGCTGCCCCGACTGGCAGGCCCCGGCCGCCGAGGAGCTCCTGGACGTCGGCCTGACCGTGTTCAACCCGCGCCGCCGGGCGTTCCCGATCGACGACCCCGCCGAGGCTCCGCGCCAGATCGCCTGGGAGCACCACCACCTGCACCTGGCCGACGTGACCCTGTTCTGGTTCCCGGCCGACCAGGTCCAGCCGATCGCGCTGTTCGAGCTCGGCGCCGCTCTCGGCGAGGACCGGCACATCGTGGTCGGAGCCGCACCCGGCTACCCAAGGCGCCTGGACATCGAGCACCAGGTCGCCCTCGCCGGGAGCACGAGAACGGTGCACGCCTCGATCGCGGACGTGCTCGACGAGGTGATCGCGCACGCGGCCCGCGCCGCCATGGTGCCGATCCCCCCGCCTGCGGCAGACGCGGACTGAAGCCCGGCGTCGTCCGGCGCGTACGGCGGCCCGCCCGGGAGCGTCCTGTCCGCGCCGGATGATGCCGGGCCGGGCCTGGGGTCCGGGGCGCGGCAAGCGGCCCCGGCACCACAGGGATCAGCCGGCTGTCCTTCCGCCGGACCGTCAGCGGCCGAGGCTCGGCCCGCGGTGGCTCGGCGGCTCGGGCCCCCGGTAGTGCTGCTGCTGGCGGTACTGCTCCTGCAGGCGCTGCTGCTCCTGGCGGCGCTGCTCCTGGATCCGGGCGCGGTGCTCCTGGCGGCGGGTGTCCTCGGCCGCCTTGCGCCCCGGCGACATCTGCTTGCGCAGCCGGGCCTCCTCGACCAGGCCCTCGGCGCGCTGGCGGTGGCCGGCGGCGCTCGCGGTGTGCCGCTCGACCTCGGAGACGGCGTGCCGGTAGGTGTTGAGGTCCGCGCGGTTCGCGTGACGGGTGATCCGGGCGCGGTGGTCCTCGGGGGTCTCGTCGCGCTGGATCTGGGACCGGCCGCGCAGCTTCCAGGCCTCGCGCTCGGCTTCCCGGGCGGCGTTCAGCAGCTCGTTGCGCTGCCGGTCGAGCCGGTCGATCAGCGCGCGGCGCTCGGTGAGCCGCTCCCCGATGGCGTCGGCCACCTCGTGCATGCCCGGCGAGCGGAAGGTGAGCTTGGTGAACCGCTTGGCGGCCTTCTGCTGGACCAGTTCCTGGATCCGGTACTCGCGGCGCTGCTCCTCCCACAGAGCCAGGCCCTGCTTGTTGATCTCGTCGGCCTGCCGGGTGAGCTCGTCGGCGCGCTGCAGCTGCTGCTCGGACTGCTGCAGGTAGCCGGTCAGTTCGGCGACGAGCGCGGCGGCCGGGGCCCGGTCGGTGCCGAGCACCGGGCTGAGAGCGTCAACGGTGCGCTGGGCTGCGGCAGCGAGCTTCTCCGCCGCAGCCGCCTTCTCCAGCGCGGTGTCGTGCGCGCGCTTGATGGCGATGACGTGCCCGTGCTCGCGCTGACGCCAGGACGGGATCGCGGCGTCGGCGGCCAGGCCGGCCACCCGCTGCTCGGCCTCGGCCTTGCGCACGGCCTCTTGCGCCGCCAGCTCGGCGGCGACCTTCTCGGCGAGGTCGGCCAGGACGGCCGGGTCGATGGCCGGTGCGGCCGGCGCCGGGACTGCCTGCGGCCGGACCTGGGCCGGTGCGACGGCGGCTTCGACCGGGCCGACCGCCGGGGCCGGCCGCTCGGTGGCCTGCTCCTGGGCCTGGTGGCGGGCACGGTGACGCTCGGCCGCGCGGGCGAGCTGCGCGGCCCGCCCGCTGCGCTGCGCCTGGTCCTGGTCGCGGTGCTCGAGCGGGACGGCGGCCGGGCGCTCGGCGAGAGCGGTGGCCGTCGCCTGCTGCCGGGCGGCGCGGATCCGCTCGGCACCGGGCGCCGCCTCGCGGTGGCGGGCGGCGCGCTGCTCGGCGGCGCGGGCCAGCTGGCCCAGACGCCCACCGCGGTGCGGCTGCTGTTCGTCGCGCTCGACCTGGTCGGCTGCGGCCCTGGCGGTGGCGCGGTGGGTGCCGGTGGTCGCGGTGGTCCGCCGAGCCCGGGCCTGGCGGACCCGCTCGTCGGCGAGCTCCTCGGGGCGGGGCCGGTCGGCGCTCTGCCGGTCCTGGTCCTCCTCGACCAGGAGGTCGATGTCCTGGCGCCCGGCCGGTTCCCCGGCCTCGGGCCGGGCGGTGCGGGTGCGCCAGGGCTCCAGCACCACGGCCGCCTCCGGCCGCCGGAGCGAGGCCTGCGGCTGCGCCTGGAGCTCGCGGTCCTCCCCGTACGGGAGCGGCGCGGCCGGCTCCACGGTGGCGAGCAGTACGGCGGGCTCGGCGGTGCGCAGGGCGAGGCCTCCGCCGCCGCCGGGGCCGTCCGGTTCGGGGCCGCGCGGGGTGCGGGGCGGGCGGCCAGGGCCTGCGCCGCCGGTCCCGTCACCGCTGTTGGGGGTGTTGGGTCCAACGGGTCCGCGTCCGGCGACCCGGCCGGAGATCATGCCTTCGGCGCTGTCCGCGTCCAGCGACTTGCCGTACGCGGCCACCGCGCGCAGCAGCAGCTGGCCGGGACTGGCCGGGTCGCCGAGCCGGGCGCGGGCGCCCTCGTCCTCGACGCTCTGCAGGGGCAGCCACAGGTCCGAGCGTTCCTTGCCGCGGGTGATCGCCGGGTACAGGGTGAAGGCGTCGGCGCCGGTTCCGTTGACCAGCGCGCGCGTCGCGGTCAGGCCCTGGGCGGCGGTGACGGTCATCGCGTAGGCGTGGGTGAGCGCGCCCTCGGCGATCTGCTCGCGGGTCAGCCAGGCCTGCTCGGTGACGAGCTGGTCGGGTCCGGCGGCGCGCTGCCACTGCACCAGTGCGCCGCGCTGGTCGACGGTCAGGACGACGCCGCGGTAGCCGTTGAGGATGTCGGGCTCGCTGCCTGCGGTGCGCCGGGAGCGGCGGTCGTTGACCTTCGTGCGGACCAGGTCGCCGACCGCGATGTCGAGCACGCGCCCGTCGGCCAGGGCGAAGGCGGTCTCGGCGCCGAGCTCGCTGGCAGCGCGGCGGATCTGGCGCGCCCCGGCGTTGAGTGCGTCGACGTCCGTGTTGCGTCCGGCGAGCAGCAGCAGGTTGCGCAGGTTCTCGTGCGGATCCGTCCAGCGGTGGCGTTCGGTGCTCCACGCGGTGAGCATCGCGGCGGTGGTCTGCTCGCCGGTCTCGGTGGCGTGGACGTGGCCGGCGTCGGCGAGCTGGGCGAGCGCGGTGGAGCGCCCGCCGGTGCGCCACACGGTCAGCGCGTCGCGCTCGACGGCGGCGCGCTGGCGGCGGTTCTCCTTTAGCGCCAGACCCTGGACGGTGCGGTGGATCTCGGCGAAGCCGCCGCCGATGCCGATCGGCTGGAGCTGCTGCTCGTCGCCGACCAGGACGAGCTTGGTGCCGGTTTCGGCGGTGTGGACGAGGAGCTTGGCGAGCGTGCGGTCGTCGGACATCGCCGCTTCGTCGAGGACCAGGACGTCGATTCCGGCGAGGCCTTCGCCGTCCTGGATGCGCAGCAGCCAGGACGCCACGGTGGTGGAGGTGATGCCGGATTCGGCCTGCAGGTTCTGCGCGGCGACCGCCATCATGGCGCCGCCGGCCACGGTCAGTCCGGCCTGCTCCCAGACCTGCCGGGCGGCGGCGAGCATCGTCGTCTTGCCCGCACCTGCCAGGCCCTGGACGGTGTCGACGCCGTGTCCGGCGGTCAGCAGTCGCAGCACCGCCGCGCGCTGCTCGCCGCTCAGCTGCAGCTGCTTCTCGGCCTCGAAGGCGGCCACCTGGCGGGCCGCCTCGGTCGGGTCCACGATGGCGGCATGGTCGGCGATCCGCTGCGCGGGCAGCGTGGTGATGACCTGCTCGGCGGCCAGCACGTCCACCGTGGTGTACCGGGCCGCGTTGGTGTGGTGGGAGGCGTGCAGGTCCGCCAGCGCGACCGCGTACCCGGCTTCGGTGAGGACCTGGTCGGTGAGCGTCTCCAGCTCCAGGTGCCCGTACAGGCCGGGCGGCAGCGCCCGGGCGACCTCGGCCAAGGCCTGCGCCCTGGAGAAGTCCTTGCGCTTGCTGGTGACGCCGGTCTCGGGGTCGAAGACCTGCGCGGCGAGCACGCCGAGGTCGGGCAGATCGAGGCCTTCGCCGGGTCCGGCCGGCCCCGGGAACGCGGCGGCCAGGACCTGCCGAAGGCGCTCCTCACCGCCGCGGCCGTGCCGGTCGGCGAGCACCTTGACGGCGTTGGCGTGCCACTTGGCGAGGACGTCGACCTCGGCGATGTCCTGCTTGGCCTCGCGCTGCTGGGCGGCCAGGACGCGGCGCTGCGCGGTGCTCAGCTCGGCCCCGCCGGCGTCAAGAATCTGCCGGTTGCGGCGCGAGAAGGAGCCGCGCAGCTCGGTGGGGACGGCTGCGATCTCCCACTCGCGGTTCGCCGGGTTGTACTCCCACTCGACGCCCAGGCGCTCGGTCAGCGCGGTGCGGAACAGTGCCTTCTGCAGCTCGTTCGCGGCGTGGGAGTGGCGGCGAAGGTCTCGCCCGCCGGACGCCGGGGAGCGCCACTTCCCGTCCTCGCACTTCACCATCCGGGCGATGACGACGTGCGCGTGCAGGTGCGGATCGCCCACCGAGCCCTCGACCGGGCGGGCGCTCTTGTGGGTCATGATCCAGCCGAGGAAGCCGGAGGAGGCGACGCGATCGGCGATCTCGCCGTCGCCCTGGTGGCCGCTGACGCCGTAGGAGCACCACGTCTCCAGCGCGCCCACGGCCTGCCGGACGGAGGAGAGGAACTCCTCCTCGACGATGTCCCGAACCTCCGCCGAGGCGAGTCCCCACGCGGTCGAGACGGACTTCGGCAGCGTGAATCCGATGTCGTCTCCGGCGACGTCGACGCGCTCCCGATCGCTCGCGTGCCGCCACGCCGAGGACAGCGCGGCGGGCCGGTAGACGCTCTCCAGCTCGATCCCGGCCGCGGTCGCCAGCTGCGCGAGAGCGGTCACCGGGGCGCGGTGCTCGCCGCCGTCGCGCAGGTTCATCCGCTCGAGTCGGGCCAGGCGCTCGCGCAGATCCTTGGTCGGCATCAGGGCTGCCGGCGACGCCGCACCGGCCCGCTCAGCGGCCGTCTGGAGGGCGGCGAGCAGCGGCGCCGCGCCGAGCTTTCCGGCGTCGGCGACCCGCCATACCGGGTTCGTCAGCTGCTCCCTGGTGGCCGGGTGCTGGCCCGACATCAGCGCGCGGGCGGCGTGCGGATCGACCCGCTCGCCGGCTACCAGGCCGACCTCGGCCAGGCCGGCGCCGATCCACTCCAGGGGCCGCGCCTTGCCGTCGAGCCGGTATTCGACGGCCGCGCTCGCGCCGTGGTCGGAATGCTGCTCGCCGGGTCCGGGGGCTTTCTGGTGTTCGCGGTCGCAGCCGTCGCCCTCGATCAGGCGGTATTCGATCTGCGCCTCGGAGCGGATCGCCGTGACAGCCACGACCGAATCCCCTCCCCCGCGCCCCGTGGCCGCCCCCGTGACGGCCTGACAAACGACTGCGCCCCACCTCGCCCAGTGCCTTCGCGCTGACGCCGTCAGCGGCTGTGTATCGGAGATACCCAGGCACATGTTTGATGATTTGGCTTGATCGTTTGGGTTGAGTATGAGTGGTTGGTTGATGTGGTTCAAGTTGCTTGTGGTGTGTGTTGATGTGATGTGGTGTCGGTTTGGTTGGTATGTCTGAGTTTGTTGTGATGTTGGCTGGTGAATTGGCTGGTGGGCTTGATGATGCGACGGGCGGGGGCGTGGAGTCGGGCGAGCGGGAGGGCCGGGAAAGGCCGGCGGGGGCGGGCGAGAATTCGTTCGGGGGAAATGCCGCGAGTGGGCTTGTGATCTAGCTCCGCGTTTCGTCACAGTGCTCTTGTGACGGAACTTGAGGGGACCACGGGAACCTGCGCCCGACCGACATGCGGCAAGCCGCTGCCGCCCAGAGCGAAGACCGGCCGGGCGAAGCTCTACTGCAGCCAGGCCTGCCGGCAGGCGATGCTCCGGGCGCGCCAGCGCGAGATCGAAGGCCCGGCGCTGCGCGACCAGGCCGCCGCGCTGCTGAACGAGATCGACCCGCTCGCCACCGCCGAGCAGCTGCACCTGATGGCTCTCGACGAGCAGCAGCTCGCCGTGTTCCTCAAGCACGCGCGCGCGGTGCGCACCGGCCTGGTCGGGATGTATGCGGCGCTCGGCGTCGAGCTGCGCCAGCCCGACCTGACGACGACCCGCGAGCAGCTGCGCGAACCGGCCCGGCCGACGCCCGCCACGTCGACGCGCAAGGCGGCTCCGGCGCCCGGCCCCGGCCAGCAGACGGTGCCCGCCGAGATCCTGGAGGCGTTCGAGAAGCCGGCCGCCGCGCAGCGCGCCGCGGCCCCGGCGCGCAAGGTCGGCGGGCTCACCCCGACCGCCGAGCAGGCCGCCATCATCGACGCGTGCGTCGACGGCGGGGACCTGGTCGTCGAAGCCGGTGCCGGCACCGGCAAGACCTCCACCCTGCGGATGATCGCCTCCGCGATGCCCGGGCGGCGCGGCCTGTACATCGCCTTCGGCAAGGACATCGCCGCCGAAGCGAAGCGGACCTTCCCCGCCTCCATCGACTGCCGCACCGCGCACTCCCTCGCCTACCGGGCCACGCCCGACGGGCTCAAGGCCCGGCTGAACGGTCCGCGGGTGCCGGCCGAGCGGTCGGCGGAGGTGCTGCGCATCCTGGAGCCGCTGCGGGTGCACGCCGAGCTGCTGCTCACTCCGGCCGTCCAGGCCCGGCTCGCCATCGAGGCGGTGCAGCAGTTCTGCTACTCGGACGACCCGGTGGTCGGCCTGCACCACGTGCGCCCGCCGAAGGGGCTGACCGGCAACCAGGAGCGGCTGCTGCGCGAGGCGGTGCTGCCGTACGCGCGGGCCGCCTGGGATGACGTCACCTCGCCGCGCGGCCAGCTGCACTACGCCCACGACCACTACCTCAAGGCGTGGGCGCTGACCGGACCGAAGCTGAAGGCCGACTACGTGCTGCTGGACGAGGCGCAGGACGCCAACCCAGTCATCGCGCAGATCGTCCAGGCGCAGGACCACGCGCAGCGGATCGCGGTCGGCGACAGCAACCAGGCGATCTTCGGATGGCGTGGCGCGGTGGACGCGCTCGCCCAGTGGCCCGCGCGGCAGCGCCTGCAGCTGACCACGTCCTGGCGGTTCGGGCCGCAGGTCGCCGAGGAGGCCAACAAGTGGCTGGCGCTGCTCGGCTCGCGGATGCGGCTGACCGGCTCCGGCCCGGCGAGCCGGGTCGTCGACGGCGGCCTGGAGCGCCCGCACGCGCTGCTGTGCCGCACCAACGGCGAGGCGATCCGCCGGGCGATGCTCGTACTGGCCGACAACCGCCGCCCGGCGCTGGCCGGTGGCGGCGGCGCCATCAAGGCGCTGGCCGAGGCGGCGATCACCCTGCAGAAGGGCAAGGGCTGCTCGCACCCGGAGCTGCTCGCCTTCGCCAGCTGGGACCAGCTGCGCTCCTACGTGAACACCGAGAAGTCCGCCGGCGAGCTGCGCACCTTCGTCCGGCTGATCGACTCGCACGGGCCGCAGGAGATCCTCAAGGCCGTCGGCCGGCTGGTGAGCGAGAGCAGCGCGGACGTCACGATCTCCACCGCGCACAAGGCCAAGGGCCGCGAGTGGGAAACCGTCCAGGTCTGTGACGACTTCGACGAGCCGAAGCCGGACGAGAAGACCGGCCAGGCGTCGCCGCCGAGGCGGGAGGACCAGATGCTCGCCTACGTCACGGTCACCCGGGCGAAGAGGACCCTCGACCGCTCCGGCCTGGCGTGGATCGACAACTACGGCGGCGGCCGGCCCACCGCCGCCCGCACCCGCCCGCACGCCGCGCGGCGCCCGACCGCGCTCGAAGACTGGTCGCCGGACCTCGAGCTGGACGGCTGAACCGGCCGCACCGCACCGCCCGCGCCCCCGTTAGGCCCAACAGGTCCGACGGGGGCGCCGACGTATCACGGCCCCCCTTGTCCGCCGTCTGATCCACCCCTTGTCCCGCAGGTCAGCCCCGCGTGACGTCCAGGCGTGACAACCCCGGACAGCACGTGTCGGCAGCGGCGTTCGGAAGGCCGGAACGGCACGATGTCGCCATGGTGACCTACGCCCGCTGTACCGACGGTTGCGTGCCCGGGGACGGGCTTTCCGTGTCCAGGACGCTCTGCAGCCGCTGCTTCAACGAGCTCTGCGCGCGTTGCCGGAAGGCCCCGGTGCAGAAGCTCGGAGACTTCTGCGGGCAGTGCCCACCATGGCGCTCGGACGATGACGAGCGGATGGAGTGCGGGCACTTCGAACCGGGAGACTGCGATCTCGAGTGCACCGCCTTCTAGTCCCTGGCGCCCGGCGCTGCGGCTCGGGAACGCGCTTGGCTTGTGCCCACGACGAGGACCAGCGCGAGGGCGCGCTGCTGCCGACATCCGTGCCTCCGGGAGCGGCGGATTCGGGAGGCATCAACCACCCGCCTGCCTGGGCAGGATGCCCGCATGACTTTCACCTGGAAGATCCCGCCGTGGCAACGGAACGAGAACTGCACGCACATGGCGGTGACGCTCACGCACGTCGGCGGCGGGGAGATCGCGCTCACCACGGAGAGCGTGCGCGGCGACAACGCCACCGAGGCGCTCGCCGATCTGCTCATGGGCCCTGGCGGCGCGAACGGCACGGCGTTGTCGCCCGGCCTGGTAGGCGTGGTGGTCCGACGCGGCATCGACGTGATGTGGATGGCCCAGCCGCCCATCCAGGTGGTGGCGCGGGGCGCAGATGAGTGGGAGATCGGTGTCGCTGGTGACGATCCGGCTGACGTGACGGCGTTCTCCACGGAGGAGACGCTCGACCTGCTCGGCCGCCTGCAAGCCGCCTACAGCACCAAGTAGCCGCCGAGTCTGGGCCCCGGGCCCGCGTCCGCGTATCGCGGACGCGGGCCCGTTTCATGGCGCTCCGGGCGGCACGTCACTCCGCATCCCATGACCCCGCCCCGCCACGTTGGACCTGTCGGTCCCATTGGGTCCAACAACTCCAGGGGGCAAGGGGGGAGGGTTTCTTTCCCCGGTTCTTTTGAAAGGACGCCACGATCACCGGGTGCCGGTCCGCAAGGTCACCGACCTGGGGCGCCCCCGGGCGGTCGCGGGCTGGCTGATCGGGGTGGCC
>NZ_JBEOWY010000060.1:0-47880 GCF_040296285.1 Kitasatospora sp. NPDC002227
ATCAGGACCCTAGACAAGTCCCATCGTCCCAGGTCAGAGGCACTCCTCGTTCTTTTGATCACGCCTCGGACAGCCCCACTCGTGAAAGCGCGAGGTTAGGGACCGGAGCCCCGACCAGCGACGGGTTTTCGCAGTTTCTGGGCAGTTGGGCACCTCTGCCAGGGTGCGAGCTGGCGGATACGCGGACCCTGGCTGTCCTGTGCATTTCGTTCGAGCTCAGGTCGCGCGCGAACGCGACCGATGCTGGATCCTCGACGTGAGGACAGGCGGTCGGCTGCGCTGACGCACCGGGTGCCGACGAGGTTGGCCTCGGGGATGGCGTGGACCTTCCGTAGTCGGGGTGGGCGCCTGCTGGCAGGTTGGACTCGTCGAACGCGACGGAGATGGCCGACAGAGATGCCTTGCTGGTCGTGCTTGCTGGAGACGTAGGAATCCCCATCATCGCAGTTCACAAGGCATCTCTTCATCCCGATGCCCCTCCACACCCGAGATCAGCCGGTGGATTCGGGCTGAACCTCAGGGCGCCTCTTGTGACGGTCCGTCGCGGCCTGTCAGGATCTGATGACGAGGCAGCCGTGTGAAGCCGCTGAGGAGACCGGATGACCCGAACGAACTTGCGTGTTGCTTTCATGAGCGGTCTGGCGTCCACCGTCGCCGCGCAGCAGGTCTTCACCAACCGGGTCGATGAAGTGGCCGCGTTCGGCCGGTCACTCGACGGGTTGCACCAGACTCTGGCCGAGGCTCAGATCTCCCCCGTTGTCGACCGGGTGCAGGGGCGCCGCAACGTCCTGACGTTCTACGGTGTGGGCGGTATAGGGAAGACATCGCTCTCCCAGGAGTTGGAGCGCAGGCTCCTCGCAGACGCTCAGGCCGAAGGCCGGGAAGACGTTGTGGCCGTGCGGGTGGATGTCTCCGAGGACGGCGCCGGTGACATCGAGAGCCTGCTGCTGCGTCTGCGGGCGGGGCTGGGGCGGTTGGGAAGCCGCTGGCAGGCCTTTGACCTGGCGCTGGCCTCGTACTGGGCCCGCGCTCACCCAGGGGAGACGCTGCAGGAATTTCTGGATGCCTCGCCGGCGGTACGGCGAGCCTCGCGGAGCATCGGTCTCAGCGAGCAGATTGCGGAGAGCGTCGGGCAGGTCGTGCCGGCTGACCTGGGCGGCCTCACAGGGCTTGCACACCGGGCGGCCCTGCTCACGTTCCGCGCCATTCGTGAACGGGTACGGGAGGGACGGCTCCTGTCCGAGTGCGAGTTGTTCGCCGAGCTGATCGAGGCTGAGGCGGACTACGACACGCTGTCGTTCTTCCCCTACCTCCTGGCCTGGGATCTGGAGCGGCTGTCGCAGCGCGGAAGGCGACCGAAGGTCTGCGTGTTCTTCGATACCTTCGAGGTCCTCAACGGCCGGGCCGACCGTACGGCGGAACGGTTCGTACAACGCTGCGTCTACCTGATGCCCAACGTGCTGTTCGTGATCACCGGTCGCAACCGCATCGACTGGGCGGACGGCGAGAACCGCGGTGAACTGGACTTCACCGGCCCGGACTGCTGGCCCAATCTGCACTTCAGCAACGACACGGCTGAGCCGCGCCAACACCTGGTGGGGTATCTGTCGAACTCCGACGCCGACAGCTACCTTCGCGAGGCGCTCACCCAGGACGGTGAGCCGGCGATGTCGGCGGCAGTGCGAGAGCGCATCATCTCAGGGGGCCAGGGGCTGCCGCTGTACCTGGACCTGTCGGTGTCGCACTTCGTCGAGCTGCTGGCACGGGGAAGGCAGCCGTCAGTGGATGACTTCGGCGGCACGTTCACGGCGGTCGCCACCCGGTCGATCAGGGATCTTCCCCAGGAGGAGCGCGATCTGGTCCGCACGGCGGCTCTCATCGACCGGCTCGACGCCGACTTGCTATGCGCCGGCCGCCCTGGTGTTCCGGACGGCCGTGTCGCGCGGTTCCTCCGGCGTCCTTTCCTGACACACGACGATGCTTACGAGCTGCCCTATGCCCTGCACGCGGCACTGCGCCGCGCCATCGTCGAGGCCGACCGGGCTCTCCCCGACGGATGGTCGGACCGCGACCGCAGTGAGGCAGCCACCCGGTTGCTGCGTCGACTGGGGGAGCGGCTGGGCCCCTCCGCCAGCCGCACTGCGACAACCCAGGCCCTCGAATCCGGCCTCAGGTTGTCGGCCGCGTACGGGGTCTTCGACGACTGGATGGCGCACGCCACCCAGCGGCTGGTCGAGGCGGGTCAGTGGACGGAGCTCGGGGCGGGACTCACAGCCGGTGGTCCTGAGATTCCCGAGTACCGGGCGATTCGAGCCGCGATACTGGGCGTCCAGCTGCGCCGGACCGGGAAAGTACAGCAGGCGATCGGGGTCCTGGACGGCGCGGACGCGGGTGTCGGGCGCGGCAGCCGGACGGCGCAGCTTGTGCGCATCCACCTCGCGCACGCCCTGCGCAACCAGGGCGACTACTCGAGGGCCGCCGAGCTCTACCGTGAGCTGCTGGGTAGCGAGTTCGAAGCGGTGGCCCGCTACTGGCTCTGCGACTACGACTACCTCAACGGGCGATTTTCCACTGCCCTCGCGGCTCTACTGGAGCAGCGGAGCCGCGACGCGGCGGACGAAGGGGAACGGCTCCGGCTGATCGGGCACATCTGGCGTGTCAACGCCCGTTTCGGTGAGGCCACCGAGGCTTACAGCGAGGCGATCGACTTGGCCCACCGCGAAGGGTTGGCCGCTGCCGAGGCGAAGGCCCTGGCCAATCTGGCGCAGACAGCGTGCTGGTCCGGAGAGCCGGCCACGGTGGCCGATGCGGCGGGCAGGGCCCGGGAGCTTCTCGACCTCGTGCCCAACCCCGTGGAGCTCGTCAAGATCCGTTCTGCCGAGGCGGTCACCTGTGCGATGGCCGGCAACCCTGCAGCTGCCAGGGAAGCTGTCGGAGACACCCGGCGGCTGGCCGACGGGATCGCCTACCGGGGTGGTCACAACCTGGCTGATGTGGCGGAGATCCTCCTCGGCGCGCTCGCCGGGGACCACGCCGCCGCCCGCCGTACTCGAGCCGAACTCGACGAGCGCACGCGCACCTCGGGCGGCAACACCTACTGGGTGCCCATCGCGACCTCTTGGCTCGACGGCGCGGAGGCGGCGGCCCAGGACAGTCCCGCCGTCGAATGGGTCGACGGCCCCGCATCGCTGAGCCGCTGGGCGGCCGTGTTGGGCAGCCGATGACGTTCCCGGGAGAGCGGACGGACCGCGCCGAGCGGACCGCGCTGAGTGAGCTGAGTTGTTTGAAGAGAGCAGGACTTCGTGGGTGACCTCGTACGCGTCGGCCTGGTCGGCGTCGGGACGATCGCACAGACCCATCTCACAGTTCTCGCTGAACTGCCTTGGATCTCCGTCGATTTCACCGTCGACCCCCACCTCGTGGTGCCGCCCCCGTTCCGTGGAACCGCGCCGCGCCACTACGCGAGCCTCGCCAACGCACTGGACGAGCACCAGCCCGATCTGGTCGTGATCGCCACTCCCACGGACACGCACGCGGACCTGGCCACCCTGGCCCTCGTCCGGTCCACAGCCCGAGTGCTTGTTGAGAAACCCCTCGTCCACGATCTCGCCTCCCTCGCCCGGCTTCGTTCACTGGACGGGGACGTCGATGTCCGGGGCCGCGTCTTCACCGCGCACCACTTCGCGTTCTCGCCCGAGGTGGACTGGGCGGCGGAACGGATCGCCGAGCACCCCGAGTGGGGACCCGTCACGGCCGTCACCTCGGCGTTCTACGACCCCTACGTTCTGCGAGGTGATCAGGCGTTCGCCTCGTACACGTCCAGTTGGATGGACTCGGGGGTGAACCAGCTCAGCATGCTCACCCGCTTCGTCACCCTCACAGCGCTCACCGGCGCCGAGCAGGCGGACGGCGGTGCGACTGCCTGGTGCACTGCCGAGTACCGCTCCCGGGGCGCGGTGGGTACGGCCCGGCTGCGCAGCAGCTGGCTCACTGGTTCCAGCAGCAAGGAGACCACTCTCTCGTTCGGCCACTCGGATGTGGAGATCTGGATCGACCACACCGCCATGACCGGCTTCGCGGCCCAGGAGAGCCGGCTACTGGCCTCCTACGGTACCGACGGGCTGACCCCGCGGAAGGTGGCCCACTATCGGCCCCTCTACGAGAGTCTGCTCTCCGACCGGCCCGGCCCGGTCCTCAGCTTCGACACCGCCGCGACCATTACCGAGATTCATCACGCGACGCCAGACGTCGAGCGGGGCATTCCCAGGTGACGCCAGGCTATTCGGACCCCTGCGGTGAGCTGTCGCGCCGGCCTGATGAAGTCGCGGTGATCGTCGTAGCCATCCGGATCGCGGGCCCCGGGCCGTAACCCAGTTCGCTGCTGCCGACCCCTAGGAAGGCGTCCAGCGCCGGTACGTGGTTCCGCTCGAAGCTGTTGTTGCCGCTGTCGTCGGTCCAGTTGCTCGGCCGGAGACTGTGGCGCGACCCACTCCAGCTGATGGGTTGCCTCTTCACCCTGGCCAGGCCCAGAGGGCACGGCGCTCCGCCGGCGAGGCTCGAACGGAGAGGCCGGGGTGGGCGTGTGACGTGGCGGTGGATGTGGCTTGACCAACTCTGCCGCGCCCATATCGATGATTCGGACACCCTCGGCGGCAATGAGGCTGAATCGAGCGGCCATGCGCTAATGGCCTTGTATGGTTTGTTGCGGTGGGGGAAGCTGAGAGTGCACAGGGGGAGACCGGTGAGCGAGACATTCAACGTCAATGTGGACGAACTACGGGCATCGGCCAGCTTTGCCCGTTCGATAGGTGATGAGCTCGGTGGTCCGATCGACACCGCACTGAAGGACAATGCAGGTGCTGAAGCCCAGCTTGCGGGGTGGTCAATGGGTCTTGCCCTCGAACAGCTCGGCGCCGACTGGGCGCCCGCTCTGGCCGCGCTGCGCGCCCGCCTGACCGATACCGCCGCCAATCTTGAAGCCACTGCGCAGGGCCACGAGTGGACCGACCACTCGATCGCGGACTTGACGAAGGGTCTGGGAGTGCGGTGAGCACGCAGTTCCTTCTTCTGCTGAAGCTCAACGCAGAGGAGCTTCGTACGGCCGCGAAGTCCTGGCGGGCGCTGTCGCAGCACTTGGAGGCTGCGCTCACCCAGCATCGGTCGAAGGTCAACGGACCCCTGCGGCAGGCGCAGTAGAAGGGTGCGGATGCTGATGCCGCCTTCGCGTCCATGGATCGCAATGAGCAGCAGTTCGATGTGGTCCGGGTAGAGACCGAGAGTATCGCGTTGACGCTCGACACAGTGGCCGGCCGTATGAGCCAGGCGCAGACGAACCTGACGAACGCGGTGTATTTCGCGGAGACCAACGGACTGGGGGTCTCCGACGACGGTCAGGTGGCGGGCCCGTCGGCTCTGGACGGGGCGGACCGGCATGACCCGGATGCGAGGGAGTCGCGTCAGCAGGCGGTCGAACTCCAGCGTGCCGCGCAGGATCGGATCGATGCGGCGATCGCTATGGCGCAGGAGGCCAGCGACGAAGGCCGTAACGCGCTGGGCAGCCTGGGCGCCGGTGTGCTGACCCAGCCCCGGGCCTTCGGTGCGGCGGCCGAGGCGGCGCAGGATGTCAAGGACGCTGCCAAGGCTCTCGGTCTGGTGGATCCGTACATCCCGGAGAACAGGGATCCGAAGCAGAACGCCGAGTGGTGGTGGTCCCTGACGCCGGAGCAGCAACAGGAGTACCTGGCGCTGTACCCGGGGCAGGTCGGCATGCTCGACGGGCTCCCGGCGACGGTTCGGGACCAGGCCAACCGGTTGACCCTGGACGAGCAGCTCGACTCCCTGCATGCCGGGTCGCCGACGGGCTCCGGGCTGACCTACGAGGAGTACAACGAGCGCGAGAACGCGCTGCGCGGGCTTCGGGACAAGCTGGACCAGGCGGACGGGGAAGACGGGCCCCGCCAGTTGTTCCTCCTCGGCCTCGATCCGGCGAAGGGCAAGGGGCGCGCCATCGTCGCGATGGGTAACCCCGACACAGCCGATCACACGGCAGTCCTGGTGCCGGGGACCGGCACCGTCCTCGCCAGCATGCCGGGCCAGATCGAACGGACGGGCCGACTGCAGAGTGCCGCTCTGGCGGCGGCGGATACCGGCCAGACCGTGTCGGTCATCTCCTGGCTGGGATACGACGCGCCGGAGATAGCACCAAGTGTCACGGACACTGGTCGAGCCGAGGGAGGTGCCGCCGACATGCGCAGCTTCACAGCAGGAGTAAGGGTCGCGCAGGGCGACCACCGCAGCCATCTCACTGTCATCGGCCACAGTTACGGATCTACCGCAGTCGGTGTGGCGGCCCAGGGTGACGGTGGGCTGCACGCCGACGACATCGTCGCGCTCGGCAGCCCGGGTATGGGCACCGACAACGCCCGAAACCTCAACATCGATCCAGGACACGTCTGGGTGGAAGCAGCCTCTGACGACCCGGTCGCCAACTATGCGAGCGGACTGACCCTCGGCCCGGACCCATCGGATCAATCCTTCGGTGGCAACGACGTTACGGTGGACACCCACGGGCACAGTGGCTACTGGGATCCCGGAAGTCAGAGCCTGCGGAACCAGGGACTGATCATTGCTGGTAAGCCCCCTGGATAACATCCGAGAAGGGCCAGCCGAAGTCATTCCACAGACCGTCTTCGGTCTTCTGCACAAGGGACTCCCCGTGGCTCGTGCTCTGCAAAGAACAGCGTCGCCGGCTGCCGTTCTACTCTGTCTTCTGCCGCTCCTTGGAGGATGTATGTCCGAGCCGGACAAGAACGCCCCGCTGCCGACGATGTCCCAGCATGACGCTCAAACGTGGGCGCAGCATATGACGGAGTACATGGCCCAGACCGGAGGGCTGCAGCTAAGCCCTGCTGAAACCCGTGCCAACTTCAACCAGTGCGTCGGCAAGCACGACGAGCTCACGACCGACGGCCGGTTCACACTCATGTACTCCGCGTACGCCGACGTGCCGCGCGACCAGCAACCTGCCGTGGCCCGAAAGATCCGGGACATGCTCAAAGGACAGGAATTCACGATCAGCTCGTACCGCGAGTACGTCGACGGTGAATCCGAGGTCCTCATGTATGCCAACCACTCCAAGAGTCACTATCTGATCACGGTCGGCAGAGCAGGGCGCAACGGCTCGGCAGAGCGAGTCATGTTCGCGGTCGACACGCCGTGTCTGATGCCGCCCAACAGTTCCCCGGCGCAGAGCGGATGATCGCTTGATGACGGTTCAACTCGGCAGTAGCGGCGAGCGCTGGCTACTGGGGATTGGCCACTCGGTGGACCGGAGATCGCTCCGGTCCACCGAGTCGGCTGACGGCTCGCCAGGGGCAGCACGCGGCGCTGGTCGGCTCGCCGAGTGGCGGCAGGCCGGGCCGAATGCTTACGAATCGTCCCGACTGCGTGGTGCACAAGCTCTGCAGAGAACGGCTTTCTCCTCAGGTCGTGTGCGCAGGCGATATGATCGACCGGCCCTGCGCGTGAGGGGTGGGCGGTACATCTGCGGCTGCGGTTCTCGACTGACGGAGCACCGACTGCGATGCGAAACTCGCCAGCTATCGAGCCGCACTAGAAGCCGGTGCCGACCCTCGCCTCGTTGCGCGATGGATGACCCAGACCCTAGCCGCCCGGACCCGAACTCCGCACGGCCCAGTCCGGCTGCACCGGCCAGCTGACTCGCGACGATATCGCCGCCACGGCCTGGGCTGAGCGGCCTGGTCGCCGTCCTCGCCACGGCCGAGCCCGCCGACGGGCCTGCGCGCTACCAGTAGCTCGGCCTGATGCTCACCTATGAGTCCGGAAAACAGAACGGGCTGGTTGAGATGAATCTCAACCAGCCCGTTCTGTTTTCCGGAGCCCGCAGGCTCACAGATGGTGTCCGAGGGGGGACTTGAACCCCCACGCCCGATAAAGGGCACTAGCACCTCAAGCTAGCGCGTCTGCCATTCCGCCACCCGGACAGGGTGTGTGCCGTGGGGTTCCGGTTGCTGTTCCCCTTGGCGACACGGAGAACAGTACCAGGGTTCCGGGGTCGTTCTCACCAGCATTTGCCCTGCTCGGGGGCGGGATGGGGCAGGGGGTGGGGGAGGTGGGGACGGAGTGGGGCAAGTCGGACATGTCTGGGAGGGTGGGGCGGGGTGAGAGGAGAAGTGGGCATTTTGGTGAGAGGGGTGGTCGTAAGGCGTGGTGAAGTGGGCGGGAAGAGTCCGGGAACGGAAGGAAACGGTCGGGTGGCGCCAAGTTGGCTGTCGCTGCCGCCGTGGCGGGCGCCGCGCTCGTAGCCTCGATGGTCCGAGGGAAGCTCTGGGCGGAATGCCGGATTCCCCGCTGGACCGGACGGTCGAAGGGCGGCCTGGAGTGGAGCAGATCAGTGGGGCACCGGTCGAGGCACCGGCCAGGCGGGTCGAGACCGAGCCCGCGGCCGGGCTGTGGCGGTTCTCCGCCGAGGCCCATGAGGCGGCGGTGCCGCAGACCAGGCACGCCGTCCGCGACCGCCTGCTGGACCAGGGGATGACCGGCCAGCGCTACCAGGAGCTGATCGACGACGTCCTGCTGATCGTCTCGGAGCTGGTGAGCAACGCGGTGACCCATGCCGCCGTGCTCTCCCCGCGGCTCACCGCGGAGCTGCAGATCGGCAACGGCTGGGTCCGGATCTCGGTGGAGGACGGCCACCCGTACCGGCCGAGGGCGCTGGAGAGCGACCTCGGCCAGCTCGGTGGCCGGGGCCTGCTGCTGGTCAAGAGCGTGACCTTGCAGGCCGGCGGCGTCTGCGACGTGGAGCGGACCGGGGAGGGCGGCAAGGTGATCTGGGCCTCGCTGCCGCTCCCGGCGAGCCAGGAGGGCCGGGGTTTCGGGCTCGGCCACTCCCTCGCGGAGGACTTCGACGGCGAGGAGGAGCCCGGAGCCTGGGCGGCCTTCGGGGAGTAGCGGGGGGAGCGCCCAGGCCGGCCCGGGTCTACCAGTCGCGGCCGGCGATCTCGCGGATGCCCGGCAGGGCGGCCTCGAACACGGTGCGGAACCAGACCGAGAACGGCCGCTCGGCCTCCAGTGCCTTGAGCTCGTCGGCCGTGACGAAGCGGGTGTCGTCCACCTCGTCCGGGTCCGGCGCGAGGTCGGCGGTGACCAGGCCGACGAAGAGGTGGTTCCACTCGCGCTCGATCAGGCCGGAGGCCTCGTCGGGGAGGTCGTAGCGGACGGTGCCGGCCTCGCAGAGCAGGGCGGGGGCGGCGCCCAGCTCCTCGGCGGTGCGCCGGGCCGCCGCGACGAAGGGCGGCTCGTCGGGGTAGGGGTGACCGCAGCAGGTGTTGGACCAGACGCCGGGGGAGTGGTACTTGCCGAGGGCCCGGCGCTGGAGCAGCAGGCGGCCCTGCCGGTCGAAGAGGAAGACCGAGAAGGCCCGGTGCAGCCGCCCGGGCTGCTGGTGGGCGGAGAGCTTCTCGGCCGTGCCGATGGTGACGCCTTCGTCGTCGACCAGCTCCAACAGGATCTCGGGGGCGGAGCCAGCTGTGGTCTGGTCGGTCGGTCGGCTCTCGGGCATGGGGCCTCTTTCGGCACGAGGACCGGAGCCGCAGCCCGGGCATGCGGACCCGGCCCGGCCCACCCGGTCCGGCGGTCGGCTACGCGGCGCCGAGGGGCCCTCGTCGCCCCCGTGCGCACGCCGACCGTGGCCGGACCCGGTAAAGATTTCCGGGCCGAGTGGTGGACGTACCGCGAAGATTTCGAGGGTGGAGATTCGGGCTTGCGCCGGCGTCGGGGCAAGTCTGCCGCATGGGCCGAGGCCCTGGGTGATCTGACGCCCACGACGGCGCGAAAGGCTCGAACGCAGCCGAACGTCCGGCCAGATTGTTCGATTTGTGATCGAGTTGGTCGTTCTCGTTTCACCTCCTGGCCGCGTACAGGTCGGTCGGCCGACCGACCAGGACTGGTAGGCGGCTTGAACCTTCGACCCGCAGTCCGGAATGATGATCAGCACGGTCCTGGGTCGTCAGCTGCGGATAAGTGCTGGCCGCTGCCGTTTCGAGGGCGAACTGGGGTCCGGTAGCCTCGATCGGTGCGTTCGGTTCCGTCCGAAGCGCTCAGCTCCGCACCACGTGCCGTCCGTTCGAGGCCGATTCGGCCCGCCGCGGGCCGTCATCGGTGCGGAGGCCGACACCGACCGAACCAGACGTCAGGTGACCGAGACCCGACCCCGTGTCGGGAGGCAGGCACCCGACCCGCCCCACCGTCCCACCGCACTCCGTTGTGGCCGGACCGCACACCACCGCCAGGGAGTGAGTCCCGCTGTCCACTGTGATCGTGACCGGCACCGCGCTGCTCGCGTCCGGAACGCCGCCCCTCCATGCGGCCCCGGCCGAGCCCGCCAGGGGCGGTGGCCTGGGGACCGCCCTCGGGACGGCGCCCACGGCCGTCGCCACCGAGCTGCGGGCCGACCTCGCCGCACTCGGCTTCGACCAGGTGCTGTACGCCGCTGACGCGGCCGCGCTGGCCGAGCTCGTCGCCACCGTCCTGGCCCCCGGGGCCCAGGACCGGCGCGCCGCCAAGGCCGAGCGGATCGCGGTGGTGGACGGCGGCTTCGTCGGTCACCGCCACGCGCTGCGCCTGGCGCTGACCGACCCCCGCTTCCCGGCCGTCGCCGTACCCGGCGCGACCGTGCTGGCCGGCCCGCAGGCCCGCACCGCCCTCGCGGCGGCCGCCCGAGCCCTCACCGCGTCCGAAGCGACGTCCGGAGCCGGGGCCGGGGCCGGAACCGGCCGCGAAGCCCTGCCGATCCCGCACCAGAGCACCGGCAGCACCGGCAGCACCGGCAGCACCGGCAGTACCGCCGGTACCGGCAGCACCCCCGGGGCCGAGGCCGCCGCCACCCGCCCCCTCCCCGACCGCCTCGCCGAGGCCGTCGAGGCCCACGGCCTGCCCCTGCAGCGCCCCGAGCTGGGCACGCTGGTCGCCGGTGTCCCCGCGAGCGCGAGCGAGCTGCGCGCCGCCCAGGCCGCGATGGCCGAGGTGGACGAGGAGGCGGTCCGGCTGCGCCGGGCGGTCAAGGCCCGGGACGGCTTCTTCACCACCTTCTTCATCAGCCCGTACTCCCGCTACCTGGCCCGCTGGTGCGCTCGCCGCGGCCTCACCCCGAACCAGGTGACCACCGCCTCGCTGCTGGTCGCCCTGCTCGCGGCCGGCTGCGCGGCCACCGGCACCCGCGGCGGCTACATAGCCGCCGGGGTGCTGCTGATCGCCTCCTTCGTGCTGGACTGCACCGACGGCCAGCTGGCCCGGTACGACCTCCAGTACTCCACGGTCGGGGCCTGGCTGGACGCCACCTTCGACCGGGCCAAGGAGTACTCGTTCTACGCGGGCCTGGCGCTCGGCGCCGCCCGCGGCGGCGACCACGTCTGGGCCCTGGCCCTGGCCGCGATGGTGCTGATGACCTTCCGGCACAGCGTGGACTTCGCCTTCATGGCCGCCGACCAGACCAGCGCCGCCTCCGCCGCGGCCGCCTCCGCGAAGGCGACCGGCGAGAAGGCACCCACCGGACCGGTCAACACCAGCCCCACCGCCCAGTTCTCCAGCCGGCTCGACCGGGTCGGCTGGACGGTCTGGGCCCGCCGGATCATCGTGCTGCCGATCGGCGAGCGCTGGGCGATGATCGCCCTGCTGACCGCCTGCACCACCCCGCGCACCACGCTGACCGTGCTGCTGATCGGCTGCGCGCTCGCCTGCTGCTACACCACGGCCGGCCGGGTGCTGCGCTCGGTCACCCGCCGCCGCCCCCGCGAGGACAAGGCCGCCGCCGAGGTGGCGGCGCTCGCCGACGGCGGGCCGCTGGCCGAGCTGCTCGCCCCCGTGCTGCGCCCGATCGCGCGCCGGCTGCCCGGCCTCGCTGTGCCGGTGCTCGCGGCGCTGGCCGCCGCCGGGCTGCCCGCCGCCGTGTACTTCACCGCGGGCACCTGGCAGGCCGTCGCGGCAGCGGCCGGCTACCTGCTGCTCAGCTCGCTGGTGCTGGCCCGCAAGCTCAACGGCCCGCTGGACTGGCTCGCCCCCGCGTTCTTCCGCGCCGGGGAGTACCTCACGGTGCTCGCGCTGGCCCTGCGCCTGAACGTCGCGGCCCTCCCGGTCGCGTTCGGGCTGGTCGCCGCTGTCGCCTACCATCACTACGACACGGTGTACCGCCTGCGTGGCGGCACCGGAGCGCCGTCCCGATGGCTGGTACGGACGACCGGCGGGCAGGAGGGCCGGGCGCTGCTCGTGACAGTCGTCGCGGCGCTCGCCTACCACGGCAGCCCGGTCGGGCCGATCGGCCACCAGGGCTCCGGGGCGTCCGTCCTGCAGACCGCCATGGTGGCGCTGGCGGCCGTTCTGGCGCTGGTCGTGGTCGCCGAGAGCATCCACTTCTGGGTGCTCGGCGATGCCACCGCTGAACACGACGAATCAGGAGACACCGCATGATCGGCCTCGTTCTGGCAGCCGGCGCCGGCCGGCGGCTGCGCCCGTACACCGACACCCTGCCCAAGGCACTGGTGCCGGTCGACGGGGAGCGGACCGTCCTGGACCTCACCCTGGGCAACTTCGCCGAGGTCGGCCTGCGCGAGGCCGCCATCGTGGTGGGCTACCGCAAGGAGGCGGTGTACGACCGCAAGGACGCGCTCGAGCAGAAGTACGGCGTCAAGCTGACCCTGGTCGAGAACGACAAGGCCGAGGAGTGGAACAACGCCTACTCCCTCTGGTGCGCCCGGGACCTCTTCGGCGAGGGCCTGCTGCTCGCCAACGGCGACACCGTGCACCCGGCCTCGGTGCAGCGCACCATGCTGGACGGCAACGACCGCCGGATCAAGGAGGGCAACGCCCCCGGCATCCTGCTCGCCCTCGACACGGTGAAGAAGCTCGCCGACGAGGAGATGAAGGTCGTCGTCGACCCGGCCGCCGGCATGCGCCGCATCACCAAGCTGATGGACCCGGCCGAGGCGACCGGCGAGTACATCGGCGTCACGGTCATCAACCCGTCGGCCGCCGGCGACCTCGCCAGCGCCCTGCAGGCCACCTTCGAGCGCGACCCCCAGCTGTACTACGAGGACGGCTACCAGGAGATGGTCAACCGCGGCCTGCGCATCGACGTGCAGCCGATCGGCGAGGTCTCCTGGGTCGAGGTGGACAACCACGACGACCTGGCCAAGGCGCGGGAGATCGCGTGCCAGTACTGACCCGCCTGGTGCCCTCGCCCGTCTTCGTGGAGATCCGCCCGGGGGCGCTCGACGCCCTCGGCGGCATCCTCGCGGACCAGCGGCTCTCCGCCCACGGGCGGATAGCGGTGGCGATCAGCAACGGCTCCGGCGCGGTGCTGCGCGAGCGCCTGGAGCCGCTGCTGCCGGGCGCCGAGTGGTTCGAGGTCGCGGACGGCAGCCTGGACTGTGCCGTGCAGCTGGCGGACCAGCTGCGCGGCGGGCACTTCGACGCCCTGGTCGGGCTCGGCGGCGGCAAGATCATCGACGCGGCGAAGTACGCCGCCGCGCGGGTCGGCCTGCCGATCGTCGCGGTGGCCACCAACCTGGCCCACGACGGCCTCTGCTCGCCCGTCTCCACGCTCGACAACGACGCCGGGCGGGGCTCCTACGGGGTGCCCAGCCCGATCGGCATCGTGGTCGACCTGGACGTCATCCGGCAGGCCCCCAAGCGCTTCGTGGCGGCCGGGATCGGCGACGTGATCTCCAACATCTCCGCCTGCGCGGACTGGGAGCTCTCGCACCGGATCACCGGCGAGCCGGTGGACGGGCTGGCCGTCGCGATGGCCCGTTCGGCGGGGGAGAACCTGCTGCGCCACCCCGGCACGCTGGAGGACGAGGACCTCCTGATGTGCCTCGCGGAAGCCCTGGTACTGTCCGGCATCGCGATGAACATCGCGGGCAGCACCCGGCCGTCCTCCGGCGCCTGCCACGAGATCTGCCATGCCCTGGACGTGCTGTACCCCAAGCGCTCCGCGCAGCACGGGGAGCAGTGCGGTCTCGGGGCCGCGTTCGCCAGCCACCTGCGGGGCGAGCGCGAGCTGACCGGCCTGATCGCGGAGCGACTCAGCTTCCACGGTCTGCCGGTGACCGCGGCTCAGATCGGTTTCACCGAGGCGGAGTTCACCGAGGCGGTGCACTACGCTCCGAACACCAGGCCGGGCCGCTTCACCATCCTGGAACACCTCGACCTCTCCCCTTCAGACATCAGGGACGCGTACGCCGACTATGTCCAAGCCGTCAACAGCTGAACACCCCCCGGTGGACCTCACCCGCCGCCCCTCGATCGAGGAACTGCGCGCGGTGATCCACCCGGAGGGCATGCTCCAGCGCCGCAGCGCGGAGCACTGGGCGGGCCGTCTGTACATGCGCAGGATCTCGCTGCGCATCACCCGGGTGCTGTCCACCATGACGGTGATCACCCCCAACGGGCTGACCTACCTGATGATGTTCACCGGCATCCTGGCCGGCGCCGCCCTGGTGATCCCGGGCCTGACCGGCGCGATCCTGGGAGCCCTGCTGATCCAGGTCTACCTGCTGCTGGACTGCGTGGACGGCGAGGTGGCCCGCTGGCGCCGGCAGACCTCCCTCACCGGGGTCTACCTGGACCGGGTCGGCCACTACATGTCCGAGGCGGCGCTGCTGACCGGCCTCGGCCTGCGCGCGGCGGACCTGTTCCACCGGGCGGGCACCGCCTCGCACTGGGAGTGGGCCTTCCTCGGCACGCTGGCCGCGCTCGGCGCGATCCTGATCAAGTCCGAGACCGACCTGGTGGACGTGGCCCGCGCCCGCAGCGGCCTCACCGCCGTCGAGGACAGCGCCTCGGTGCCCCGCTCGGCCGGGGTGGCCAAGGCCCGCAGGATCGCCTCGCTGCTCAAGTTCCACCGCCTGGTCGGCGCGGTCGAGGCCTCGCTGTTCATCCTGGCGGCGGGCATCGCCGACCAGGTGCACGGCGGGCTGTACTTCACCCGCCTCGCGGTGGTGGTGCTGGCCGCGATCGCCATGCTCCAGACCGTGCTGCACCTGCTGAGCATCGTCCTCTCGAGCAGGCTGCGATGAGCACCGCGGAGGACTTCAAGCTCGGTGCCGTCATCATCACGATGGGCAACCGCCCCGCCGAGCTGAACGCGCTGATCGAGTCGGTCCGGCTCCAGGAGGGCCCGGAGGTCGAGCTGGCCGTGGTCGGCAACGGCGCGCCGCTGCCGCCGCTCCCGGCGGGCGTGCGCAGCGTCGAGCTGCCGGAGAACCTCGGCATCCCCGGTGGGCGCAACGTCGGCATCGAGCTGTTCGGCCCGGACGGCCGGGAGGTGGACGCGATCCTCTTCCTGGACGACGACGGCTGCCTCCCGCGCAAGGACTCGGCGAAGCTGCTGCGCGAGGCGTTCACCGCGGACCCGGAGCTCGGCATCGTCTCGTTCCGGATCGCCGACCCCGACACCGGGGTGACCCAGCGCCGCCACGTGCCCCGGCTGCGCGCCAGCGACGCGCTGCGCTCCTCCCGGGTGACCACCTTCCTGGGTGGTGCCAGCGCGGTGCGCACCGCCGTCTTCCCGCAGGCCGGCCAGCTGCCCGGGGAGTTCTTCTACGCCCACGAGGAGACCGACCTCGCGTGGCGGGCGGTGGACGCCGGGTGGTCGATCGACTACCGCGCGGACATCGTGCTGCACCACCCGACCACCTCGCCGGCCCGGCACGCCACGTACTTCCACAACGTGGCCCGGAACCGGGTGTGGCTGGCACGACGGAACCTTCCGGGCCCCCTGCTGCCTCTTTACCCGGGAGTCTGGTTGCTGCTCACCCTCGCCCGCCGCCCCTCCGGGGAGGCGTTCAAAGCCTGGATGGGCGGCTTCCGGGCGGGTTGGAGCGAGCCCTGCGGTCCGCGACGGCCCATGAAATGGCGTACTGTATGGCGATTGACCAGGTTGGGTCGACCGCCAGTCATCTGATCGCAGCCGCCGGTGAGCCCCGTCACCGGCGGAACAAATCCCCCGTGAACCCTGTGGGTCTCCCCCCGGCCCCCCGGCCGGACCGATCCCGCGAAGGACGAATGTGTCGACAGTGAGTGACTCCGTCAGCCTCTCGGCTCCAAGTGGAGCTGACGCCGGCCTGACCCCGAAGCAGTTGGCGGACAAGTACGGCCTGACCGTCAGCGGCAAGCGCCCCGATCTGGTCAGCTACGTCAAGCAGCTCTGGCAGCGCCGCCACTTCATCGTGGCCTTCGCCACCGCCCGCCTGGTCGCCCAGTACACGACCGCCAAGCTCGGGCAGTTCTGGCAGGTGCTGACCCCGCTGCTCAACTGTGCGGTGTTCTACCTGGTCTTCGGTGTCATCCTGAAGAGCCGTGACGGCATCCCGGTCTACATCGCCTGGCTGTGCGTCGGCGTGTTCGTCTTCCAGTTCTCGCAGAGCGCGATCCAGTCCGGCACCCGCTCGATCTCGGACAACCTGGGCCTGATCCGGGCGCTGCACTTCCCCCGTGCCGCCATGCCGATCGCCTTCACCGTGATCCAGCTGCAGCAGCTGCTGATCTCGATGGTCGTGCTGGTCGCGATCGTGCTGCTGAACGGCATCACCCCCAGCATCACCTGGCTGCTGATCGTCCCCGCCCTGGTCCTGCAGTGCTTCTTCAACACCGGCCTCGCGCTGGTGATGGCCCGCGTCGGTGCCAAGGCCTCGGACATCTCGCAGCTGATGCCGTTCATCCTGCGCACCTGGATGTACCTGTCCGGCGTGATGTACAGCATCTCGGGCCAGCTGGCCAGCTACCCGAAGTGGGTGCAGCAGGTCGCCGACCTCAACCCGGCCTCGGTCTACATGGACCTCATGCGGTACGCGTTCATGCCGGACAGCTTCGACAAGAAGATCTACCCCAAGGGCCTCAAGGACGCGGCCGGCCACCCGCTGCCGCACTACCTGACCCTGCCGCACCACGTGTGGGCCATCGCGATCGCCTGGGCCGTGATCGCCTTCGCCTTCGGCTTCCTCTTCTTCTGGAAGGCCGAGGAGGAGTACGGCCGTGGCTGACACCGCAACCACCGAGAACCCTGGAGCAGCGGCGATGACCAAGGCCGACACCCGCATCCCGACCGTCGTCGTGGACGACGTGCACATCGTCTACCGGGTGCACGGCGCCGGCTCGGGCAAGGGCAGCGCCACCTCGGCGCTCAGCCGCCTGATCTCCAAGCGCAGCTCGCCCGCCGTCCGCGAGGTGCACGCCGTCCGGGGCATCAGCTTCACCTCCTACCGGGGTGAGGCCGTGGGGCTGATCGGCTCCAACGGCTCCGGCAAGTCGACCATGCTGGCCGCCATCGCGGGCCTGCTGCCGACCGAGAAGGGCGGCATCTACACCAACGGCCAGCCCTCGCTGCTCGGCGTGAACGCCGCGCTGATGAACGACCTCACCGGTGACCGCAACGTCATCCTGGGCTGCCTGGCGATGGGCATGTCCCCGGAGGAGGTGAAGGCGCGCTACCAGGAGATCGTGGACTTCTCCGGGATCAACGACAAGGGCGACTTCATCTCGCTGCCGATGCGGACCTACTCCTCCGGTATGGCGGCCCGCCTGCGGTTCTCCATCGCGGCGGCCAAGACCCACGAGGTTCTGCTCATCGACGAGGCCCTGGCCACCGGTGACCAGAAGTTCCAGAAGCGCAGCGAGGCCCGCATCCGCGAGCTCCGCAAGGAGGCCGGTACGGTCTTCCTGGTGTCGCACAACAACAACGCCATCCGCGACACCTGCGAGCGCACCATCTGGATCGAGAAGGGCGAGCTCGTGATGGACGGCGAGACCCAAGAGGTCGTCCGCGAGTACGAGAAGTTCAACCGGGGCTGACCACCTGGTGCGGATTTCGTGGGGGGCCGGTAACGCGACCGTGAGGCGCGTCACCGGCCCCGGGCCTGTCTGACGACCCACGTCGGGCCCGGCTCGCCCGGCACTGCACTCTCGCCGCACGGCCGAAACGCTCAAGTAGCTCCGCTACGAGGGCGTTCCTGCCGCACGCCGATAGCACGCACCGAACGACCCGGCCTGATCCGACGCGGGTCGGCAGACAGGCCCTTGCGCCGTGCGCGGGTGTTCGAGCACGAGGCGTGTCCGGAGTGGGACGCGGGGCCCGGGCGGTGTAGAACGGGGGAGTGACGGCAGTGGCGGCTTCGGCCAAATCAGACAATCAGATGGACGGCGGCGGGGGCACGCTCGGCAAGGCCGACCTGGAGAACTTCCCGGTGGCGCCCGGGTTCCTGCCCGCCGCGTGGCGTACCGACCTGATGGCCGTCTACGGCTTCGCCCGGCTGGTCGACGACGCCGGGGACGGCGATCTGGCCGACCCGCCGGGGACGGCCCGGGTGCTCGGTGTCACCCTGCCGGAGCAGGCCGGGGAGACCGAGTTCCGGCTCGCCCTGCTCGACGGTCTCGAGCGTGACCTCGACCGGGTCTTCGAGACGGCGCTGCCCGGCGGGGCGGCCGGCGAGGGACCGCGGCACCCGCTGCTGCGCGCCCTGGTGCCGCTGGTCGGGAAGCACGCCGTGACCCCGGAGCCGTTCCGCCGGCTGATCGAGGCCAACCGGGTCGACCAGGTGACCAGCCGCTACCCCACGTACCAGGACCTGCTCGACTACTGCACCCTCTCCGCCGACCCGGTCGGCCGCCTGGTGCTGGCCCTGGCCGACGTACAGACCCCCGAGCGGATCGCGCTCTCCGACGCGATCTGCACCGCCCTGCAGATCGTCGAGCACCTGCAGGACGTGGCCGAGGACTTCGGCCGGGGCCGGATCTACCTGCCCGGCGAGGACCTGGCGCGCTTCGGCGTCACCGAGGCCCAGCTGGCCGAGCCCGTGGCCGGCCCGGAGCTGCGCGCCCTGATCGCCTTCGAGGCGGACCGCGCGCGGACCCTGCTCGACCGTGGCGCACCCCTGGTGGGTACGGTTCGGGGGAGGCTCCGACTGCTCCTCGCGGGATTCACCGCGGGCGGGTACGCGGCCCTGGCGGCGATCGAAGCCGCCGGGTACGACGTGCTGGCGACGCAGGCGAAGCCGGACAAGCGCCGCCTCGCAGCGAAGGCGGCGGCACTCTTCGCGAAGGGAAGGTGAACGCCCGCGTGGCGGCATCACCACTGGCCTCGGCCCAGGTCATGGCGGCGTACCGGTACTGCGAGGCGGTCACCGCCCTGCAGGCCCGGAACTTCAGCTACGGCATCCGGCTGCTCCCGGAGGCCAAGCGGCTCGGCATGTCCGCGCTCTACGCCCTGGCCCGCCGGGTCGACGACATCGGCGACGGCGACCTGCCCGAGCACCGCAAGGCCGAGCAGCTGCTGCGCACCCGCGAGCTGCTCGACGAGGTGCGCAAGGGCGAGGTCAGCGAGGAGGACACCGACCCGATCAAGGTGGCGCTGGCCGACACCGCTCGGCGCTTCCCGATCCCGCTGGACGGCTTCGACGAGCTGATCGACGGCGTCGAGATGGACCTCAAGGGCGCCGAGTACCAGACCTTCGAGGAGCTCAAGGTCTACTGCCGCTGCGTGGCCGGGGCGATCGGCCGGCTCTCCATCGGTGTCTACGGCTGCGAGGACCCGGTGCGCGGCGCCGAGTACGCCGACACCCTGGGCCTGGCGCTGCAGCTCACCAACATCCTGCGCGACCTGCGCGAGGACGCCCTGAACGGCCGTACCTACCTGCCGACCGAGGACCTGGTCCGGTTCGGCTGTGAGCAGGGCTTCGCACAGCCGAAGCCGCCGGCGGGCGCCGACTTCGCCGGTCTGATCGCCTTCGAGGCCGAGCGGGCCCAGCAGTGCTTCGAGGAGGGCCTCAAGCTGCTGCCGCTGCTCGACCGCCGCAGCCGGGCCTGCACCGCCGCGATGGCGGGCATCTACCACCGCCTGCTCGGCCGGATCGCCGCCGACCCCGAGTCGGTGCTGCGCGGACGGGTCTCGCTGCCGGGCTGGGAGAAGGCATACGTGGCACTCGCCGGGCTCGCCGGAGGGCGTTCTTGATTCTCGGGCCAGTTCTGTCACGCTGTGTCAGCGGGAATCCGCCCGGAAGCGGACATACGGTGTCCATGAGTGAGCAGGTAACACCAGGGGAGGGGGAGGCGCGATGACGTCACGGCCTGACACACCCCAGCCCTCCGCCGTCGTGATCGGCGGCGGCCTGGCCGGGATCACGACCGCGCTGAGGCTGGCCGAGGCCGGGCAGCGGGTCACCCTGGTCGAGACCAGGCCCCGGCTCGGCGGCCTGGCCTTCTCCTTCAAGCGCGGCGAGCTGACGGTCGACAACGGCCAGCACGTGTTCCTGCGCTGCTGCACCGCCTACCGGGGTCTGATCGACCGGCTCGGCGCGACCGGGCGAACCTCGCTGCAGCCCCGGCTGGACGTGCCGGTGCTCGCCGTCACGCCCGCCGGGCGCCGCGTGCTCGGCAACCTGAGCCGGGCCGAGCTGCCGGTGCCGCTGCACCTGACGGCGAGCCTCGCCAAGTACCCGCACCTCGGCCCGCTCGACCGCCTGCGGGTGGTGCGGGCCGCGCTCGCCCTGCAGCGGCTCGACCTGGCCGACCCGGCGCTGGACGAGATCTCCTTCGCCGAGTGGCTGCGCCGCCACGGCCAGACGCCGGCCACCCTGGCCGCGCTCTGGGACTTGGTGGGCGTCGCCACCCTCAACGCGACCGCGGAGCAGACCTCGCTCGCGCTGGCCGCGATGGTCTTCAAGACCGGCCTGCTCTCCGACCCGGGCGCCTCCGACATCGGCTGGGCCAGGCGCCCGCTCGGCGAGCTGCACCACGACGCCGCGCTGGCCGAGCTGGAGCGGGCCGGGGTGCGGGTGCTGCTGCGCGCCAAGGCCGTGGAGCTCAAGCCCGGGGACGGGCAGCACGCCGTCCGCCTCGAGGGCGACGAGCTCCTGACCGCCGACACCGTGGTGCTGGCCGGCGCCCAGGAGGCGGCCGCCGCGCTGCTGCCCGCCGGGGCCGTGCCGCAGCCGATCGGGGAGCTCGGCCACGCGCCGATCCTCAACGTGCACGTGGTCTACGACCGGCAGCTGCTGCGCCGGCCGTTCTTCGCCGCGCTCGACTCGCCGGTGCAGTGGGTCTTCGACCGGACGACCCACTCGGGCCTGTCGACGGAGGGCGCGCAGTACCTCGCGCTCTCGCAGTCCGCCGTGCAGAGCGAGATCGACCTGCCGGTGGCCGAGCTGCGGGCCCGCTACCTGCCCGAGCTGGAGCGGTTGCTCCCGGCCGCGCGCGGCGCCGAGGTGCTCGACTTCTTCGTCACCCGCGAGCGCACCGCGACCTTCGCGCCCGCCCCCGGCACCGCCGAGCTCCGGCCCGGCGCCCGCACCGGCGTGCCCGGCCTGCTGCTCGCCGGTTCGTGGACCGCCACCGGCTGGCCCGCCACGATGGAGAGCGCCGTGCGCAGCGGCCACGCCGCCGCCGACGCGGCCCTCGCCGGGGCACGGCTGCCGATCGACCGGGGAGACGGCAGGTGGCCCCGATGACCTCGGCCACCGACCACACCGACACCGCACCAGCCCGGACGCCCGACGGCCTCCGGAGACCTCAGGGAGAGGGAGCACCAGTGGAGCCTCGTACCGGCACGGCCGCCAGACCAGCAGCACCGGTCCCGGGGGTGGCGTCGGTACCCGAGCTGCTGGCGCAGGCGCGCACGCTCTGCACCCCGCCGCTGCGCGAGGCCGTCGCGCGGCTGGCCGCACCGATGGACACCGTGGGCGCGTACCACTTCGGCTGGATCGACCGGGACGGCAAGCCCGCCGCGGGCGACGCCGGCAAGGCGGTGCGCCCGGCCCTGGCGCTGCTCTCGGCCCGGGCCGCCGGGGCCGGCCTGGAGGCCGGGGTCCCCGGCGGGGTCTCCGTCGAGCTGGTGCACAACTTCAGCCTGCTCCATGATGATCTGATGGACGGTGACGAGACGCGCCGGCACCGGGCCACGGCCTGGACGGTCTTCGGCCCGGCCCAGGCGATCCTGGTCGGCGACGCGCTGGCCACGCTGGGCACCGAGGTGCTGCTCGACGCGGCCGTGACCGGCGGGGCGAGCGCGGTGGACGCCGCGCGGGCCGTCCGGCTGATCACCACCGCCACCCGCAAGCTCATCGACGGCCAGGCGATGGACGTCGCCTTCGAGCAGCGCGACTCCGTCACCGTTGAGGAGTGCCTGGTGATGGAGGGCGGCAAGACCGGCGCCCTGCTGGCCGCCGCCAGCGCGATCGGCGCGGTGCTCGCCGGGGCCGACGACCGCGTCTCGGACGCGCTGCAGCGCTACGGCCACCACCTCGGCCTGGCCTTCCAGGCCGTCGACGACCTGCTCGGCATCTGGGGAGCCACCGAGGTCACCGGCAAGCCGCACTGGGGCGACCTGCGCCAGCGCAAGAAGTCCCTCCCGGTGGCCGCCGCGCTCGCCGAGGGCGGCGCCGCCGCCCGGACGCTCGCCGCCCAGCTGGCCGACCCCAAGGGCCGGGGCGAGGAGAGCGAGAGCGAGCTCGCCGCCCGGGCCGCACTGATCGAGCAGGCCGGCGGCCGCGCCTGGACCCAGGACGAGGCCCGCCGCCAGCACAGGACCGCCCTCGCCGCCCTGGACGAGGTGCCGATGGCCGACGAGGTGCGGGCGCACTTCGTCGCTCTCGCCGAATTCGTGGTGGTACGAGAGAGGTGACTGCACGTTGACAGCAACCGCGGACGGCCGGCTCGACCCTGAGTACGATTCCGAGCCGGTCGCGGTGACCGAGCGCCCGTCGGGGACGGGCCTGCTGAACACTCGTCAGGGATCGGTGGGGCGCTCCGCCGCGCCCCCCGACCCGCGCGAGGCACTGGCCCGGGCCACCGACCACCTGCTGGCACTGCAGAACGCCGACGGGTGGTGGAAGGGGGACTTGGAGACCAACGTCACGATGGACGCCGAGGACCTCTTACTGCGCCAGTTCCTCGGCATCCGGGAGCCGGAGCAGACCGCCGCGAGCGCGGCCTGGATCCGCTCCCAGCAGCGCGCCGACGGCACCTGGGCCACCTTCCACGACGGCCCGCCCGAGCTGTCCGCCACCGTCGAGGCCTATGTCGCCCTCAAACTCGCCGGGGACGATCCCGAGGCGCCGCACATGGCCGCCGCGAGCGCGTACGTCCGCGCGGCGGGCGGGATCGCCGCCGCCCGGGTGTTCACCCGGATCTGGCTGGCGCTGTTCGGCTGGTGGCCCTGGGAGCGGCTGCCGGAGATGCCGCCCGAGATCATGTTCCTGCCGCGCTGGGTGCCGCTGAACATCTACGCCTTCGGCTGCTGGGCCCGGCAGACCATCGTGCCGCTGACCGTGGTCTCGGCCCACCGCCCGGTGCGCCCGGGCCCCTTCGACCTGACCGAGCTGCACACCGACCCCGCCGACCCCTACCCGCTGCGCCCGCTCTCGCCGATCGCCGGCTGGGACGGCCTGTTCGAGCGGCTGGACAAGGTCCTGCACGCCTACCACCACGTGGCGGCCCGCCCGCTGCGGCGGGCGGCGCTGGCCAAGGCCGGGCGCTGGATCGTCGAGCGCCAGGAGGCCGACGGCTGCTGGGGCGGGATCCAGCCCCCCGCCGTCTACTCGCTGATCGCCCTGCAGCTGCTCGGCTACGACCTCGACCACCCGGTGATGAAGGCCGGGCTCGACTCCTTCGACCGCTTCACCGTGCACACCGAGGACGGCCGCCGCTGGATGGAGGCCTGCCAGTCCCCGGTCTGGGACACCTGCCTGGCCACCATCGCGCTGCGCGACGCCGGACTGCCCGCCGACCACCCGGCCCTGGCCTCGGCCGTCGGCTGGATGCTGGACGAGGAGATCACCACCCCCGGCGACTGGGCCGTGCGGCGGCCCCGGCTGGCCCCCGGCGGCTGGGCCTTCGAGTTCGAGAACGACAACTACCCCGACGTGGACGACACCGCCGAGGTGGTGCTCGCGCTGCGCCGCGTCACCCATCCGGAGCAGTCGCGGCTGGACGGCGCGGTGGAGCGGGCCGTCGAGTGGACGCTGGGCATGCAGTCCCGCAACGGCGCCTGGGGTGCCTTCGACGTCAACAACACCAGCACGCTGCCCAACAAGCTGCCGTTCTGCGACTTCGGCGAGGTGGTGGACCCGCCCTCGGCCGACGTCACCGCGCACATGGTCGAGATGCTCGCCGAGGTCGGCCGGGCCGAGGATCCGCGCACAAAGCGGGGCGTGGCCTGGCTGCTGGCCAACCAGGAGGCCGACGGCTCGTGGTTCGGCCGCTGGGGCACCAACTACATCTACGGCACCGGTTCGGTGCTGCCCGCCCTGGTGGCCGCCGGGCTGCCCACCGACCACCCGGCGGTGCGCCACGCGGTCGGCTGGCTGGAGAGCCGGCAGAACCAGGACGGCGGCTGGGGCGAGGACATGCGCTCCTACGCCGACCCGGCGACATGGTCCGGCCGGGGCGAGTCCACCGCCTCGCAGACCGCCTGGGCGCTGATGGCCCTGCTCGCGGCGGGCGAAGGCCTCTCCGACGGGTCGAGCGCGGCCGTCGAGCGCGGCGTCGCCTGGCTGGCGGCCACCCAGCTGCCCTCGGGCACCTGGGACGAGCCGCAGTTCACCGGCACCGGGTTCCCCTGGGACTTCTCGATCAACTACCACCTCTACCGGCTGGTCTTCCCGGTCACCGCGCTCGGCCGGTACCTGCACCGCACCCCGCTGGGCGGTGGGCCCAAGTGAGTGCCGCCCCGCTCCTGGTGGTCTGCGCGCTGGCGCCCGAGGTCTGGGCGCTGCGCGGCGGGGACTGGACGGGTGCCGCCGTCACGCCCGTGCTGGCCCGCACCGGGATGGGACCGGCCCGGGCCCGGGAGCGGGCGGGCGCGCTGCTGGCCACCGGGGGATACGGCGGGCTGGCGGTGGCGGGCTTCGGTGCCGCCGTCGGCCCGGGCTGCCGCCCGGGCGACGTGATCGTGGCCGACCGCGTGCAGGGCCAGGGCGCCTTCCATGCGCTGGGCTCGGCCGAGGCGCTGGCCGCCCAGCTGCGCGGGCGCGGCCTGACCGTACACATCGGCCCGCACCACACGGCCGACCACGTCGTCCGCGGCCTGGAGCGGCGCGCCCTGCACGCGCAGGGCGCGCTGGCCGTGGACATGGAGGCCGCCGCCGTGCTCGCGGCCGCCGCCGAACTGAGACCCGAGCTGCCCGTGGCCGTATTGCGGGTGGTCGTCGACACGCCCGAGCGCGAGTTGCTGCGCCCGGGCACCCTGCCCGCCGGCCTCCAGGCCTGGCGGGCCCTGCGCGCCGCCGTACCGGCGCTCACCGCCTGGCACCGCTTCGCGGCTCCCGCCACCGAAACCCTGCCCTCGACGCTCCCTCAGGAGGCGAGCTAGTCATGGCCATGCCGCTGCGTCAGTCCCTTCGCGTCAGTTCCTACCTCATGCAGCAGAAGCTCAGGCGGCGGGAGAAGTTCCCGCTGATCGTGGAGCTCGAGCCGCTCTTCGCCTGCAACCTCGCCTGCGAGGGCTGCGGCAAGATCCAGCACCCGGCCGGGGTGCTCAAGCAGCGGATGCCGGTGGCCCAGGCCGTCGGCGCGGTGCTCGAGTGCGGCGCCCCGATGGTCTCCATCGCCGGCGGCGAGCCGCTGATGCACCCGCAGATCGACGAGATCGTCCGGCAGTTGGTGGCCCGGCGCAAGTACGTCTTCCTGTGCACCAACGCCCTGCTGCTGCGCAAGAAGCTCGACAAGTTCACCCCCTCGCCGTACCTGACCTTCACCGTGCACATCGACGGGCTGAAGGAGCGGCACGACGCCTCGGTGGCCAAGGAGGGCACCTTCGACGAGGCGGTGGCCGCGATCCGCGAGGCCAAGCGCCGGGGGTTCCGGGTCACCACCAACTCGACCTTCTTCAACACCGACACCCCGCAGACCGTCATCGAGGTGCTCGACTACCTCAACGACGAGCTCAAGGTCGACGAGATGATGATCTCCCCGGCCTACGCCTACGAGAAGGCCCCCGACCAGGAGCACTTCCTCGGCGTCGAGCAGACCAGGGAGCTGTTCCGGAAGGCCTTCGCGGGCGGCAACCGCCGCCGCTGGCGGCTCAACCACAGCCCGCTCTTCCTGGACTTCCTGGAGGGCCGGATCGACTTCGAGTGCACCGCCTGGGGCATCCCGAACTACTCGCTGTTCGGCTGGCAGCGGCCCTGCTACCTGATGTCCGACGGGTACGTGCCGACCTACCGCGAGCTGATCGAGGACACCGACTGGTCCAAGTACGGCCGCGGCAAGGACCCGCGCTGCGCCAACTGCATGGCCCACTGCGGCTACGAGCCCACGGCCGTGCTGGCCACCATGGGCTCGCTCAAGGAGTCCATCCGGGCGGCCCGGGAGACGCTGGGCGCATAGCTGCTCGAGTGGTGCAACCCGGCCGTCGGGCGGAAGGTGAAGCCATGTCACTGCTACCTGGTATCAAGGGGCCCGCCGAGCTGCGGGCGCTGGCCCCCGCCGAGTTGCCGCAGCTGGCCGAGGAGATCCGGGCTTTCCTGATCGACGCCGTCACCCGCACCGGCGGGCACCTCGGCCCGAACCTGGGCGTGGTCGAGCTGACCATCGCCCTGCACCGGGTGTTCGACTCGCCGCAGGACCGCATCCTGTGGGACACCGGACACCAGAGCTACGTGCACAAGCTGCTCACCGGCCGCCAGGACTTCTCCCGGCTGCGGGCCAAGGGCGGCCTCTCCGGCTACCCTGCCCGCGCCGAGTCCGAGCACGACCTGATCGAGAACTCGCACGCCTCCACGGCCCTCGGCTACGCCGACGGCCTGGCCAAGGCGCAGCAGCTGCTCGGCGGCCCGCCCCGGTGCACCGTCGCCGTGGTGGGCGACGGCGCGCTGACCGGCGGGCTGGCCTGGGAGGCGCTCAACAACATCGCCGAGGCCGACCGGCCACTGGTGATCGTGGTCAACGACAACGAGCGCTCCTACGCACGGACGGTCGGCGGCCTGGCCCACCACCTGTCGACCCTGCGCACCACCCAGGGGTACGAGCGCTTCCTGGCGCTCGGCAAGGGCGCGCTGCAGCGCACCCCGCTGGTCGGCCAGCCGATCTTCGACGCGCTGCACGGCGCCAAGAAGGGCTTCAAGGACGCCTTCGCCCCGCAGGGCCTGTTCGAGGACCTCGGCCTGAAGTACCTCGGCCCGATCGACGGCCACGACATCGGCGCCGTCGAGCAGGCGCTGCGCCAGGCCCGGAACTTCGGCGGCCCGGTCATCGTGCACTGCCTGACCGTCAAGGGGCGCGGCTACCGCCCCGCCGAGCTGGACGAGGCCGACCGGTTCCACGCCGTCAACGCGATGGACCCGTACACCTGCCTGCCCGTCAGCCCCTCCGCCGGGGTCTCCTGGACGTCGGTGTTCGGCTCCGAGCTGGTGGCGCTGGGCGCCGAGCGGCCGGACGTGGTGGCGATCACCGCCGCGATGCTCCAGCCGGTGGGACTGGCCCGCTTCGCCGAGGAGCACCCCGAGCGGACCTTCGACGTCGGCATCGCCGAGCAGCACGCCGTGGCCAGCGCGGCCGGGCTGGCCACCGGCGGGCTGCACCCGGTGGTCGCGGTGTACGCGACCTTCCTCAACCGGGCCTTCGACCAAGTCCTGATGGACGTCGCGCTGCACCGGCTCGGCGTCACCTTCGTGCTCGACCGGGCCGGGGTCACCGGCAACGACGGGGCCTCGCACAACGGAATGTGGGACATGTCCCTCCTGCAGGTCGTGCCGGGCCTCCGGCTGGCCGCCCCGCGCGACGCCGACCAGCTGCGCGAGCAGCTGCGGGAGGCCGTCGCGGTGGCCGACGCGCCGACGGTGCTGCGCTTCCCCAAGGGCGAGGCCGGCCCGGCGGTACCCGCGGTCGAGCGGATCGGCGGGGTCGACGTGCTGCAGCGCACCGGGCCTTCGCCCGACATCCTGCTGGTCGCCGTCGGCCCGCTGGCCGGGGCCTGCCTGGACGCCGCCGCGCTGCTGCTCGCCGAGGGCTTCACCTGCACCGTGGTGGACCCGCGCTGGGTCAAGCCGGTCGATCCGGTCCTGGTCGAGCTGGCCGCCGCCCACCGCCTGGTGGTCACCGTCGAGGACAACGGCCGCACCGGCGGGGTCGGCTCCGCCGTCGCCCAGGCCCTGCGGGACGCCGAGGTGGACGTACCGCTGCGGGACCTCGGCATCCCGCAGGAGTTCCTCGCGCACGCCTCACGCGGGGAGATCATGGAGGAGATCGGGCTCACCGGCACCGGTGTGGCCGCCCAGACCGCCGCCTTCGCCAAGCACCTGCTACCGATCCGAGGAGCGAACCCGCACCATGCCTGAGCCAGGTCTCGACCTCGCCGCCCTGCTCGCCGCCCGCGGCGGTGAGCGCTACGAACTGCACGCCAAGTACCTCAACCCGCAGCTGCCCCGGATGCTGCACACCATCGGCTTCGACAAGACGTACGAGCGCGCCGAGGGCCCGTACTTCTACGACGTCGAGGGCCAGGAGTACCTGGACATGCTGGCGGGGTTCGGGATCTTCGCGCTCGGGCGCCACCACCCCGTGGTGCGCTCGGCGGTGCAGCAGGTGATGGACCTGGACCTGCCGGACCTGACCCGCTTCGACTGCGCCCCGCTGCCCGGCCTGCTCGCGGAGGCGCTGCTCGCCGAGGCGCCCGGCCTCGACCGGGTGTTCTTCGGCAACAGCGGCACCGAGGCGGTCGAGACCGCCCTCAAATTCGCCCGGTACGCCACCGGCCGGCCCCGGGTGCTCTACTGCGACCACGCCTTCCACGGCCTGACCGCCGGCTCGCTCTCGGTCAACGGCGAGGGCGGCTTCCGCAAGGGCTTCGACCCGCTGCTGCCGGACACCGCGATCCCGCTCGGCGACCTCGGCGCGCTCGCCCGCGAGCTGCGCAAGGGCGACGTGGCCGCGCTGATCGTCGAACCTGTCCAGGGCAAGGGCGTGCACGCCCCGCCGGCCGGCTGGCTGCTCGCCGCCCAGCAGCTGCTGCACGAGCACAAGGCGCTGCTGATCTGCGACGAGGTGCAGACCGGCGTCGGCCGCACCGGCGACTTCTTCGCCTACCAGCACGAGGAGGGCGTGCTGCCCGACCTGGTCTGCGCCGCCAAGGCGCTCTCCGGCGGCTACGTGCCGATCGGGGCCACCCTCGGGAAGGGGTGGATCTTCGAGAAGGTGTACTCCTCGATGGACCGGGTGCTGGTCCACTCGGCGAGCTTCGGCTCCAACGCGCAGGCGATGGCGGCCGGGCTCGCCACGCTGCACGTGATGCGCGAGGAGAAGGTGGTCGAGAACGCCCGCCGGGTCGGCGACCTCCTCCGGGCGCGGCTGGCCGAGCTGGTCGACCGGTACGAGCTGCTCGCCGAGGTGCGCGGGCGCGGGCTGATGATCGGCATCGAGTTCGGCCGCCCCAAGTCGCTCAAGCTGCGCACCGGCTGGACGGCGCTGCAGGCCGCCCGGAAGGGGCTGTTCGCCCAGATGGTGGTGGTGCCGCTGCTCCAGCGCCACCGGATCCTGACCCAGGTCTCGGGCGACCATCTGGAGGTGATCAAGCTGATCCCGCCACTGATCATCACCGAACGCGAGGTGGACCGCTTCGTCGAGGCCTTCACCGAGGTGATGGACGACGCCCACCGGGGCAGCGGCCTGATGTGGGACTTCGGGCGGACCCTGGTCAAGCAGGCCGTCAGCAGTCGTTAGAGCTCCGTACGACGGCGGCGGACGACCACGTACAGGTCGGCCGCCGCCACCAGGGTGAGCACCCCGCAGGCGATCGCGAAGACGGTCAGCGTGCCGTCGGTGGGCACCGAACGCCCGTTGGAATGGGCGGCCCAGAGCGCGAAGCCGGTCGTGCAGAGCGCGAAGAACGGCGTGAAGACCACCGAGAGCAGGAAGCGCAGCTTGAGGTCACTGCGCGCGGTCACCGGCTCGGTACCGCTGCGCCAAGTCCGCGGAGTCTTCGCCTTCACCCCTCCAGCCTAGGCCGCTTGCGGGCGCCAGAGGGAGACGATCCGGCGGTCCAGGTCGGCGATCGTGGGCTCGACCAGGGGGAGGGCGAGGAGGACGAGCGCGCCCGCGGCCCAGCCGGCGAAGACGTCGGAGACCCAGTGGGTGCCGAGGTAGACCGTGGTGAGGCCGATCGAGACGGCGGTGAGGCCGGCCAGCACGGTGCCGGTGCGGCGCCAGCGGACGGCGAGGTAGGCGAGCACGCCCCAGGTGACCACGGCGTTGGCGGTGTGGCCGGAGGGGAAGATGGTGCCGCCGGAGAACAGCTCCGGGGAGCCGATGTAGTGGGCGTAGTGCGGCCCGAGCCGCCCGGTGACGATCTTGACGGCGCCCACTGTGATGTTGAGCAGCAGCAGCGCGGCCCCCATCACGAGCAGCGGCCGCACCGTCCGGGCCCGCCAGCAGCGCCAGCCCAGCCAGACGGAGGCGACGATCGCCGAGGGCCCGCGCTGCCCGGCCACGATCCAGACGTTCAGGAAGGGCTGGATCTCGGGCCAGCGCTTGTAGGGGCGCAGTTGCTTGAGCGCCCAGTCGAGGTCGACCAGCTTGGTGTCGCAGAGCACCGCGACCACCACCAGCAGGTAGAGCAACCCCGTCAGCCCGAACAGGAGCGCGTGCCGCCTGCTCATCGGCGGCCAGTCGCCGGCGCCGTCCGCCAGCGGATTCGGGCTGTCGGTGGAAGGGGTCTGAACTCGCACGGAGCCGACACTACCGGGTGAACCCACAGTTAACGGTCACCCCGAGGAGTGATCACGAACTGGCGCGCAGAGGGGCGTGCGGCAGTTGCCACACGCCCCCGGAAGGTCCGCGCCACCCGGTGCGGGGTCAGGGCAGGTAACGCTCCAGCGCGGCGGCGCCGCGCTCCTCGATCGCCCGCCGGGCCCACTCGACGCGCTCCGGCGTCACGGTGCGCCCGGAGGCCATCACCAGGTCCTCGGGATCGAACGGCCGCTCGGCGCCCGTGTGCAGCAGGGCGTCCGGCGTGGGCATGGAATCGACGTCAGTGGGCTCGCTCATCAGTGCCTCCCGGGGATCGGACGCCGCCCGGGCCCACCCGGGCGGTCGCCGCGTCTGCCGTGCGGCAGACCTCCGCATCCCGAGTCTCCACCCGCGCCGCCCCGGACGCACGGCGAGCCCGGCCGCGTTCGCCGTCCCCTATATATAGGAGCGGTAAAAAGAAGCCGGGCGTCCGGTTTTTCCCGCGGGTGGACGTGCACCGACTAGTCGAGCGGCCCCCCCGCCACGTAGATCACCTGGCCGGAGACGAATCCGGCGGCCTCGGCGGCGAGGAAGGAAATCGTGTTGGCGATGTCCTCGGGCAGCCCCACCCGGTTCACCGGGATCTGCGAGGCGGCCGCCTGCATGAAGGCGTCGAACTCCATGCCGACCCGCGCGGCGGTGGCGGCCGTCATGTCGGTGGCGATGAAACCGGGGGCGACGGCGTTGGAGGTGATGCCGAACTTGCCGAGCTCGATCGCCATGGTCTTGGTGAAGCCCTGCAGACCGGCCTTGGCCGCGGAGTAGTTGGCCTGGCCGCGGTTGCCCTGCGCCGAGGAGGAGGAGAGGTTGACGATCCGGCCGAACCTGGCGTCCACCATGTACTTCTGGACGGCGCGGGTCATCAGGAAGGCGCCGCGCAGGTGCACGTTCATGACCGTGTCCCAGTCGGACTCGGACATCTTGAAGATCAGGTTGTCCCGGAGCACCCCGGCGTTGTTCACCAGGACCACCGGGGCGCCCAGCTCGGCGGCGATCCTCTCGACCGCCGCGGCCACCTGCTCGGCGTCCGAGACGTCCGCGCCGACGGCGAGCGCGCGCCCGCCCGCCGCCTCGATCCGCTCGGCGGTGGCCTTGGCCGACTCCTCGGTGAGGTCGAGGACGGCGACGGCGTACCCGTCGGCGGCCAGGCGCTCGGCGGTCGCGGCACCGATCCCGCGCGCGGCGCCGGTGACCACGGCGACCCGGGGGCCGGCGTTCGGGGAGGTGGCGGTCTGCTCGCTCATGCTCGTACTCGTCTCTCTCGGTCGGGTGACGGTCGAAGGCCGCCCCGGAAGGCGGCCTGACCCGGAAGGGTGGTGGTGAGAGCGCTGCGGCGGCAACCCTACCGGCGGGTAAGGTTCCGGGCCAGAGGGCAGAGTCGCAGGTGACAGAGGGTGAGGGCGGCTTGCCGGGGTCGGTCGGGCGGAGCACTCGTCGTGATCGCGACAGGTTGTGGAAATATGCCAACTTCAACGAACAGGCGTCTACTCTTGGCCCCCGCCTGCCAGTACGGGCCGACCGTTTGTATAGTGTGCGCCAGCAGCCACCGGCTGCACGGCTGGCGCGCTTACCTTCACAGCAGGACGCTCACTCGCCGTTACTGCCCCGCCCGGGTGTCCCACACACACCGGGTGTGACATCGGGACGGATTTCATGGTGCTGGGGGAGATCCCGACGACCCGTGTGCCCGGTCGACTGCAGCAGTCGCCCGGCCACCTCATCCGCGTGGCCCAGCAGGTACACACCCGCTTGTGGTCCGAACACGTCGGTACCGAACTGACGGCTCCGCAGTTCGCCGTGCTCCTGGTGCTCGCCCTCGAACCTGGCGCTGACCAGCGCACGGTGGGCGAGCGCGCCTCTCTGGACAAGGCGACGATGGCGGAGATGGTCGCCCGGCTCGTCCGGCGCGGTCTGGTGCTCCGGCGCCGAGACCCCGCCGACGGTCGGCGCAAACTGCTGGCCCTCTCGCAGAACGGCGCTCAGGCCGTCCGCGAGGCGACCGGCGGAGTGGTCCGCGTCCAGCGGACACTCTTCGAGAACCTGACTCCGGACGAGCAGACGGAAATCGTCCGGGTGATGGCGAAAATAGCCAGGCTGGAGCCCGGGGCGGTCGCCATGGTGACCGACTCCCGTCCGGTGCTCGACGCCCAGCGGGCGATCGGGTACCTGATCCGGGTGGCCCAGCAGGTCCACACCAAGCTGTGGTCCGAGAAGGTCGGCTGCGACCTGACGGCGCCGCAGTACGCGGTGCTGGACGCGCTGGAGACCGAGCCGGGCGCCGACCAGCGCACGGTCGGTGAGCTGGCCTCGCTCGACAAGGCGACGATGGCGGAGATGGTCAGCCGCCTGGTCCGGCGCGGTCTGGTGCTCCGGCGCCGCGACCCATCGGACGGCCGCCGCAACCTGCTCTCGCTCTCCCCGGCCGGCCAGGAGCTGCTCCACCGCTCCACCGCCGGAGTGCGTGAGGTGCAGGAACTGCTGCTCGCTCCGCTGGAGCCGCACGAGCACGAGGCCGCGCTCGCGCTGCTGGCCAAGGCCGCGCGACTGTAGTCGGCGCTCCGATCACAGCAGGAACGATTTACCGGACGGGCGTATGGTCCGGAGATTCCTCCCCCGGGAGGACGTGAGGGGCTGCCCCACCCGCTCGGCACCGCTGTGCCGTCGGGTGGGGCAGCCCCTCACGCGTGCCCGGTCAGTTCCAGTCGAAGCCCTGCGGGTCCGGCCCCAGGCGCTCGCCGGTGGCGGTGGCGGCGACGGCCGCCATGTCCGCCTCGTCCAGCTCGAAGCCGGCGACGTCCAGGTTCTCCCGGATGCGGGAGGGGGTCACCGACTTCGGGATGGCGATGACGCCGCTCTGCAGGTGCCAGCGGAGCACCACCTGGGCGACGGTGCGCCCGTGCTTCTCGGCGATCTGCACCAGGGCGGGCTCGGTGAGCAGGGCCTTGCCCTGGCCGAGCGGGCTCCAGGCCTCCGTCGCGATGCCGTGCTCCGCGTGGTAGGCGCGCAGCTCGTGCTGCGGGAAGTGCGGGTGCAGCTCGATCTGGTTGAGCACCGGCACCACGCCGGAGCGCTCGGCGAGCGCGTCCAGCTGGGCGGGGCCGAAGTTGGAGACGCCGACCGAGCGGGCCCGGCCGTCGGCCGCGAGCTTCTCGAAGGCCTGCCAGATGTTCTCGAAGCTGCCGTGCATCGGGCGCGGCCAGTGGATCAGGTAGAGGTCGACGTACTCCAGGCCCAGCTTGGCCAGGGAGGAGTCGAACTCGCGGAGCACCGCGTCCTGGCCCTGGGCGCCGGACCAGTCGCGCTTGCCCGAGTTCCACAGCTTGGTGGTGATGTACAGCTCCTCGCGGGGCACGCCCGCGCCGGCGATGCCCCGGCCGGTGCCGGCCTCGTTCTCGTAGATCGCCGCGGTGTCGATGCTGCGGTAGCCCGCCTCGATCGCGGTGCGGACGGCGGCCTCGGCCGCGTCGTCCTCGACCTGCCAGACGCCGAACCCGAGCTGCGGAATCCGGGCGCCGTTGTTCAGGGTGATGCTGGGAATGGTGGTCACTAGAAGGGGAACCTTCCGGATTGTCCAATTGGTACCGCCGGGGAGTAACCGGGGGCGGTCAGAAAATGTTCCCACCTCGCGGAAATTCACCGGAATTGATGAAAGTACGGACGGCCCCGAGGCCCCCGTCCAGCGCCGGTACCCGGGCGCCGTGGAGGCCAACGAACGGCATTCCCCGGGTGCGCCCGGAAAACCTGTTGCGTGCGTCACGTGCCGCCGGGCAGGCTCGGACTCCCAGTAATCGGCACACCGTGATCCCCCGGGCCCGCCGGTCCGTCGCAAAGCCGAATCGGCACCGCGAGAAGCCCTCTCAGGTACGAGGGCAGAGCCGTTTCGAGTTCCCCTGCACCCTCCTGCCCCCGTGACGGAGCGTCATGCCGCTCGTAGACCTACCCATGCCCGATCCCGGCCGCCCCGATCTGCGGGGGCCGCTGCCCTTCCTGCGCTGGCTCGGCCGCAGCCAGCGGCGCGGGCAGCTGCTCGCCACCCTGTGGGCCGTGCTCGAGACGGGCTGCCAGGCGGCCCTGCCCGCCGCGCTCGGCCTCGGCATCCAGTCCGCGGTCGACCACTGGGCCGCCGGCGTCTGGCGGGCCGCCGCGCTCGCGCTCGGCCTGGCCGTGCTGCAGTCCGTCGGCGGAGTCAACTGCCACCGCCAGGCGGTGTGGAACTGGATCACCGCCGCCGCGCAGACCAGGCAGCTGGTCGCCCGGCAGGCCTCCCGGCTCGGCGCCGGGCTGTCCCGCCGGATCGCCACCGGCGAGCTGGTCGCGGTCAGCAGCGGGGACGTGGAGAAGATCGGCTGGTACGTCGAGCTGATGGCCCGGGTCCGGGCCGCGGTGCTGGTCTGGCTGGGCGTCAGCGTGGTGGTGCTGGTCCGGCAGCCGCTGCTCGGTCTGGTGGTGCTGCTCGGGGTGCCGGTGCTCGCGGTGTCCGTCTGGCCGCTGCTCGGCCCCTTCGAGCGGCGCTACGACGAGCAGCGGGCTCTCGGCGGCAAGGCCGGCGAGCTGGCGGCCGACACCGTCGCGGGCCTGCGGGTGCTGCGCGGCATCGGCGGCGAGGAGCTGTTCCTCGCGCGGTACCGGGAGGCCTCCCAGCAGGTGCGCGGCGCCGCCGTGCGCAGCGCCAGGATCTGGTCGCTGATGCAGGCCCAGCAGGTGCTGCTGCCCGGCCTGTTCGTCATCGGGGTCACCTGGTACGGCGCCGAGCTCGCGCTGAGCGGCCGGATCGGCGTCGGCGAGCTGGTCGCCGTCTACGGGGCCACCGCCTTCCTGGCGGCGCCGCTGCGGGTGCTCGGCGAGGCGGCGCACGCCTGGAGCGTGGCCCGGGTCTCGGCCGGGCGGGCCGTCCGGGTGCTGGCGCTGAGCCGCCTCGAGGAGCCGGCGGGCCCGGCCGGTGACCAGGGGCGGCTGCCCGGGGCAGGCGTTCCGGAGACCGGGCCGGCCGCGGCCGACGGAGCGGAGCTGCCCGAGGCCGATTCGGCCGACCTGTACGACCCGGTCACCGGGCTGACGGTGCGGGCCGGGCGGCTCACCGCCGTGGTCTGCGGCGATCCCGACGTGGCGGGCGCGCTGGCGGCCCGGCTCGGCGGGCACGTGCCGCTGGCGGAGGGCGAGCAGCCCGAGCCGGCCGCCCGGCTGGGCGGCGTGCCGCTGGACACCGCGCCGCTGGCCGCGGCCCGGGCCGCCGTGCTGGTCCACGACAAGGAGCCCGCGCTGCTCTCCGGCACGCTGGCCGCGCTGCTCGACGTCCCGGCCTCCGGCCGGGTGGCCGTCCCCGAGGCGATGGCCGCCGCCCAGGCGGAGGACGTGCTCGAGGCCCTGGTAGAGGGCTCGCCCGAGTGCGGGGGCGACGCGCTGCTCGCCACCGTCACCGAGCGCGGGCGCTCGCTCTCCGGCGGCCAGCGCCAGCGGCTCGCGCTGGCCCGCTCGCTGTTCGCCGACCCGCCGGTCCTGGTGCTCGACGAGCCGACCAGCGCGGTCGACGCCCACACCGAGGCCCGGGTCGCGGCCGGCCTGCGCGGCCTGCGGGCGGGCCGCACCACGGTGGTGCTGGCCACCAGCCCGCTGCTGCTCGACCAGGCCGACGTGGTGGCCCTGGTCCAGGAGGGCCGGGTGGCCGCCACCGGCACCCACTGCGAGCTGCTGCACACCCACCCCCACTACCGGGCCGTGGTCACCCGCGAGGACGACCACCCGAGCCTCCAGGAGGCGTCATGAAGCCCCCGGCCCAGCAGGAGCGCGGGCCCGCCACCATGCTGCCGGTCGGCTCGCCGGCCGCCGTGCGGCGGTACGTCCGGCTGCTCGCCCGGCGCCACCGGCGGGGCTTCGGCGCCGTCGTGGTGCTGCACAGCGTCTCCACCCTCGCCGGGCTGGTCGGGCCGTGGCTGCTCGGCGGCCTGGTCGAGCGGATCGGCGCCGGCGGCCCGGTGCGGCTGCTCCCGGCGGTGGGGTGGTACGCGGCGGCGCTGGCCGTCCAGTCCGCCTTCATGGGCTGGTCGCGGCTGCGCGGCTCGATCCTCGGCGAGGAGGTGCTGGCCGACCTCCGGGAGGACTTCCTGGTCCGCTCGGTGGCGCTGCCGCCCGGCGTCCTCGAGCGCGCCGGCACGGGCGATCTGGTCTCCCGCGGCACCACCGACATCGACCGGCTGGCCAAGTCCGTCCGGGAGGCCGTGCCCGAGCTGGCCGTCGCGCTGGTCTCGGTGGTGCTGGTGCTCGGCGCCCTGCTGGTCACCAGCCCGCTGCTCGCGCTGACTTCGGTGCTCGGGGTGCCGCTGCTCCTGGTCACCTCCCGGTGGTACTTCCGCCGCGCTCCGCAGTCCTACCGGGCCGAGGGCGCGGGGTACGCGGCGGTCAACACCGTGCTGGCCGAGACGGTGGACGCCGGCCGCACCGTCGAGGCGCTGCGCCTGGGCGGGCAGCGGGTCCGCCTGACGGACCGCAAGATCGCCGAGTGGGTCGCCTGGGAGCGGTACACCATGTGGCTGCGCACCGTCTGGTTCCCCAGCGTGGACGCCACCTACGCGATCGCCGTGCTGGCCACCCTGACGGTGGGCGGTCTCGCCGCCGTGCACGGCCGGCTGAGCATCGGGCAGCTGACCGCCGGGGTGCTGTACGCCCAGGCCCTGGTGCACCCGGTGGACCTGATCCTGCGCTGGTACGACGAACTGCAGATCGGCCAGGCCTCGCTGGCCCGGCTGGTGGGCGTGCAGGAGGTGACGGCGCCGGAGACCGACGAGCGGGCCCGGCCGCAGGGCCGCGAGGTGACGGCCGAGGAGGTGAGCTTCGGCTACCGCGAGGGGGCGGACGTGCTGCACGCGATCAGCCTCGCGGTGGCCCCCGGCAGCCGGGTGGCGCTGGTGGGCCCCTCGGGCGCGGGCAAGTCCACCCTGGGCCGGCTGCTCGCGGGGATCTACGCCCCGCGCAAGGGCAGCGTCACCCTGGGCGGCGCCGCGCTCTCCCGGATGCCCGCCGAGCGGGTGCGCGCCGAGGTCGCCCTGGTCAACCAGGAGCACCACGTCTTCGTCGGCACCCTGCGGGACAACCTGCGGCTGGCCCGGGCCACGGCGGGCGACACCGAGCTGCACGACGCCCTGGCCGCGGTGGACGCCACCGCCTGGGTGGCCGCCCTCCCGGCCGGCCTCGACACCGAGGTGGGCTCCGGCGGCACGGCCCTGACGCCCCCGCAGGCCCAGCAGCTCGCCCTGGCCCGCCTGGTCCTGGCCGATCCGCACACCCTGGTGCTCGACGAGGCGACGTCCCTGCTCGACCCGCGCGCGGCCCGGCAGCTGGAGCGCTCGCTGGCCCGGGTGCTGGCCGGCCGCACGGTGATCGCCATCGCCCACCGCCTGCACACCGCGCACGACGCCGACGTCATCGCGGTGGTCGAGCGCGGCCGGATCAGCGAGTACGGCAGCCACCCCGAGCTGGTCGCGGCGGCCGGCCCGTACGCGGCACTCTGGCGCTCCTGGCGCGACGAGTAGGCCCTCACCCGTCAGGGCGTACGGACTGGGCCGATCGGAGGACGCGGAGGTGGCGAGGGGCGGTGCGGGCGGAGGGGCGGCGCAGACTGCGGAGGTGACCAAGACTTCAGACGGCTCGTCATCCACCGGATCGCGCGGGGGCGGCCAGATCGCGGGCATCCCCAACCGGGTGATCGCGATCGGCGTCATCGTCATCCTGGCGATCTGGTTCCTCTTCGCGAACCTGGACAAGGTGAAAATCCAGTTCTGGGTGTTCACCGTCTCCTCACCGCTCTGGATCGCGCTGCTCGCCACCCTGCTGGCCGGGTTCGCGCTCGGCTGGCTGGTCAAGGGGCGCCGGGGTTGAGCAGTACGGCGGGCAGCACGCCAGGATTCACCCCGCTGATCGAGCTCCGCGGGGTGAACAAGCACTTCGGCAGCCTGCACGTGCTCCAGGACGTGGACCTCACCGTCGGCCGGGGCGAGGTGGTCGTGGTGATCGGCCCCTCCGGCTCCGGCAAGTCCACCCTCTGCCGGGCGATCAACCGGCTGGAGCAGATCGAGAGCGGCACCATCACCATCGACGGCGTGCCGTTGCCCGAGGAGGGCAAGGGCCTGGCCCGGCTGCGGGCCGAGGTGGGGATGGTCTTCCAGTCCTTCAACCTGTTCGCGCACAAGACGGTGCTGCAGAACGTCGCGCTGGCCCAGGTGAAGGTCCGCAAGCGGTCCAGGCCCGAGGCCGAGCGGACCGCCCGGGAGCTGCTCGAGCGGGTGGGCCTGGCCGCGCACGCCGACAAGTACCCGGCGCAGCTCTCCGGGGGCCAGCAGCAGCGGGTGGCGATCGCCCGCGCGCTGGCGATGAGCCCCAAGGCGCTGCTCTTCGACGAGCCGACCTCCGCGCTCGACCCGGAGATGATCAACGAGGTGCTCGACGTGATGCGCTCACTGGCCGCCGAGGGCATGACGATGGTCGTGGTCACCCACGAGATGGGCTTCGCCCGCTCGGCCGCGAACCGGGTGGTCTTCATGGCGGACGGCCGGATCCTGGAGGACCGCGCCCCGGAGGCCTTCTTCAGCGCCCCCGAGACCGAGCGGGCCCGGGACTTCCTCTCCAAGATCCTCAAGCACTGAGAGGCCGCCCGGTGACACGGAAGCTGCTCGGCCCCGCCCTGCTCGCGCTGGCCCTGCTGGCCGGCTGCGGCAAGCCCGGTACCCCGCCGCCCAAGGGCCCGCAGCCCAGCGCCCTGCCCAGCTACCAGGTGCGCAGCACCGACGCCGTGCAGGGCTCGCCGACCCTGGACTCGGCGCGCAGCCGGGGCCACCTGGTGGTCGGGGCCAAGGAGGACCAGCCCTACCTGGGCCAGAAGAACCCGGCGACCGGCGTGTACTCCGGCTTCGACATCGAGATCGCCAAGATGGTCGCCGCCGACCTGGGCTTCGCCCCCGGCCAGGTGCAGTTCCGCACGATCGCCTCCGCCAACCGCGAGACGGCCCTGCAGAACGGCCAGGTGGACTACTACGTGGGCACGTACACCATCAACGCCAACCGGAAGAAGCTGGTCGGCTTCGCCGGGCCGTACTTCGTCGCCGGGCAGAGCCTGCTGGTGCGCAAGCTCGACGACTCGATTCACGGGCCGAAGGACCTGGCGGGCAAGAAGGTGTGCTCGGCGGCCGGTTCGACCCCGTACCAGCGGATCAAGGACCAGTACCCCAAGGCGCAGCTGGTGGGCTACGACACCTACTCGGCCTGCGTGGACAACCTGATCACCGGTCAGGTGGACGCCGTGACCACGGACAACGCCATCCTGCAGGGCTACGCCGCCAAGGTGCCGGACGAACTGAAGATCGCCGGCCAGCCGTTCTCCACCGAGCCGTACGGCATCGGCACCCCGAAGTCGGACACCGTGCTGCGCCTGGCGCTGGACGACGCGCTGGCCCGGCACGAGAAGAACGGCGACTGGAAGGCCGCCTACGACGCGACGCTCGGGCTCTCCGGGGTGCCCGCTCCGACGCCGCCGCCGATCGACCGGTACTGAGGGGGCACCCGCGTGAAAGTCCTGACCGCCAACTTCTCGACCTACTGGCACGGCTTCCTCGGCACCCTGGAGCTGACCGGGGTGAGCGCGCTGCTCGCGCTGGTGCTCGGGGTGCTGATGGCCGCCTGCCGGGTCTCGCCCGTGGGGCCGCTGCGCACGCTGGGCGCGGCCTGGGTGACGGTGCTGCGCAACACGCCGCTGACGCTGCTGTTCTTCATCGTGGTGCTCGGCCTGCCGAGGTTCGGCGTCTCGCTGCCGTTCTTCACCTTCGCGGTGCTGGCGCTCGGCTGCTACACCTCGGCCTTCGTCTGCGAGGCGCTGCGCTCGGGCATCAACACGGTGCCCACCGGGCAGGGCGAGGCGGCGCGCAGCCTCGGGATGACCTTCGGGCAGACGCTGGGCCTGGTGGTGCTGCCGCAGGCCTTCCGGTCGGTGATCGCGCCGGTGGGCAGTGTGATGATCGCGCTGGCGAAGAACACGGCGATCGCCGGCTCGTTCAGCGTGGTCGAGCTGCTCGGCACCTACCGGACCCTCAACGAGCTGGGCTACAGCATCATCTGGACCTTCGTCTGGATCGCCGTCGGCTACCTGGTCATCACGCTGGCGATCAGCGCCGTCTTCAACCTGATGGAGCGCAAGTGGGCGGTGGCGCGATGAGCTCCTCGGCGAGTGCGCTGTACGACGTCCCCGGCCCGAAGGCCGCGGCCCGGCACCGGCTGTACGGCGGGCTGGCCCTGCTCGGGCTGCTCGCGCTGCTCGGCTGGGTGGTGTGGGAGCTGTTCGACACCCACCAGTTCACCTACCAGAAGTGGATGCCCTTCGAGTACCAGGGCATCCAGCGTCTGCTGCTGCACGGCCTCGGCAACACGCTCAAGGCCTTCGCGTTCACGGCGCTGTTCGCGCTCCCGTTCGGCGCGTTCTTCGCCGCGGGGCGGCTCTCGGACCACCGGGTGGTGCGGTGGGCGGCCACGCTGGTGGTGGAGTTCTTCCGGGCCATGCCGCTGCTGGTGATGATCTTCTTCATCTTCGTCGCGATGAAGGTCCAGCCGCTCTGGGCCCTGGTGGCCGGGCTGACCCTCTACAACGGCTCGGTGCTGGCCGAGGTCTTCCGGGCCGGGGTGCTCGCCGTGCCCAAGGGCCAGCGCGAGGCGGCCTTCGCGCTCGGGCTGCGCAAGACCCAGGTGATGGCGTACGTGCTGGTGCCGCAGGCGAACCGGGCGATGCTGCCCAGCATCATCAGCCAGCTGGTGGTGGCGCTCAAGGACACCTCGCTGGGCTTCCTGATCACCTACGAGGAGTTCCTGCACGCGGGCAAGCTGATCGCCACCAACCTGGACTACGACCTGCCGTTCATCCCGGTGGTGCTGGTGATCGCACCGATCTACATCGGCATGTGCCTGCTGCTCTCCTGGCTGGCCCGCTGGGTCGAGCGGCGCGGGCGGCGCAGCCCCCGGGTCAAGGGCGGGGCGCCGATGGCCAAGGCGGGGGTGGCGCTGGGGCTGCCGCCGGAGGCGCAGCAGTAGGCATCGTCCGGAAGTGGAGCACCGGTACCAAAGGGGTGGTTGAGGAGATGGTTCGACACTCCAAATTCTGCTTATGATTCGACGGTGTTCGACTCACGCCACATCAAGACGTTCCACGAGGTGGTCAGCGCCGGCTCGTACTCGGCGGCCGCCCGGGCACTGGGCTACACCCAGCCGGCGGTCACCCAGCAGATGAAGGCGCTGGAGCGTTCGGCCGGTGTCCCGCTGTTCACCCGGGCCGGGCGGGGGCTGCGGCTGACCGAGGCCGGCGAGGCGCTGGCCCGGCATGCCGAGGTGATCCTCGGCAGCCTCTCCGCCGCCCAGCAGCAGCTCGGCGCGCTGGCCCGGCTGCGGGCCGGGCGGGTGCGGATCTGCGCCTTCCCCAGCGCCAACGCCACGCTCATCCCCGAGGCCACCGCCCGGCTGCTCGCCGACCACCCCGGGGTGCGGGTCGAGCTGATGGAGGCCGAGCCGCCCGAGTCGGTGCACCGGCTGCTGCGCGGGGAGTGCGACATCGCGCTGGCCTTCACCTACCCCGGCTCGCCCGGCGCCGCCGTGTCCGGGGCCGAGAACGGGCCCGAGGAGCTGGTGGAGATCCCGCTCCTGGAGGACCAGCTCACCGTGCTGCTCCCGGTCGGCCACCCCTACGCCCGGCGGCACGCCGTACGGCTCTCCGACCTCACCGAGGAGCGCTGGATCGCCGGCTGCCCGCGCTGCCGGGCCAATCTGCTGCAGGTCTGCGCCGAGGAGGGCTTCGCCCCCGACGTGGTCTTCACCACCGACGACAACCTGGCCGTGCAGTCCCTGGTCGCGGCCGGGGTGGGCGTGGCGCTGATGCCCGCGCTGGTGCTCTCCTTCCTGAGCCACCGCAAGGTGACGGGCCGCCTGGTCGAGCCGCACCTGCGCCGCCGGGTCTGCGCGTACGTGCTGCGCGAGCACCTGCGGGTGCCCGCCACTGCGCTGGTGCTCGACGAGCTGCGGGCGGTGGCGGCCGCACGGCAGGGGTGCTGACCGGCCATCGAAAACACTCATCCCATAAGCTGTGGTTTGAAAGTGGCGAAAGAACTGCTGTTGGACGTGATGGGTGGCCAGCCCCGACGCTGACCACATGACAGAATCCGCCACCATCGCAGTCAGCGCCCACACGGACCGCATGCACAGCCTGGTCGAGGACCTGCGCGCCGTCGTCGGCCGCGGCCTCGCGCCCGAGCTGACGGCGTACCTGGCGGCGGAGACACTCAGGCCGCACCTGGGTGCCGCCGACCTGCTCACCCCCGAGCAGTGCGAGGGCCACCAGGACCGCTACCGCCAGCACCTGGTGCACGCCGAGGCCGACGGCAGCTTCTCGCTGGTCGCCCTGGTCTGGATGCCCGGCCAGGGCACCTCCATCCACGACCACCTCGCCTGGTGCACCACCGGCGTCCACCTGGGCGAGGAGAGCGAGCAGCGCTACCGCCTGGTCGCCGACGGAGCCGCCGCCCGGCTGGTCGCCAGCGAGTACGTCGTCAGCGGCCAGGGGGACGTGGCCTCCTTCGCCCCGCCCGGGGACATCCACCGGGTCACCAACTCCGGCACCACCAAGGCCATCTCGCTGCACGCCTACGGCGCCGACATCTCCCGCCTGGGCAGCAGCGTCCGCCGGGTCTACCGGCTGCCCGCCGAGGAGTGCTGAACCCGCGATGGCCCTGACCCTGCGCACCGCCGCCCGCCCGGCGGCCACCACCAGCGCGCCCTCGGGCATGCGCCGCGACGCCCCCGGCCTGCTGCTCGCCGCCTGCGGCGTCGCCACCGCCTGGGCCGTGCACGCCGCCTTCCCCGTGGTGCCCCGGCTCACCGCCGCCGTGCTGCTCGGCGTGGCCGCCGCCCACCTGCCGGTGCTGCGCCCGGTGGTCAAGGGCATCGCCCGCCCCGGGCTCTCGCTCGCGGGCAAGCGGCTGATGCGGGCCGGCGTGGTGCTGCTCGGCCTCAAGCTCAGCCTGCACGACGTGGCCGGGCTCGGCTGGGCCACCGTGGCCATGGTGCTCGCCGTGGTCACCGCCACCTTCTTCGGCACCGTCTGGCTCGGCCGCAAGCTCGGCCTGCCGGGCGACCAGCCGCTGCTGATCGCCACCGGCTACTCGATCTGCGGTGCCTCCGCGATCGGCGCCGTCAGCCAGGCCGCCGGCAGCGAGGAGGAGGACATCGCCTCCTCCGTCGCCCTGGTCACCCTCTGCGGCACCCTCGCCATCGCCGTCCTGCCGATGCTCCAGCACCCGCTGGGCCTGGACGCGGACGCCTTCGGCCGCTGGGTCGGCGCCAGCGTGCACGACGTCGGCCAGGTGGTCGCCACCGGCCAGACCGGCGGACCGGTCGCGCTGCGCGAGGCCGTGCTGGTCAAGCTGATGCGCGTCACCCTCCTCGCCCCGCTCACCGCCGGGGTCGGGCTCGCGCTGGCCCGCCGCCGCAAGGGGCAGCCCGCCACCGGCACCCGCCCGCCGCTGCTGCCGCTCTTCGTGGCCGGCTTCCTGGCCATGATCGTGCTGCGCACCTTCGTCACCCTGCCCGCCGGCGTGCTCGACGCCGCGCAGAGCGCCCAGGAACTGCTGCTCGCCGCCGCCCTGTTCGGCCTCGGCAGTGCCATCCACCTGCCCACCATGGCCAAGACCGGCGGCCGGATCGCGCTGCTCGGCCTCGCCTCCTGGGTGGTGGTCGCCGGGGTGAGCTACGGCGGGGTGCTGCTCACCACCTGAGACCCCGCCAACTGTCGGTCTAAGCTGGTGCGGTTACGACCCTCTTCGGAAGGACCGCGATGACCGACCCGTTCTCCGACCTCACCGCGGTGGCTGACCGGGACGTGCTGGGCGCTCCCGTGACGGTGGACCGGCGGGAGGGGCCGTACGGGGAGGTGGTGCTGCGCGAGCGCGGCGGCCACTACGAGATCATCGCCAACGGCTGCTTCCTGATGGACACCGCCGACGGCCGCTCGGAGCGGCTGCTGATCCAGGCGGCCCTCGACGCGCTGACGGCCGAGCGGCCGTCGGTGCTGATCGGCGGCCTCGGCGTGGGCTTCTCGCTCGCCTACGCCGCCGCCGAGCCGCGCTGGGCCGAGATCGCGGTGGCCGAGCGGGAGGGCGCCATCATCGACTGGCACCGCACCGGCCCGCTCGCCGCCTTCTCCGCGTACGCGCTGGACGATCAGCGGGTGCGCGTCCTGCACGGCGACCTGGTGGCGTACCTGGCCTCCGGCGCGGACCGGTACGACGCGCTCTGCCTCGACATCGACAACGGCCCGGACTGGACGGTCACCGACTCCAACGCCGGGCTCTACGGCCCCGAGGGCCTGGCCGCCGCGCAGCGCTGCCTCAACCCCGGCGGGGTGCTCGCGGTGTGGAGCGCGCAGCCCTCCCCGGCCTTCGAGGAGGCGCTGCGCGCCGCTGGTTTCGCCGATGTGCACACCGTGGAGATCCCGGTGCCGCGCGGCGTGCCCGATGTGGTGCACCTGGGCCGCCGCGCTGCGTAGTTACTTGAGCCCGTTGTCGACGGCCGCCATCAGCTCACCGTTGGCGGTGTCCCCGTCGAAGGACCAGATCATCGCGCCCGCCAGGCCCTGCTGCTTGATCCAGGCGGTCTTGCGGGCCATCTCGGTCGGGTCGTCGTAGGTGTAGAAGACGGACCCGTTGTAGATGTACGCGTACCCGGCCACCGGGTCGCGGTAGATGGTGTAACCACCGCTCGTGGCCATGTCCTTGAGCTTGTGGTAGTCCTCGTACCCGTTCTCGTAGGTGCCCGGGGCCGGCCCGGTCGAGGTCTGGAACAGGCCGTGCGTGGAGCCCGCCGGGACGCCGGTCCAGCCGCGGCCGTAGAACGGGATGCCCAGGGTCAGCTTGCTCTTCGGGGCGCCGCCGTTCACGTACGCGTTGACGGCGATCTCGGAGCTGAACTGGAACGGGCCCGGGTCACCGGCGGCCAGGTGCAGGGCGGACTGCTGGTTGGTGGTGGTCTCCCAGGCGCCGTGGTAGTCGTAGCCCTGGATCGTGGCGAAGTCGAACTGGCCGAACAGGCCGGGGATGTCGATGCCCGCCGAGATCTTCGCCGGGTCGGCCGGGAGGAAGGCGCTCAGGGTGTAGTGCTTGCCGTTGGCGCTGCCCAGCGCGTCCAGCTGGCGGCGGAACTCCTGGGCCAGCAGCACGTAGTTGGCCTTGTCGGCCGGGTTGTAGATGTTGCCCAGGTGCCCGGCGGAGTTCGGCCACTCCCAGTCGAGGTCGATCCCGTCGAAGATCCCGGCCGCCGTGCCCGGGCCGCCCCGGCCGTCCATCGCGGGCAGGTTGCCCTTGAGGTAGAGGTCGATGCAGGAGCTGACCATGGCCTTGCGGGAGGCGTCGGTGGCCGCCGCGTCCGAGAACCACTTGCTGTAGGACCAGCCGCCGATCGAGATCTGGATCCTGAGGTTCGGGTACTTGGCCTTGAGCTCCTTGAGCTGGTTGAAGTTGCCCGCCAGCGGCTGGTCCCAGGTGTCGGTGGTGCCGTTGACCGAGGCGCCGCCGTCCCAGCCCTTCTCGAAGTCCGCCCAGGCGTCGCCCGCGCCGTCACCCGCGTTCGGGTCGGAGTCGTTGCCGGCCGCGTGGTTGGTGATGAAGCACTTCTTGCTGGTCGGGTCGATGTTGGCGAAGGCGTAGTTGAGCGTGCTGAGCCGCGCGGCGCTGCCGGAGGTGTCCAGCTGCTTCACGCTGTAGCCGCGGGCGTAGATGCTCCACTGGGTGAAGTACCCGATCTTCATCGCCCCGCCCGGGTTGGTGCCCCCGGCCTGGGTGCGGGCCGTCACGGCGCCGGAGGCGGGCGAGACGTTGCCCGCCGCGTCGCGGGCCTTCACGGTGAAGGTGTACGGGGTGTCGGCGGCCAGACCGTTGACGGTGGCGCCGGTGCTCGTGACCGTGGCGGCGAGGGCGGTGCCGTTGTAGACGTCGTAGGCCGCGACGCCCACGTTGTCGGTGCTCGCCGCCCAGCTCAGCGAGACGCTGCTGGAGCTGGTGCCGGTCACCGTCGGGGTGCCGGGGGCGGTGGGCGGCTGGGTGTCCGGCGGCGGGGGCTGCACCGTCACCGAGACCGGCCCGGCCGCCGCCGACCGGTTGCCCGCCGCGTCGAAGGCGACCACGGTGAAGCCGTACGTGCCTGCCGCCAGGCCGGTGACGGTCGCGCTGGTGCCGGTCACGGTGGCCGCCTTGGCCGAGCCGTTGAACACGTCGTAGCCCGCGACGCCGACGTTGTCGGTGCTGGCCGTCCAGCTGAGGGCGGCCGAGCCGTTGCCGGCCGTGCCCTGCAGGTTGCCCGGGGTGGTCGGGGCCTGGGTGTCGCCGCCGGAGCCGTCGCACGGCTTGCCGTTCAACTTGCAGTTGAGCAGCGGGGCGTAGGCACCGGAGTAGGCGATGTTGAAGCCGAAGTTGTACGTGGCGCCGGGAGCGATGGTGGTCTGCCAGCTCGGCGGCTTGACCGTCACGTGCGAGGCGGCGGCGGTGTACGTCGCGTTCCAGAGCGAGGCGACGGAGTTGCCCGTCGGGAGGTCGAACTCGAGGGTCCAGCCGTTCATCGTGCTGGTGGTGGCGTTGTTGATGGTGTAGCTGCCGCCGTAACCGGTGCCCCAGTCCTGGTCCTTGGCGAAGGAGGCGGTGGCCGAGGCGGCATGGGCGGCGCCCGGCAGGGCGACCGCGAGGAAGGGGGCGAGCAGTGCTCCTGCGGCGAGCAGGGGCAGGCGGAACCGACGTCTGCGCATGGGTGGGGGCTCCTCTACCTGTGGGGAGGTGGGTCTGCCTGGGTTGGGCAGGGCGGAGCGGACCTCGGGCCGTCGGGGTGCCGCGGAGGTCTGTTGTTTGGAGGGTAGGGATGTGACGGAGCCCTGGCAATAGGTCTGGACCACCTGTGATCTGACGGTCCGTCGGATGCGGAAGGCCCCGTACCGGGTGGGCGGTTTCTAGGGGTCGTTGCAACACGTGGTCGGTTGTCTAGGCCGCGAGGAGTTTAGCCAGACGCTCGGCTGGGGTTTCCCAGCCGAGCGTT
>NZ_JBEOWY010000061.1:0-44709 GCF_040296285.1 Kitasatospora sp. NPDC002227
AACCGGCCCCACGACGTCCACACCGGCGCCGCGGACCCGCTCGTCCCCAACTTTCCCGAACCCGAAAACCTGCCAACTGCTTGACGCGGGACACTGCAGTACAACAAGGCCCTGAACGCCTGGGCGTTCCTGGTGACCGGCGGCGACAGGGTCGGCGCTCCTCAGTACATCGCCCAGAGCGCCTCTGGACAGGCGACCACCACCGAGTGGACTCACCTCGTAGGAACCTACGATCCGGGAACGACCGATGGCATGGTCTCGCTCTACGTGAACGGCTCCCTCGTCGGGACCGCCAACGTTCCGAACTCGGCAAGCAACACCTGGAACGCCACCGGTCCGCTGACCATCGGCGCGGTGAAGACCAACACCGCCATCAACAACCAGACGACAGGCAGCATCGCCGGCGTCGGTGTCTACCCCTACACGCTGACCAAGGACCAGGTGGCGACCGTCTACCGCAACCAGTGATCTGACCCCGGCACAGCACCTTCACGGCCCGCCCCTCGCCGTCAGGCGAGGGGCGGGCCGTGCGCGTACCACCGGCGTGCCGGGGGAGCACCAGATCTTCGCAGAGGACAAACCAGACATACGTCGCAGTGCCGTTGACACCGGACCTGCCAACCGGTGGGATGAGGAGCCTGGCGAGCGGGTTGCGAGGAGGCTCCTGGTGCAGGCGCGGGTGTCCGTTGTTGCTGGTCGGCGGCTGCGGGATGCGGTCGAGCGGAGTGCGGCGCTGCGGGAGGTGCTGGGGCATCCGGCGGCGCTGGCGGCGCGGCGGGTGACGGCGCGGACGGCGCGTCAGTGGGCGCCGAAGACGGCGGACCGGCTGATCGCGGATCTGAAGGGGACGGAGCCCCTGCTCGAGTCGGTGCGGGCCGAGCGGCGGCGCGGGCCGAGGCGGCGGGCGCTGCAGCTGGCCGCGACGCTGTCGGCGGCGGCCGTGGTGGGCGGGCTGGTGGTCAGCGCGCCCGGGTACGCCACAGCTGCAGTGGGCCAGGCCGTGAGCAGCAGCACCACGCCCGGGCAGCAGACCCCCACCGGAAGCCTGACCAAGCCTCAGATCTACCCGAAGCCGCAGGAGATGCAGACCGGCGGCGCCCCCGTCACGGTGCCGAAGAGCGTGGCTCTGGTGCTGGCCGACAAGGCGGACGCCCCCGCCGTCGCCGCGCTGAAGGACGTGCTGCGCGAGGCGGGCGCGACGGAGATCACCGAGCAGAGCACCCAGTCGCAGACCCCCGTCACCGGAGCCCTGGTGGTGTACGTCGGCGGCCCCGCCGAGGGCGCCGACGGGACGGCGGACCGGGCGCTGCGCGACCTGTCGGTGGCCGCCGGGGACAAGGACACCCAGGGCCCGTCCTTCACCGGCCTGCCGAGCGGCGGGTACCTGCTGGCGACCGGCCAACTCCCGACGCTGGAGGGGACTTTCGGCGCGATCGTGCTCGCCGGGGTGGACCAGGCCGGCACCTTCAACGCCGTCCAGAGCCTGCGGCAGCTGCTGGCCCCGACGGACACCGGCACCGCGATCCCCGCCGTGACGGTGCGGGACTGGCCGAGCGGCGCGCCGCTGCGCGGCCTGGCCGAGTCGTTCTACGGCGAGCCGTGGAGCACCCGGCAGCGCCTGGAGCAGGTGGACTTCCTCGGCCGGACGAAGCAGAACTTCTACCTCTACGCCCCTGGCGGCGACCCGTACCGTCTCTCCCGCTGGCGCGACGCCTACCCTGACGGGCAGGCGGCCCAGCTGCGCCAGGTCGGCGACCGGGCCAGGGCCAACCACGTGACGCTCGGGTACTCGATCGACCCCGGGCAGTCGCTCTGCTACAGCTCGGCCAAGGACGCCGACGCGCTGGTCGCCAAGCTGGAGCAGCTGCGCCAACTCGGCTTCGGCGCCTTCCAGTTGCAGTTCACCGACGTGAGCTACACCGAGTGGCACTGCTCGGTGGACCGGAAGAACTTCGGCACCGGCCCGGCCGCCGCGGCCAAGGCGCAGGCGGCGCTGGTCGCGAAGGTGCGGGACAGGTTCCAGGCCAGGCACCCCGAGCTGGCGCCGCTGAGCGTGGTGCCGACGGAGTACCAGCGCTCGGGCGATTCGCCGTACCGGAAGGCGCTCACCGCCGCGCTGCCCAAGGACGTGCAGATCGCCTGGAGCGGTGGGGCGGTCTTCCCCGCGAAGATCACCACCGGGCAGGTCGCCGACACGGCCGCCGCGCTGGGCCACCCGCTGATGACGCTGGACAGCTACCCCGCCAACGACTCGGCGCCGGACCGGCTCTTCCTCGGGGCGTACGGCGGGCGCGACACGGAGGTGGCGAGCCGCTCGGCCGCGCTGGTGACGGCTGCGATGAGCCAGCCCGTCGCCTCCCGCGTCCCCCTCGCCACGGCCGCCGACTTCGCCTGGAACCCCGCGGGCTACCGCCCGGCCGACTCCTGGCGCGCGGCGCTGCGCACGCAGACCACCTCGGACGCCGCCCTGGCGGCGCTCACCGCGCTCGCGGGCAACAGCCAGTCGTCGCCGCTGGCCGCCACCGAGTCGGGCTACCTGACGCCGCTGCTCGACCACTTCTGGGCCGCCCTCGACGCCAGCGGCAACGCGACCCCGGACCTGGCCGGGCTGACCAAGGCCGCCGCCCCCGTCCGCGACGCGTTCACCACCATGGCCGGCGCCCAGCAGGCCCTCGGGCAGCAGGAGATCGGGGCCGAGACCGCCCCCTGGCTGGCGCGGCTCAGCGCGTACGGCCGGGCCGGGCAGACGGCGGTGGACATGCTGCTGGCCCAGCACGGGGGTGACGGCGCCAAGGCCTGGCAGGCCCGGGTGGCGCTGCGCCAGCTGCGCGCGCAGCTGGCGCAGGGCACGGCCACCGTCGGCGCCGGCGTGCTCGACGCCTTCCTGGACCGCGCGCTGCGCGAGGCCGACAGCTGGTCGGGGGTCAAGACGGGCGCCGTCGCCCCGACCACCACGCTGGGCACCGCGCACGACCACGCCGCCGCGCTGATGACCGACGACGCGCCGGACACCTTCTACTGGAGCTCCGCCCCGCCGCAGACCGGCGACGCCGTCGGGCTGGACCTCGGCCCCGGCCGCCCGCTGGGCAGCGTCACCGTGCTGATGGGCTCCTGGGGCAACGGCCCGGACGCGGCCTCGGCGGCCGACGACTACCTGCACGACGGGGTGCTCGAGTACACCACCGGCGAGGGCGGCTGGAAGCAGCTGGCCAAGGTGCACAACCAGAAGAACGTCACCGCCACCGCCCCGCCCGGCACGGTGGCCAAGGCCGTCCGGCTGCGGGCCACCGCGAGCCAGAAGACCGGGATGGCGGTGCGGGACTTCAGCATCACCGCCCCCGGCGACACCGTGGCCACCGTCTCCGGCGGCCCGGCCCCGCTGCCGGGCTCGGGCCCGGCCTCGGTGCTCGACGGCAACCCGGACACCGCCTACCGCGCCGCCGCCGCGCCGGCCGCGACCGACACCCCGCTCACCATCGAGCTGGGCGCGGCCCGGCCGATGGACCGGGTGACGGTGCTGACCGACCCCTCGGTGCGGGCCACCGCGACCCTCGAGGTGCGCCGCGCAGGTGCCTGGGCGGCCGTCGGCACGGTGCAGCCGGGGTACAACGAGCTGCCCGCGCCGGGCGCGGTGGACGCGATGCGGCTGCTCTGGGCCCCGGGCGGGGAGCCGCCGGTGGTCAACCAGGTGGTGCCCTGGTACGCGGACACGCCCGCCGCCCGGCTGAGCCTGAGCGACCCGGCCCTCGACGTGGTGGCCGGGCAGGCCACCCCGGTGCAGACCAAGGCGGTGCTCGAGTCGGGCCGCCCGGAGGGTGCCACCGGGGAGCTGAAGGCGGAGGTCCCGGCCGCCGCCAAGGGGCTGACGGTGACGCCGACGGCCGCCGTGACGGTGCCGCGCGGCTCCCAGGTGGGCGCTCCGGTGCAGCTGACGGCGGCGCCGGACACCCCGTCGGGCACGTACCAGGTGCCGCTGAGCTTCACGGTCGGCTCGGTGACCGTCCGCCAGACCCTGCAGGTGCACGTGGTGCCGCCGACCGGCGGTGCGGACCTGGCCCCGGGCTCGACGGCCTCCTCCTCCGGCGACGAGACCGCGGACTTCCCGGCCTCGGCCGTGGCCGACGGGGACCAGAAGACCCGCTGGTCCTCCCCCGCCAAGGACGACGCCTGGGTGCAGCTGAAGCTCGCGCAGCCCGTCCGGCTCGGCTCGCTGGTGCTGCACTGGCAGGACGCGTACGCCTCGGCGTACCAGGTGCAGACCTCGGCGGACGGCACCCACTGGACCACCGTGGCCAAGGTGGACGACGGGCGGGGCGGCACCGAGACGGTGCACTTCGACGCGCCGGGCACCCAGTACGTCCGGGTCCAGGGCGTCTCGCGGGCGACCAAGTACGGCTACTCGCTCTGGGGCGTGGAGGCGTACGCCGTGGCGGTCCCGCAGCCGCCCGCGCCCCCGGCGCTGCCGCTGCCCTCCCTGCCGCTGCCCTCCCTGCCCCCGCTGCTGCCGGGCACCCAGCCCACCCCGGGCACCGCGGCCGGGTAAGACGGCGGGCCGCCGTTGCTCCCGCTGAGGGGGTGCAACGGCGGCCCATGAGGCGTACCGATGGGGCAGGCCCGTTCGGATCGGGCGGGGCTCAGGCGGAGAGGGGCTCCGGCTGCTCACCGCGGTGGGTGGTGGAGTGCGACCGCACGGCGGCGGCCTGGTGGGCGACGGGGTGGTCGGGATGGTCGTGGTGCTCGTACTCGCGGAACTGCTCGATGCCGCCGTACGGCTCCAGGTAAGGACGCCAGCGCGGGTCTCTCAGGCCCGTGCCGATGATGCGCCAGGCCAGGCCGCTGGGCGGGGCCGGGGCGTGCTTCATCCGCCACCCGAGTTCGGTGAGGTGGCGGTCGGCCTTGGTGTGGTTGCAGCGGCGGCAGGCCGCCACCACGTTGTCCCACCGGTGCTGGCCGCCCCGGCTGCGCGGAATGACGTGGTCGACGCTGGTCGCGGCGGCCCCGCAGTAGACGCAGCGCCCGTGGTCACGGGCGAACAGGGCTCGGCGGGTGAGCGGGACGGGCCCGCAGAAGGGGACTCGCACGAAGCGGGTCAGTCGGACGACGGACGGCGCCGTGACGGCGCTGGTGGCGCTGTGCAGAGTGATTCCCGAGTCCTCCAGGCTGACCGCCTTGTGGTTGAGGACCAGGATGAGCGCGCGGCGCATGGAAACGACGCCGAGCGGCTCGTAGGACGCGTTGAGGACCAGGACATGCGGCACGGAGGCCTCCTTGGACGCCTGCGGCGCGTGGCTCGCGCCGGGACGAGCGGTTGACCGCGGCTTCCGCCGCGATCACCATCAGTGTCGCCTCACCGTGCAGTGAGGCGCCACCACTCCTGTGTAACGGACCTGTATGGAGGTGTTGTCATACCCGGTATGCCCAGGCAGTGGCCAGGATGCACCACCGGCCCGGCCCTTTCCGCCGTTTCGTCCAGCACCGGCACCGGAAAGGGTGACGCGCCGTAGGGCCTAAGCTGGGCCGGACGGCTCCGTTCCTCCGGGTCCGGGCCGTGTTCCGCGCCGCCTGCCCCAGGAAGGGTCCGTACGTGTTCCGCGCCACCGGCCTGCTCGCCGAAGCCTCTCCGAGCCCGAGTCCGAGTTCCAGCCCCCTGCCCGCCGATCCGCTGCCCCGGCTGGACCTCAAGGTGCCCACGAGCGCGAGCGAGGTCACGGACACCACCCGGCAGGCGGCCGGCTGGCTGCACGCCAACTGGCAGAGCTGGGTCGAGGGCGCGCTGCGGATCGTCTTCATCGTGGTGCTGGCGCTGGTGCTGCGCGCGGTGGTGCGCAAGCTGATCACCCAGTTGATAGGGCGGATGACCCGGCACTCGGAGACCGAGGCCGAGTTCGGCCGGCTCGGCGGGCTGCTGGCCAACAGCGGGGTGGTCAACACCGAGCGGCGCCAGCAGCGCTCCGAGGCGATCGGCTCGGTGCTGCGCAGCGTGGCCTCCTTCAGCATCCTGGGCACGGCCGCGCTGATGGTGCTGTCCGCCCTGGGGGTCAACCTGGCGCCGCTGCTGGCCAGTGCCGGGGTCGCCGGTGTGGCGATCGGTTTCGGCGCGCGGAACCTGGTGACGGACTTCCTCTCCGGGGTCTTCATGATCATGGAGGACCAGTACGGCGTCGGCGACGAGATCGACACCGGGGTGGCCACCGGCACCGTCCTCGAGGTCGGCCTGCGGGTCACCAAGCTGCGCGGCACGGGCGGCGAGATCTGGTACATCCGCAACGGCGAGGTGAAGCGGATCGCCAACATGAGCCAGGGCTGGAGCACCGCCTCGGTGGACGTCCAGGTCGGCTACAAGGAGGACCTGGAGCGGGTCGAGGGGCTGATCCGGGAGACGGCCGAGCAGCTGGGCAAGGAGACCCCGTACGACGAGCTGATCTGGGGCCGGGTGAAGATCCTCGGCGTGGAGTCGGTCGCGGCGGACTCGGTGGTGCTGCGGGTCGAGGCCCGGACCACGCCGGGCAAGTCGGCGCTGGTGGGGCGGGCACTGCGGCAGCGGCTGAAGACGGCCTTCGACCTGGCCGGGGTCAAGCTCAAGGAGGAGCCGGTCGCGGTGGCGGCCGCCCCGGCGGTGGAGACGGCCGCGCCCTCGGTGCTGGCCGATCCGGCCTCGGCCCGCTCGCTGGCCACCAAGCCGATCCCGGCGCCGGCCCCGGAGGACCGCCCCTGACGGCCCGACCGCCCGGTGAGCCCCGCCCCCGAGGCGGGGCTCACTGCTTTCCGGTAACGCTTCGGCATCCAGGGCGCACCGGGTCATTGACACTGCGCTGACGCGGGATCTACCTTCCTCTCGAAGCGATTGGAAAGTTTCCTAACAGTTCATCGGAGAGGCCGCCACGGCCCCGCCCGGTGGGCCCGGCCGGCGACAGAGGAGGATGCGGCCTGTGACCGACACCACCCGTACCCCCCTCGCCGGGACGCCGAGCCTGCTGCGCGCCATCAACGACCGCGCCGCGCTGGAGCTGCTGCTCGCCAACGGCCCCCTCTCCCGCACCCAGATCGGCAGCCTGACCGGCCTGTCCAAGCCCACCGCCTCCCAGCTGCTGGCCCGGCTGGAGTCGGCCGGGCTGGTCGAGCCGGTGGGCACCACGGCGGGCGGGCCCGGGCCCAACGCGCAGCTGTACCAGGTGAACCCGGCCTGCGGGTACGTGGCCGGGCTCGACGTCACCCCGGCCCGGGTCAAGGTGGCCGTCGCCGACATCACCGGCGTCGTGCTGGCCGAGCACACCGCGGTGACCAAGGGCTGGCCCGCCGCCGAGACGGTGGAGCGCACGGCCGCCGCCGTCGCCGAGACCGTCCGTGCGGCCGGGCTCGCCCCGGGCAGCCTGCGCGAGGTGGTGGTCGGCGTGCCCGGCGCGCTCGACCCGGCCAGCGGCAAGCTGCGCTACGCCTCGCACCTGCCCGGCTGGCACTCGCCCCGGCTGCTCGCCGAGGTGACGGCCGCGTTCGGCACCCCGGTGAGCGTCGAGAACGACGTCAACCTGGCCGCCGTCGCCGAACAGTCCTCCGGCGCCGCCCGGGGCTGCGAGGACTTCGTGCTGCTCTGGGTCGAGGAGGGCATCGGCGCGGCGATCGTGATCGCCGGGCGGCTGCACCGGGGCTTCACCGGCGGCGCGGGCGAGGTCGGCTACATGCCGGTGCCCGGCGCACCGGTGGTCCACAAGCAACGCCGGAAGAACTCCGGCGGCTTCCAGGAACTGGCCGGCGGCCCCGCCGTACTGGCGCTGGCCCAGGAGCACGGGCTGGCCGCGCCCACGGCCGAGCAGGCGATCGCCCTCGCGCTCGAAACCCCGGGCAGCGGTGACCGCTTCCTCGAGACCCTGGCGGAGCGCCTCGCCGTCGGGCTGGCCGTGATCGCCTCGGTGGTCGATCCCGAACTGGTGGTGATCTCCGGCGGCATCCCGACCGCCGGCGGCGACCGCCTGCGCGGGCTCGTCGAGGAGGCCCTGGCCCACATCTCCATCCCCCGGCCGGAGGTGCGCTGCAGCACCGTGCCCGGCTCGCCCGTCCTGCACGGCGCGCTGCAACGCGCGCTCGCCACCGCTCGGGAAGCGGTGTTCTCCACCCACTGACCTCTCCGCTCCACCTGTTCTCCCTGCACCAACTCCCATCCCCCCAGCACGGGCCGACGGGCGATGAAGCCTGCTCCCGTACCCCCAGGAGGACCCTCCAGTGCACACCCCCCGCAGATCCCGCCGGATGCTCGCCGCCGCGACCGGCGCCGTCATCGCCCTCTTCGCCACCGCCTGCACCGGTACCGGCTCCGGCGGCAGCACGGACGGTTCGGCCCCCGGCAAGGACGTGACGATCACCTTCTGGCACGGGTGGAACCAGGACAACGAGAAGAAGGCGATCAACGACAACGTCGCCGCCTTCGAGAAGGCGCACCCCAACATCCACGTGAAGGTCGTCGACAACATCGCCGACGACAAGAGCGAGCAGGCGCTGCGCGCGGGCGGCCCGGACGCGCCGGACGTGGTCTCCTCCTTCACCACCGACAACGTCGGCAAGTTCTGCTCGGCGAAGGTCTGGGCCGACCTCAACCCGTTCCTGAAGAAGGACGGCATAGACCCGGCCAAGACCTTCCCGGCCGCGATGCTGAACTACTCGCAGTTCCAGGGCAACCAGTGCTCGCTGCCGCTGCTGGGCGACGCGTACGGGCTGTACTACAACAAGGCCGCCTTCAAGCTGGCCGGGATCACCGACCCGCCGAAGACCTTCAGCGAGTTCGAGGCCGACGCCGTCAAGCTGACCGTCGCCCAGGGCGACGGCTACAAGCAGCTGGGCTTCATGCCGACCTTCCACGGCTACGAGTCCTCCCCCGCGCACTTCCTCGGCCAGTACGGCGCCTCGTACTTCGGCTCGGACGGCAAGTCGAACATCGCCACCGACCCGAAGGTCGCCGCGATGTTCACCTGGCAGAAGGGCCTGGTCGACAAGCTGGGCGGCTTCGCCAAGCTGGAGAAGTTCCGCTCCGCCTTCGGCGACGAGATGAGCGCCAAGAACCCGTTCGAGACCGGCCAGGTCGCGATGGCGATCGACGGCGAGTGGCGCACCGCCTCGCTGGCCGCCGACAAGGTCGGCTTCGACTGGGCCACCGCGCCCTTCCCGGTGCCGGACGACCAGGCCGCCAGCTACGGCCGCGGCTACCAGACCGGCACCATCATCGGCATCGCCCGCACCAGCCAGAAGCAGGCCGCCGCCTGGGAGTTCGTCAAGTACCTGACGACGAACACCGACGCCGTGGTGAGCTTCGCCGACGCGATCCACAACGTGCCGAGCACCATCGAGGCGCTCAACTCGCCGAAGCTGCTGAACGACCCGAACTTCAAGACCTTCCTGGACGTGGCGAAGAACCCCGCCTCCAGCACCACCCCGGCCTCCGTCAACGGCGGGGCGTACCAGCTGAGCCTGCAGAACTTCGGCTACGACTACGAGTCCGGCAAGCAGACCGACCTCCAGGGCGGTCTCGCGAAGACGGCCAAGGAGATCGACGCGGCCGTTGACCAGGCCAAGTAGCAGGCACCTCATGGCACTTCCGATCTCCAAGCCCCTCCCGGCGGCGCCCGCGCTGAAGCGCAAGCGCCGCCGGGAGACGGCCCGCACCCTGGCCTTCCTCTCCCCCTGGCTGATCGGCTTCGGCGTCTTCTTCGTCTACCCGCTGGTCTCCACCGTCTACTTCTCCTTCATGAAGTACGACGGGTTCACCGCCCCGACCTTCACCGGGCTGAAGAACTGGGCCTACGTCTTCACCAAGTACCCGTTCTTCTGGCAGGGCCTGGGCAACACGCTCTGGCTGGTCGTCGTGATGGTGACCCTGCGGGTGCTCTTCGGCCTCGGCATCGGGCTGCTGATCACCAGACTGAAGACCGGGGTCGGCTTCTTCCGCACCCTGTTCTACCTCCCCTACCTGGCCCCGCCGGTGGCCGCCACGATGGCCTTCGCCTTCCTGCTCAACCCCGGCACCGGCCCGGTCAACCACCTGCTCGGCGAGCTCGGGCTGCCGCAGCCCGGCTGGTTCACCGACCCCACCTGGTCCAAGCCGGCCCTCACCATGCTCGCCATGTGGGGCATCGGCGACCTGATGGTCATCTTCATGGCCGCCCTGCTCGACGTGCCCAAGGAGCAGTACGAGGCCGCCGAGCTGGACGGCGCGGGCCCCTGGCAGAAGTTCCGCTTCGTCACCTTCCCGAACATCTCGCCGATCGTGATGTTCGCCGTGGTGACCGGCGTGATCCAGACCATGCAGTACTACACCCAGGCCATCGTCGCGGGGAAGGTCGCCAGCGGCGTGATCGGCGGCTCCGGCCAGCAGTTCGAGCCCGGCTACCCGCACGGCTCCACCTGGACCCTGCCGCAGATGGTCTACAACCTCGGCTTCCAGCGCTTCGACACCGGCTCGGCCTGCGTCGTGGCCGTCGTGCTCTTCGCGATCTCGATGGCCTTCACCTCCCTGCTCTTGCGCCGCAAGTCGGGCTTCATGTCGAGCGAGGACTGATGACCCTGACCGCTTCCCTGCCCGTCGGGCAGCCGAGGACCGCCGCCGCCCGGGTGGCCCGCCGCCGGGCCGCGCTGCACTGGGTGGCCACCCACACCGTGGCGATCGCCGCCGCGCTCTTCTTCGTCCTGCCGTTCGTCTTCGTCTTCCTCACCTCGGTGATGTCCGACCGGCAGGCGCTCACCTCCGACCTGTGGCCGCACGAGTGGCACTGGGACAACTACCTGAAGGTCTGGCAGACCTCCGGCTTCCTCACCTGGTGGCGCAACACCCTGGTCTACGCCGGGGCGGGCACGCTGCTCACCGTGGTCTCCAGCGTGCCGGTGGCCTACGCGATGGCCAAGTTCCGCTTCCGGGGCCGCAACCTGGCGCTGGTGGCGGTCATCTCGATGATGATGCTGCCGCCGCAGGTCACCGTCATCCCGATGTACCTGTTCTGGGCCAAGCAGCTGCACCTGACCGGCTCGCTCTGGCCGCTGATCATCCCGATGGCCTTCGGCGACGCGTTCTCGATCTTCCTGCTGCGGCAGTTCCTGCTGACCATCCCCAAGGAGTACATCGAGGCCGCCCGGATCGACGGCTGCGGCGAACTGCGCACCCTGCTGCGGGTGGTGCTGCCGATGGCCAAGCCGGCCATCGCCGCCGTCGCGCTGTTCCAGTTCTTCTACTGCTGGAACGACTACTTCGGCCCGCAGATCTACGCCAGCGAGAACCCCGGCGCCTGGACGCTCAGCTACGGCCTGGAGTCCTTCAAGGGCGCGCACCACACCGACTGGAACCTCACCATGGCGGCCACCCTGCTGGTGATGGCCCCGGTGATCATCCTCTTCTTCTTCGCACAGAAGGCCTTCATCGAAGGCGTGACACTGACAGGGGTCAAGGGCTGATGGCTCTCAAACTGGCTATCGTCGGCGGCGGTTCGACCTACACCCCGGAGCTGATCGACGGCTTCGCCCGGCTGCGCGACAGCCTCCCGATCGCCGAGCTGGTGCTGATCGACCCGGCCGCGGAGCGGCTCGAGCTGATCGGCGGCCTGGCCCGGCGGATCTTCGCCAAGCAGGGCCACGACGGCCTGGTCACCACCACCACCGACCTCACGGCCGGGGTGGCCGGGGCGGACGCCGTGCTGCTCCAGCTGCGGGTGGGCGGGCAGGCCGCCCGGGACCAGGACGAGACCTGGCCGCTGGAGTGCGGCTGCGTCGGGCAGGAGACCACCGGCGCGGGCGGGCTCGCCAAGGCGCTGCGCACCGTACCGGTGGTGCTGGACATCGCCGAGCAGGTGCGCCGGGCCAACCCGGACGCCTGGATCGTCGACTTCACCAACCCCGTCGGCATCGTCACCCGGGCGCTGCAGACCGCCGGCCACAAGGCCGTCGGCCTGTGCAACGTCGCGATCGGCTTCCAGCGCAAGTTCGCCGCCCACCTGGGCGTCGACCCCGAGCTGGTCCGCCTGGACCACGTCGGCCTCAACCACCTCACCTGGGAGCGCGGCGTCACCCTGCTCGACGCCCCGGGCGCCGCGACCGGCCGCGAGGTGCTGCCCGAACTCCTCGACGGCTTCGGCCAGGAGATCGCCGAGGACCTGCTGCTGCCGCTCCCGGTGATCCGCCGGCTCGGCGTCGTCCCCTCCTACTACCTGCGGTACTTCTACCAGCACGACGCCGTGGTGGCGGAGCTCAAGGTCAAGGGCTCGCGGGCGGCGGCCGTGGCCGCGATCGAGCGCGAACTCCTGGAGCTGTACGCCGACCCGGCGCTGGACACCAAGCCGGAGCTGCTCGGCAAGCGCGGCGGGGCCTTCTACTCCGAGGCCGCCGTGCAGCTGATCGCGGCCCTGCTGGGCACCGGCGGCGGCTCCTCCGTCCAGGTGGTCAACACCCGCAACGACGGCGTGCTCCCCTTCCTCCCGGACGACGCGGTGATCGAAGTGCCCGCGTCGGTCGGCCCGGACGGTGTGCGCCCGCTGCCGCAGCGGCCGGTGGAGCCGCTGTACGCCGGGCTGATCGCGAGCGTCACCGCGTACGAGCAGCTGGCCCTGGAGGCCGCCCTCAAGGGCGGGCGCGACCGGGTCTTCGACGCGCTGCTCGCCCACCCGCTGGTCGGCCAGCTCGACCGTGCCGAGCAGCTCACCGACCGGCTGCTCGCCCACAACAAGGCGCACCTCCCCTGGGCCTGACGCAGGCCCGCACGGGCGCCAACCCCCTCCCGGCCGCAGCGGCCGGGACACGTGACGAGCAGGGACCTCCAGACCCGATGGACCACACTGAACAGCTCCCCGGCGTCCTCGCCATCGACGCCGGCAACAGCAAGACCGACGTCGCGCTGGTGAGCACGGCGGGCGAGGTGCTCGGCACCGCGCGGGGCGGCGGATTCCAGCCCCAGCGGGTCGGCGCCGAGGCGGCGGTCGGCGCCCTGACCCCGCTGGTCGCGGCCGTGGCCGCCCAGGCCGGGCTCGCCCTCGGCGGGCGGCCGCTGGCCGGCCACGTCAGCGCCTGCCTGGCCAACGCCGACCTCCCCGTCGAGGAGGAGCAGCTCCTTGCCGCCATCACTGCCCAGCCGTGGGGACTGAGCAGCGCGGTGGCCAACGACACCTTCGGCCTGCTGCGGGCGGGCACCGAGCGGCCGCTCGGGGTCGCGGTGGTCTGCGGCGCCGGGATCAACTGCGTCGGGCTGCTGCCGGACGGGCGGACGGCGCGGTTCCCCGCGCTCGGCATGCTCACCGGCGACTGGGGCGGCGGGGCCGGGCTGGCCGCGGAGAGCCTGTGGCTCGCGCACCGGGCCGAGGACGGCCGGGGCAGACCCACCGGCCTGGCCCGCGCCATCGCCGACCACTTCGACCGGCCCAGCACCATGGCGGTGGCCGAGGCGGTGCACCTGGGGGCGATCGAGGACGTCCGGCTGCACGAGATCGTCCCGCTGCTCTTCGCCGAGGCAGCCTCCGGCGACTCCGTCGCCCTCGACCTGATCGACCGTCAGGCCGACGAGATCACCCGGCTCGCCGTCATCGCCCTCACCCGCCTCGACCTCCTCGACGTCGAAGCCCCCGTCGTCCTGGGCGGCGGTGTCCTCGCCTCCCGCCACCCCCTCCTGATCGACAACATCCGCACCCGCCTCACCGCCGCCGCCCCCCTCGCCGTCCCCCGCATCGTCATCGCCCCACCCGTCCTCGGAGCGGCCCTCCTCGGCCTCGACCACCTGGGAGCAGCCCCGGAGGCCCAGACCCGGCTACGCACCCACTACGAGGAACCGTCCACGGGCGCGGCCCGCCCTGCTGCCGCCTTCACCAAGGCACTCTGAGCCGGTTGCACCATCTGCTCGGGGGCGCGAGGAACTGCGCGAGATCGGAAGACGACGGCGGGCTGCCTCCCGCAGCGCGCAGTTCCTCGCGCCCCCAAATAGTGCAAGTGCCCCTCGCGCGGAGCGTCAACGCCCGAACGTCCGCCGGTAGTCCGACGGCGTCACCCCCACGCGCCGCACGAACGCCGCCCGCAGCGACACGGCGGAGCCGAAGCCGCACCGCGCCGCGATCTGCCCCACCCCCGACTCCGTCTCCTCCAGCAGCCGCTGGACCTCGAGCACCCGCTGCTCCAGCAGCCACCGCAGCGGCGGCACCCCCGTCGCCTCGGTGAACCGCCGCGCGAACGTCCGCTCCGACATCACCGCGATCCGCGCCAGCTCCCCCACCGTCCAGGGACGTTCGAGAGAGCCGAGCGCCGCCTCCCGAACCGCCGCCAACGGATCGCCGCCCGCAGCGGGCAGCGGTACCGGCGAGGGGATGAACTGGGCCTGGCCACCCGCCCGGAACGGCGCGGTGACCATCGCCCGCGCGATCCCCGCCGCCACCCTCTGCCCGTGCGCGGCCCGCACCAGGTGCAGGCACAGGTCGATCCCGGCGGCCACCCCGGCCGAGGTCCACACCTCGCCGTCCCCGGTGAAGAGCACCTCCGGCTCGACCGTCACCGCCGGATGCCGCTCGGCCAGCGCACCCGCCAGCCGCCAGTGCGTGGTGGCCCGCCGCCCGTCGAGCAGCCCGGCGTCCGCCAGCACGAAGGCGCCCGCGCACAGCCCGGCCACCGGAACCCCCCGCTCCCGCACCGCCCGCAGGGCGTCGAGCACGGCCTCTGGCCGCCGCACCAGCGGGTCCTCCACCCCCGGCACCACCACCAGATCGCAGTCGGGCAGCGCGTCGAGCCCGTGGTCCGGCACCCGCTCGAGACCACCGCCGAGCCGTACCCGGGCTCCGGCCGGTCCGCAGACCCGCAGGTCGAAGCCGGCGCCCCACACCTCCCCGATCACCGCGTAGTCGAAGGCCCGTACGCCGTCGAAGATCAGGCACCCCACAGTCCGCATGGCGGGAATCTATCCACCGGCGGCAGTCCAGCCCCTCACCAGGGCCGTTCCCCCGCGGCCAGCATGGAGCCATGACGAACACCAGCGCCTTCGACGCCCCGCTCCAGCTCACCGACGACGCCGTCCTGGTGGTGATCGACGTCCAGCAGGGCTTCGACGACCGCGCCGCCTTCGGCCCCCGCGACAACCCCGACGCCGACGCCAACATGGCCGCCGTGATCGACGCCTGGCAGCGCACCGGCCGCCCGGTCGTCACCGTCCAGCACGGCTCCGCGAGCGGCCCGCTGCAGCCGGGCACCCCGGGCTACGCGCTCAAGCCGTACGTGGCGGCCGTCGAGCCGGACCTGCACATCACCAAGACCGTCAACAGCGCCTTCTACGGCACCCCCGACCTGCACGCCTGGCTGCAGGAGCGGGGTGCCGAGCAGCTGGTGCTCATCGGCATCCTGACCAACGTCTGCAACGAGACCACCGCCCGGATGGGCGGCAATCTCGGCTACGACGTGGTCTTCCCGGTCGACGCCATGCACACCGTCGACATGGCCACCCCCGACGGCACCACCGTCCCCGCCGCCGACCTGGCCCGGGCCACCGCGGCCGCCCTGCACTCGATGCGCTTCGCCAAGGTCACCACCACGAAGGCCCTGCTGGCCGCAGCCGAGTGACGGCATCCAGTTGCACTGTCGAGGGGCGCGAGGAACTGCGCGAGACGGGAGGCGACAGGCCGTCATCTTCCGACTTCGCGCACGCAGTTGATCGAGCGGGGCCTCGCGCCCCTCGGTGTTGCAACCGGCTCACAGCGAAGCGTTCTGCACCCACTCCGCCAGGAGCTTCGCGCAGCCGTCCACGGCCTCGCGCCAGGTGCGGTCCGCCCCGGCACCGGCCTCGTCGCTGACGTGCTTGACCAGCCGTACCGGCACGCCGGCCCGCTGGGCGACGGTGGCCACCGCGTAGCCCTCCATGTCGACCAGGTCGGCGTCCCGCGCCAGCCGCTCCTTCGCCGCCTCGTCGGAGACGAAGAGGTCCCCCGTGGCGAGGGTGAGGCCGGGGCCGTCGTGGAGGGTGAGCGGGGCGCCGTAGCTGCGGCCGGTGAGGGCGTGCAGGACGGGGGTGTCGATGTCGTGCTGGAGCACCTGGGCGATCTCGTGGGTGCCGCCGAGACCCGGCCGCAGCGCCCCTGCCGTCCCGAGGTTGACCACCGACGCGGGCCTGACCCCCTGTGCCAGCACGGCGGCGACCGCCGAGGCGGCGTTGACCTTCCCTATCCCGGTCAGCAGCACCGGCAGGCCGTCCCCGAGGTACGCGGCCTCCTCCCGCACGGCGACAACGAGCAGCGGGCGGGTGGCGGAGATCGTTCCAAGCAGGCGCATGCCCCCATCGTATGGGCCGAACGAGTCACCCCCGCGCTACCCGCTCCGCCCCGGAACCGCATAGGGTGCATCCCGCGTCGCCCGTCACAGCACCACATGCGGACGGAAGCTCAAGATCAGCGCAAGTCGCGTGTGACCCCCGGGCCGCGCGGTGATACTGCTGGCGACGGGCCGACGCCCGGCAACTCCGAGGTCCACAGGGGGGATGGGAGAGGTGGCGACACCGGTACGGAGACCCGAGGTGACACCGGTTCAGCAGCAGGCCGTGGTCCCCGCCCAGCGACAGCCGTCCGCACCGGCGACCCGCCGGCTGCTCGGGCGCACCACCGGCAGACTGCGGGAGAGCACCCGCACGGCACCGGGGCGGCTCCGGCTCGCCGGCGCCGTGCTGACCGGCCTGCTGCTGCTCCTGGGCGCGGCCACCTGCTGGCAGGCGGTCGGCCTGGGCCGCGCCACCGACCAGGTCGTCTCGCACAGCGAGCCGCTGAGCGAGAACGCCGCGGAGATCTACCGCTCGCTCGCGGACGCCGACACCACCGCGGCGGGCAACTTCCTGCTGGCCGGGAACGCCCCGGCTGCCGTGCACCAGCGCTACCAGGACGACCTGGCGAAGGCCGGCCGGCTGCTCACCGAGGCGGCGGCCCGGACCGACACCAGCTCCGCGGCACAGGGCTCGATCGCCAAGCTGAACCAGCAACTCCCGGTGTACTCGGCCCTGGTGGCCACCGCCGGGACGTACGACCGGCAGGGCCTGCCGCTCGGCGGCGCCTACCTGCGGCACGCCTCCGAGCTGATGCGGACCACCATGCTGCCGACCGCCCAGCAGTTGGTGGACGACGAGCGCAAGCGGCTGGACGCCGACTACGAGGACGCGCTGGGCCTGCCGTACCTGGCCGCCGGGCTCGGGGTGCTGACCCTGGCCGCCCTGGTGTGGTGTCAGGTCCTGCTGCTGCGCCGGACCAACCGGGTGTTCAACATCGGGATGCTCGGCGCCACCGCGGCCGTGGTGCTGACCCTCGGGTGGCTGGCGACGGCCGGTGCGGCGGCGCAGAGCGGGCTCGGTGACAGCCGGGACCACGCGGCCCGGCCGCTGCGGGCACTCGACCAGGCCCGCTTCTCGGCGCTGCAGGCGCGGGCGGCGGAGAATCTCGACCTGGTCGCCCGGGGCGCCACCACGCAGTACACCACCGACTGGGCGGCCGACACCAAGGCCCTGTCCGGCGGGCAGCTCGACCAGGCACGGCAGGGCGCTCCGGAAGGCTCCGTCCAGGCGCTCACGGCGGCCCGTACGGCGTTCCAGAACTGGACCGCCAAGCACCAGGCGGCCGCCACCGCCAACGACGCGGGCGACTACGACACCGCACTGAAGGCCGTGATCGGCCCCGGCTCGGACAGTTCGGACGCCGCCTTCGCCGCGCTGGACCAGCACCTGGCCGACGCGGCCACCGTCGAGCAGGCCGCGTTCCGCTCGGCGGCCCGGGGCGTCGGCGGGTGGTGGACCGCGCTGGCGGGCGGCGCGGTGGTGCTCGCGGCGCTGGGCGCCGCGGGAGTGGTGGTCGGCCTCGGCCGACGGCTGGCCGAGTACCGGTAGACGGGGGGCAGGGCATGCGTGGAGTACGGAACAGAGCGCTGGTGACCGTGGTGGCGCTGGCCGCCGGGCTGCTCGGCGCGGGCAGCTCACAGGGGGCGGACGCCCCCGCCGCGGCCCGGCCCGAGGCGGCCCCGGCCGCGGCGGGGAGCTGCGACACCCGCAGCAGCCTGCCGCCGAGCCGGGACGAGAGCGGCTCGAAGATCCGGGCGATCAAGCAGCGCGGCAAGCTGATCGTCGGGGTGGACCAGAACAGCTACCACTGGGGCTACCGCAACCCGCAGACCGGCCGGATCGAGGGCTTCGACATCGACCTGGCGCACGCGATCGCCAAGGCGCTGCTCGGGGACCCGGACAAGGTGGTCCTCAAGACGGTGCCGACGGCCAAGCGGATCGAGGCCGTCCAGAACGGCGACGTCGACCTGATCGCCCGCACCATGACGATCACCTGCGACCGGCTGCAGCAGGTCGCCTTTTCCGTCCCCTACTTCTCCTCCGGGCAGCGCCTGGTGGTGCCGAAGTCGGCCCACGTCACCTCGGTGGACCAGGGCCTGCGGGGCAAGCGGGCCTGCGCCGCCGACCAGTCCTCCTCGCAGACGGAGCTGAAGGCGAACCCGCACGGCACGGCCTCGGTGCGGATAGTCGCCAACCAGCTGGACTGCCTGGTGCTGATGCAACTCGGCGAGGTGGACGCCACCTTGACCGACACCACGCTGGCCGCCGCGCAGACCTCGCAGGACCCGACGGTGGAGCTGGCCGGCGAGCAGATCGCCCCGGCCTACACCGGAATCGCGATGAAGAAGGAGAACACCGACCTCGTCGCCCGGGTCAACCAGGTGCTGGCCGACTACCGCTCCGACGGTGGCTGGCAGGCGAGCTACCAGCACTGGCTGGCCGCCAGCATGGGCACCGACCCGACCCCGTACCTGCCGTGACCGACCCGGACACCCTGAAAGGACGCCCCGCGTGCCCGCATCGGCGATGAGCCGCGAAGAGGTGGACCGCGCCCTGGCCCGTCTCAGCGCCGAGCGAGACGCGGTCGAGGCCGCCCTGCTCACCCTGCAGGAGCACCCCGGCCGACGGCTCCTCGACGGCGCGGTGCTGACCGGCCGCACCCAGGAGCGCTGGGCGGTGGCCGAGCACGGGCTCGGGCTGCTCTGGTCGCTGTTCGACCGCTACGCCGAGGCGCTGGCCTCGGCCCGCGCGGTGCGCTCGCGCCGCACCCGGCCGAGCGGGCCGGAGCTGGCCGAGCTGAGCGAGCTGCTCGGCGGCGCCGTGGTGAACGTGCCCGGCAGCCAGCTGCCCGGGGCCGGCGGCCTGGCCCCGGCCCGACTGGTCGAGCAGGTGAGCCTGGCCGAGCTGGTCGAGCGGATGAACGGCTGGTACGCGACCGTGCTCGAGGTGGTGGCCGCCGCCGACGCGGTGTGGTCCGCGCTGCCCACCCGGATAGACCTGCTGCTGGCCGAGCTCGGGCGGGTGCGGATGCTCGCCGTCTCGGTCGGGGTCCGGCCCGGGGCGCACCCGATGGCGGACGACCTGGCCGAGCTGGAGACGCAGCTGACGGGCCTTCGGGAGGAGGTGCGGGCCGATCCGCTTGCGCTCTGGCGGCCGGGCCGGGTGCCTCAGCAGGGCGACGGCGGTCCCGGCCGGCCCGCTCCCGGCGGCGCCGTGGACACCGAGCGCTTCGACCGGGCCGGGCGGGCGCTGGACGGCCTGCGGGTCGAGCTGGAGGGGCTGCTGCGGCTGCGCGACGAGGCGCACGAGCGGCTGCTGTCGGTCGGCGACCTGGTGCAGCGGGCGGACGCCACCCTGGCGGAGGCCCGCCGGGCCCGGGGCGAGGTGCTGGCGAAGATCGCCGCCACCGAGGTGCCCGCGGTGCCCGGCCCGGCCTCGGTGCTGCGCGAGCGGATCGCGCTGGCGGCCGAGCTGCAGCAGAGCGGGCAGTGGCACCGGCTGGCGCCGCTGCTCGACACCCTGGAGGACGCCGCGGCCAAGGAGCTCTCCCGGGCCCGGCAGTCGCTCACCGAGGTCGCCGCGCCGCTGGCCGTCCGGGCCGAGCTGCGCGGGCGGCTGGAGGCGTACAAGGCGATGGCCGCCCGGCTCGGGGTCGCGGAGGACCCGGAGGTCGTCGAGCGGTTCGAGAAGGCCCGCTGGCTGCTGTGGAGCGCGCCGTGCGACCTGCGCGCGGGGGCCGACGCGGTGGCGCGGTTCCAGCAGGCGCTGCGCCCGGCGGCGGCCGCGCAGGCGGGGGGCCCGCAGCAGGGCATTCAGGACGAGCAAGGCCAGGACGGACAGGGGGCGCGAGGATGACGGGCGAGGCGTGCGGACGGCCGGACTGCTCCGGCACGATCGATACGGACGGCTACTGCGACGAGTGTGGGCTGACCCCGGTGACCGCTCCGCCCTCCTCGGGGGCCGCTGCGGCTGCGGCCGGCGGACCGGGCAGCGCGTGCGGCCGGAGCGGCTGCGGCGGCACCGTCGACCCGGACGGCTACTGCGACGAGTGCGGGCTCGCACCCCTGCCCGCCGCCGCCACGGCCACCGAGGCCTGGGCCCCCTCTGGCCGCAGCGGCCGGTCCAGCCGCTCGGGCCGCAGCGGCCGGAGCGGGCGCAGCGGACGGACCGGCAGTGGCCCGTCGGTGCGTGCCACGCCCACCCACTCCACCGGCTCCGGGCGGCGCGGCAACCTGGGCAGCGGCCTGGTCACCGTGCCGCCGGTGCCCCCGCAGGATCCGGCCACCGCCGTGCTGGCCAACCCCTCGGTGCCCGAGCGCAGGCGGTTCTGCAGCAGCTGCGAGGCCCCGGTCGGCCGGGAGAAGAACGGTGTCCCGGGCCGCCCGGACGGCTTCTGCACCAAGTGCGGCACGCCGTACTCCTTCACTCCCAAGCTGCGCGAGGGCGATCTGGTCGGCGGCCAGTACGCGGTGCTCGGCTGCCTCGCGCACGGCGGGCTCGGCTGGATCTACCTGGCCCAGGACCGCCGGGTCAGCGACCGCTGGGTGGTGCTCAAGGGCCTGCTGGACACCGGCGACCGGGACGCCCTCGCGGTGGCCATCGCCGAGCGCCGCTTCCTGGCCGAGGTGGACCACCCGAACATCGTCCGCATCATCAACTTCGTCGAACACCCGGACCTGCGCAGCGGCTCGGTGGACGGCTACATCGTGATGGAGTACGTCGGCGGCAAGTCGCTGAAGGACATCCTGAGCGAGCGCCGAACCCCCGAGGGCCACCGCGACCCGCTCCCGGTCGAGCAGGCGATCGCGTACGCCCTGGAGGCGCTGCCCGCGCTGGGCTACCTGCACTCCCGCGGGCTGGTCTACTGCGACTTCAAGATCGACAACGTGATCCAGAGCGAGGACTCGCTCAAGATCATCGACATGGGCGCCGTCCGCCGCTTCGACGACGACGGCCCGATCTACGGCACCGTCGGCTACCAGGCGCCGGAGATCGCCACCGACGGGCCCTCGCCCGCCTCGGACCTCTACACCGTGGCCCGCACCCTGGCCGTGCTGACCTTCGACTTCCAGGGCTACAACTCCACCTACCGGTACTCGCTGCCCGACCAGGACGCGGTGCCGGTGTTCACCGAGTACGAGTCGTACTACCGCTTCCTCACCCGGGCCACCGACCCGGACCCGGCCCGCCGCTTCGCCTCCGCCGAGGAGATGGCCGACCAGCTCACCGGCGTGCTGCGCGAGGTGCTCAGCCGCCGGGACGGGCAGGCCCGCCCGGCGCTCTCCCGGCTGTTCGGGCCCGAGCTGCGGGTGGTGGACACCGAACTGACGGGGGCTCCGGTCGACCCGGCCGCCGCCGCACTGGCCCTGCCGCTGCCCCGGGTGGACCCGGCGGACCCGAACGCGGGCCTGCTCACCGGCCTGGCCGGATCGCCCGCCGAAGTCCTGGCCGCCCTCGACCGAGCCGGCGCGGCCTCGGTGGAGCTGGCCCTGCGCGCCCTGCGGGCCCACCTGGAGCTCGGCGACCACGAGGCCGCCGCCGGGGCGCTGGCCGAGCTGGAGCGCGACCACCCCGAGGACTGGCGGGTGGTCTGGTACCGGGGGCTGGCCGCGCTGGCCGCCGGGCGGGGCGAGGAGGCGGCCGAGGCCTTCGACGCGCTGTACGACGCCTTCCCCGGCGAGCCGACCCCGAAGCTCGCGCTGGCCGTCGCCGCCGAGCTGCTCGGCGAGTGGGCGGACGCCACCGAGTACTACCAGCTGGTCGCCACCACCGACCGGGGCTACGTGAGCGCGGCCTTCGGGCTGGCCCGGGTCCGGCTGGCGGAGCAGGACCGGGACGGCGCGGTGCTGGCCCTGGAAACGGTGCCCGAGGCCTCCACCCACTACACCGCCGCCCGGATCGGCGCCGTGCGCGCCCGGCTGCACGGGCGGCTGCCCGGCGAGGCGCTCGGGCCCGAGCTGGCCCGCTGCTCCGAGCAGCTCGCGGCGCTCACCCTGGACGCCCGGCGGCGCGAGGAACTCTCGGTGGAGGTGCTCGACAGCGCGCTGGCCTGGGTCCGCGCGGGGGCGAGCGGCCGGACCGGCACCGTCGAGGTGCTCGGACACCCGGCGGACGAACGGGAACTACGGTTCGCCCTGGAGCAGTCCTACCGGGTACTGGCACGGTTGTCCGACCGTGCCGAGATCAGGATCGAGATGGTGGAGCGGGCGAACCGGGCCCGCCCACGGACGTGGGTGTGAACCGAATGCCTCAGCAGACCGTGTGCCCGAAGTGTGTCCTGTCCTGGGACGAGGAGGACGCCTTCTGCGGCGTCTGCGGGCTCAGCCTGCAGGCGCCGCCGGGCCCCGGCACTGCCGCCACCGGCTCGGCGGTGGTGTGTGTGCACTGCGGCGCGGCCGACGTCGCCCCGGACGGCTACTGCGAGGCCTGCGGCGGCAGCCAGCCGCGGCCCCGGGACCACCAGGAGCGCGAGCTGGCCGGGGTCGCGGGGGTGAGTGACCGGGGGCTGCGCCACCACCGCAACGAGGACGCCTTCGCGCTGGCCCGCACCACGCTGCCCGGCGGCGAGGCGGCCGTCTTCGCGGTGGTCTGCGACGGCGTCTCCTCGTCCGCCCGGCCGGACGAAGCCTCCGCCACCGCCGTCGAGGCGGCGGCCGGCTCGCTGCGCTCCTCGCTGACCCGGGGGGCCGAGCCGGGCTCGGCGATGCGGGCGGCGATCGGCGAGGCGGCCCGGGCCGTCACGGCGCTGGCCCACGACGGCCGGGCGGACGGGCGGCAGGCCTCCGGGCGCAGCCTGGGCGCCCCGGCCTGCACCTACGTCGGCGCGGTCTCGGCCGCCGGGGCGGTGACCATCGGCTGGGTCGGCGACACCCGGGCCTACTGGGTGCCGGACGACCGGGCCGCCGCGGAGCCGTACCGGCTCACCGAGGACGACTCCTGGGCGGCCCGGGTGGTCGCCGCCGGGCTGATGCCCGAGGCCGAGGCCTACGCCGACCCGCGCGCCCACGCGATCACCGGCTGGCTCGGCGCGGACGCGGAGGAGCTGGACCCGCACACCGTGAGCTTCACCCCGCACGTGCCGGGCGTGGTGCTGATCTGCTCCGACGGCCTGTGGAACTACGCGGAGGCCGCCACCGACCTCGCCGAGGTGGTCCGCACCGACGCCCGGACGGCTCCGCTCGCGGCGGCCCAGGAGCTGGTGCAGTTCGCCATCGCGGCGGGCGGGCACGACAACATCACCGTCGCCGTGCTGCCGATCACCCCCACCGCCTGACCCACCTTCAGCACTCCCCGGCATCCGAACCTTCCGACAGGAGCACCCGATGTCAGTGTCCCGGCCGAACTTCGCCGTCGACATCTTCCAGAACGAGTACCTGGCCGTGGGCGCCCGCGAGGTGAACGCGATCGTCACCGTCACGGCGAGCGGAGCGGGCACCGGGGCCGTACCGGCGCAGCGCGCGGGGCAGCACCCGGCCGGCCACGAGCCCGGCGACGGCTCGGCCGTGGTGATCATGATCGACTGCTCCGGTTCGATGGACTACCCGGCCACCAAGCTGCAGAACGCCCGCAAGGCGACCGCGGCGGCCATCGACACCCTGCGCGACGGCGTGGCCTTCGCCGTGGTCGCGGGCACCCACGAGGCCCGCGAGATCTACCCGGCCACCGGCCGCCTGGCCGTCTCCTCGGCCGACACCCGGGAGCAGGCCAAGCAGGCGCTGCGCAAGCTCTCCGCGGCCGGCGGGACCGCCATCGGCACCTGGCTCACGCTGACCGACCAGCTCTTCCGCAGCCGCCCCGAGGCCGTCCTGCGGCACGCCATCCTGCTCACCGACGGCAAGAACGAGCACGAGACCCCGGCCGAGCTGGAGCAGGCGCTCGCGCGGGTGAGCGGCCGCTTCACCGCCGACTGCCGGGGCGTGGGCACCAACTGGAACGTCCCGGAGCTGAAGAAGATCGCCGGCGCGCTGCTCGGCACCGCCGACATCGTCGCCGAGCCGGACGGGCTGGCCGAGGACTTCCGCTCGATGATGACCGGCGCGATGAACAAGTCCGTCGCGGACGTCGCGCTGCGGGTCTGGACCCCGGCCAACGCGGTGGTCAAGTACGTCAAGCAGGTCGCCCCCGAGGTGGCCGACCTGACCGCCCGCCGCACCGAGGCCGGGCCGCGCGCCGGGGACTACCCGACCGGCGCCTGGGGCGACGAGAGCCGCGACTACCACGTGTGCGTCGAGGTGCCCTCGGCGGCGGTCGGCAACGAGATGCTGGCCGCCCGGATCAGCCTGGTGCTGCCGCTGCCGGACGGCACCACCGAGGTGCTCTCGCAGGGGCTGGTCCGCGCGGTCTGGACGGACGACCTGGCCTCCTCCACCCGGATCAGCCCGCAGGTCGCGCACTACACCGGCCAGGCCGAGCTGGCCAGCTCCATCCAGGAGGGCCTGGAGGCCCACCGCGCGGGTGATCTCGACCGCGCCACGGCCAAGTTGGGCGCGGCGGTGCGGATCGCCCACGCCACCGGCAACGACGGCACGTTCAAGCTGCTGCAGAAGGTGGTCGACGTGCTCGACCCGAAGGAGGGTACGGTTCGGTTCCGTAACAACGTGAGCGCGGCCGACTCGATGACCCTTGAGACCCGGTCCACGAAAACCGTACGGGTGAAGAAGTGACCGGTTCGCCCGGTCTGACCGGACCTGCTGGAGTGTGGGGGACTTACTGATGCCGATCTGCCCGAGGGGACACGAGTCGCAGGCCGAGGACTGGTGCGACTTCTGCGGCTTCCCGATGACCCCACCGCCCGGCGTGAGCGTGCCCGGAGCGGGGACGTTCGGGGGGTCCCCGACCCCGCCCCCGCCGCCGTCCTACCAGCCCGCGCCGCCGCCCGGCCCGCCGCAGGCGCCCCCGGCCGGGATGTACCAGCAGGCCACGGCCGGGCTGGTGACCTGCCCGATCTGCCGCACCCCTCAGACCGGCCGGTACTGCGAGGAGTGCGGGTACGACTTCGACCTGTCCGCCCCCTCGCAGCGCCAGGCCCCGCCGTCGGGCGGCTACGGCTACCCGCCGCCCGCGCCCTTCCCGCAGAGCCCTCCCCCGCCGCCGCCCGCGCAGCCGGGGCACCCCGCGCAGCCCATGCACGGTGCGCCGCCCGCGCACGGTGCGCAGCCCACCCAGCAGGCCGGCTACGGCTACCCGCCGCCGCCCGCCTTCCCGCAGACGGTGGGCTTCCCCGAGCCGGAGGGCCCGGAGCACACCGGGCCGGTCTACGCCCAGCCCGACCCGGGCCGCTCGCCGGACCAGTCGCCGACCTCCTTCCGGCTGGCCCCGCCCTCGGCCGCCCCGCAGCCGCCCCAGACCCCGGCCGCGCCCCCGGCGCAGCCGCCGGCCCGGACCACCTGGATCGCCGTGGTCAGCGCCGACCGGGACTACTTCACCGACATGATGGCCCGCAGCGGCCCCGAGGCGGCCGGGCTGTTCTTCCCGCCGTACTGCCCCGAGCGGCGGATCCCGCTGACCGGGCGCGGCCAGCTGCGGATCGGCCGGCGCAGCCAGCACCGGGGCACGGTGCCGGAGATCGACCTCTCGGTGCCGCCGGAGGACCCGGGCGCCTCGCACCAGCACGCGATGCTGGCCGAGCAGGCGGACGGCAGCTGGGTGCTGGTCGACCAGGACTCCACCAACGGCACCACCGTCAACGGCAGCCCCGACCCGGTGCCACCGCACACCGCCGTCCCGCTGCAGGACGGCGACCGCATCCACATCGGTGCGTGGACCACCATCACCCTGCACCGCTCCTGAACGGGCGTCAGCTGACGGGGCTTCGAGGATGATCGCGAGGGAGGCCGGCGACGGCCTCCCTCAAGCTTTGCCCAGAAGAATTCCGTCCGGGGCCCTGGAGGCCCTAGAGTCCGGCCCATGACTGCTGCAATATCCGCGGACGGGATCCGTAAGCGGTACGGGGATGTACAGGCGGTCGACGGGGTGTCACTCACCGTCGAACCGGGGGAGTTCTACGGGATTCTCGGCCCGAACGGGGCCGGCAAGACCACCACGCTGGAGATCCTGGAGGGGATCCGCGAGCCCGACGAGGGCCGCGTCGAGCTGCTGGGGATGACGCCCTGGCCGCGCAACCCCAAGCTGCTGCCCCGGATCGGGGTGCAGTTCCAGGCCTCCGCCTTCTTCGTGAAGCTGACGGCCCGGGAGACCATCCGCACCTTCGCGTCCTTCTACGGTGTCGGCCCCAAGCGGGCCGACGCGATGCTGGAGCGGGTCGGCCTGACCGACTCCGCCTCGGTGCACACCGACAAGATGTCCGGCGGCCAGGCCCAGCGCCTGTCGATCGCCTGCGCGCTCGCGCACGACCCGGAGCTGGTCTTCCTGGACGAGCCGACCACCGGCCTCGACCCGCAGGCCCGGCGCAACCTCTGGGACCTGCTGCGCGACATCAACGCCGAGGGCCGCACGGTGGTGCTCACCACCCACTACCTCGACGAGGCCGAGATCCTCTGCGACCGCGTCTCGGTGATGGACCACGGCAAGGTGCTGAAGACCGGCGCCCCGGCGGCCCTGGTCCGGGAGATCGACGACACCGTCCGGGTGAGCGTCGAGTCCGGGCAGCTCACCGTCGAGACGGCGCAGTCGCTGCTCACCGCGGCGGCCGCCGACTTCGCCAACCTGGAGGACAACGGCGTCTCGCTCGCGCTCTCCACCCGGGTCCCCGGCCCGGTGCTCTCCGTCCTGGCGGAGCAGAACGCCCTGCGCGGCCTGGAGGTTCGCGGCGCCACCCTGGAGGACGTCTTCCTCCAGCTCACCGGACGGGAGTACCGCGCATGAGCGCCGCCACCGCCCCCCAGGCGACCGCACCCAAGGACGACGCGCCCAAGGAGCGGGTCAGCTCCTTCACCAGCCTCAGCCGGGTGATGCTGCTGGGCTTCATGCGGGACCGCACGGCCCTGTTCTTCACCCTGGCCATGCCGCTGATGTTCCTGCTGCTGTTCGGGGCCCTGTTCAAGGGCGCCGGGGCCTCGCACGTGAAGATCGGCGAGGTCGGCCAGGTGCAGGTGCTCGACGGCCTGCCCGCCGAGGCCCGGGCCGAGTTCGACAAGTCCGTCACCGTCACCAAGTTCACCGACGAGGGCCCGGCCCTGGAGAAGGTGCGCAAGGGCGATCTGGACGGCCTGGTCTCGGCCGGGCCGGACGGCACGGTCGTGCTCCGCTTCAGCGCGTCCGACCAGGTCAAGTCCGGTATGGTCCACTCGGTCGTCGACTCGCTGGTCCAGGGCGCCAACCAGGCTGCCGCCGGCCAGAAGCCGAAGTACACCATGGTGGCCAGCCAGGTCGAGGACAAGTCGCTCAAGCCGATCCAGTACCTGACGCCCGGTCTGCTGGGCTGGGCGATCGCCACCGGCGCCGTCTTCGGCACCTCCTTCACCCTGGTCAACTGGCGCAAGAAGCGGGTGCTGAGGCGCCTGCGGCTGGCCCCGGTGAGCATCGGCTCGGTGGTCGCGGCCCGTGTCACCGTCTCGGTGGCGGTCGCCTTCGCGCAGCTGGCGATCTTCCTGCTGGTGGCCACCACGCCGTTCTTCGGGCTCAAGCTGACCGGCAACTGGCCGCTGGTGATCCCGGTGGTCGTCTGCTCGACCATCGCCTTCATGTCGATCGGTCTGCTGACCGGCGCCATCGCCAAGAGCGAGGAGGCGGCCAACGGCATCAACCAGGTCATCGTGCTGCCGATGTCCTTCCTCTCCGGCGCGTTCTTCCCGCTCGACGGGGCGCCGGGCTGGCTGCAGACCGTCTCGCACCTGCTGCCGCTGCGGTACCTGGTCACCTCGGCCCAGTCGGTGCTGACCAAGGGCGGCGGCCTGATGGACATCCTGCCGTCCATGGGCGGCCTGCTGCTCTTCGCGGCCGTGCTGACCGCGCTCTCGTGGAAGTTCTTCAGCTGGGACGACGTGTAGCCGTTCCGGTCGCTCCGCCCCGGGGGCGTACGCCGAAAGTCCCGGTGTACGCCCCCTCCGCCGTCTGCGACCATGGTCGGGTGAACGAGATCCGGCGTGGCACGCTTCCCGAGGAGACCTTCTACGACGCCGTCGGCGGCGAGCCGACCTTCCGTCGGCTGGTCCGGCGCTTCTACCAGGGCGTCGCCGAGGACGAGTTGCTGCGCCCGATGTACCCGGAGGAGGACCTCGGCCCGGCCGAGGAGCGGCTCGTTCTCTTCCTGATGCAGTACTGGGGCGGGCCCCGCACCTACAGCGAGGAGCGCGGCCACCCGCGCCTGCGGATGCGGCACGCGCCCTTCCGCGTCGACCAGGCCGCCCACGACGCCTGGCTCAAGCACATGCGCGCGGCCGTCGACGAACTGCAGCTCCCCGCCGAGGCGCAGGAGCAGCTCTGGGACTACCTCACCTACGCCGCCGCCTCGATGGTCAACACGGCAGGCTGAGCGAGCCGCTTACCGCAGCGGGCTGAGGCCCAGCCCGGCGCCGGGGGCGGCGGTACGGACGGCGATCGAACCGGCGGGGGCGTTCAGCCGCCGCCAGGGCCCGACCCGATGGACCGTCAGGTGCTCCTGCGGCTTCAGGAAGCCGACCACGTACGCCGCGTGGGCGGCCCGCAGCGGCAGCTCCGGCTGGGCGCCGAGCGGGCGGGACCAGATCTCGTCGGCCAGGCCGTCGAGGACGGCCCGGGTGCGGTGGTGCTCGGGCACCGCCTCGCTGCGCTCGCGGAACTCCCGTACGGCGGCCAGCACCTCGGGCACCACGGCCTCGGCGGCGGGCTCACCGACCGGCTCCCAGCCCGCGCGGGGCGGCAGCATCCCGGCCCAGGACGGTCCGGTGACCGGCGCCGGCAGGCGCAGGGTGCCCGTCTCGGTGTCCACGGCGTCGAGCAACTGCCCGGCCGAGACGGTCAGATCGGCCGGGGCGTCGAGGCGGGCCAGCCGGGCCGTGCGGATCGCGAGGGCTCCGGCACTGCCGAGCGGCAGCCGCCCGAACACCGCGACCACGCCGCTCTCCCCCACCGGGTCGGCCTCCGCCCCGCTGCCGGCCACGGCCTGCAGCCGCACGGCCGCCGCGCGGTCGAACCGCAGCAGGCGGACCAGGAAGGCGGCGAGGTCGGCGGCCTCCCCGGCGTCGGCGAGGGCGAGACTGGGAGTCGTGGTCAACGGGTCAGCTCACTGAGGTCGGGGCGGGCGGGCTCGGCGGACGGGGGCGGTGGTCAGGCCGCGACGGCCTCGGCCGGCACGGCGGCCTCGGCGGCCGGGGAGTCGGCCCCGTCCATGAAGCGGCTGAGGAACTCACGCTCCACCGCGCTGATCCGGCGCGGGCGCCCCTCGGCCAGGTCGTAGGGGACGACCACGGTGGAGGCCCGGACGTAGACCGTCTCGGTGCCGTCCTCGGCGGTGTCCTTGATCTCGTAGCAGACCGTCAGCGAGGCGCCGCCGATCTTGGTCACCCAGGTCTCGACGGTGACCGGCGTGGGCCGGTGCACCAGGGGGCGCTTGTAGTCGATCTCGTGCCGGGCCACCACCGAGCCGCCCGCGAACTCCCCGGCGCCCGCCTCGGCGGCCTGGGTGAACATGAAGTCGATCCGGGCCTCCTCCAGGTAGCGGAGGAAGACCACGTTGTTCACGTGACCGAAGGCGTCCATGTCGGACCACCGCAGGGGGCAGGCGTAGATGTGGCGTGCCACGAGCACTCTCCTCAAGCTTGATTACCCGCAGGTAGCTTAGAGCGGCCGTCCGGCCGCCTTGCGGGCGGCGGCCCGGCGGCCACCCCGAAGGGCAGCCTGCCGGGCCGGTGTTGCGCACACGTTGCGCGGACGCGTCCACCGGGCGGCGGGCGCCGGGGGGGGGGAGCCCCCTGCGGCCCGCCGCGGGCGGGGCGTCGGTCAGCCTCGGGTCAGCTTCTTGTAGGTGGCCCGGTGCGGACGGGCGGCGTCGGCGCCCAGTCGGTCGATCTTGTTCTTCTCGTAGGACTCGAAGTTGCCCTCGAACCAGAACCACTTGCTCTCGCCCTCGTAGGCGAGGATGTGGGTGGCCACCCGGTCCAGGAACCAGCGGTCGTGGGAGATGACCACGGCGCAGCCGGGGAACTCGAGCAGGGCGTTCTCCAGCGAGGAGAGCGTCTCGACGTCGAGGTCGTTGGTGGGCTCGTCGAGGAGCAGCAGGTTGCCGCCCTGCTTGAGGGTCAGCGCCAGGTTGAGGCGGTTGCGCTCACCACCGGAGAGCACCCCGGCCGGCTTCTGCTGGTCCGGGCCCTTGAAGCCGAACGCCGAGACGTAGGCGCGGGACGGCATCTCGACCTGGCCGACGTTGATCCAGTCGAGGCCGTCGGAGACGACCTCCCACAGGGTCTTCTTCGGGTCGATGTTGGCGCGGCTCTGGTCGACGTAGCTGATCTTGACGGTCTCGCCGACCTTGACGCTGCCGGAGTCCGGGGTCTCCAGGTCCTGCAGCATCTTGAACAGCGTGGTCTTGCCGGCGCCGTTCGGGCCGATCACGCCGACGATGCCGTTGCGCGGCAGGGTGAAGGAGAGGTCCTCGATGAGGACCTTCTCACCGAAGGCCTTGTTGAGCTTGTCGACCTCGACCACGATGTTGCCCAGGCGCGGGCCCGGCGGGATCTGGATCTCCTCGAAGTCCAGCTTCCGCATCTTGTCGGCCTCGGCCGCCATCTCCTCGTAGCGGGCGAGACGGGCCTTGGACTTGGCCTGGCGGCCCTTGGCGTTGGAGCGGACCCACTCCAACTCCTCCTTGAGCCGCTTGGCGCGCTTGGCGTCCTTCTGGCCCTCGACCTTGAGACGCGTCTGCTTGGTCTCCAGGTAGGTGGAGTAGTTGCCCTCGTACGGGTACGCGCGGCCGCGGTCGAGCTCGAGGATCCACTCGGCGACGTGGTCGAGGAAGTACCGGTCGTGGGTGACGGCGACAACGGTGCCCTTGTACTTGGCCAGGTGCTGCTCCAGCCAGTTCACGGACTCGGCGTCCAGGTGGTTGGTGGGCTCGTCGAGGAGCAGCAGGTCCGGCGCCTCGAGCAGCAGCTTGCAGAGCGCGACGCGGCGGCGCTCACCACCGGAGAGGCTGGTGACCGGCCAGTCGCCGGGCGGGCAGCCCAGCGCGTCCATGGCCTGCTCCAGCTGGGCGTCCAAGTCCCAGGCCTCGGCGTGGTCCAGCTCCTCCTGGAGCTTGCCCATCTCCTCGAGCAGTGCGTCCGAGTAGTCGGTCGCCATCAGCTCGGCGATCTCGTTGAAGCGGTCGAGCTTGCCCTTGATCTCCTTGACGCCGTCCTGGACGTTCTCCAGGACCGTCTTGGACTCGTCGAGCGGAGGCTCCTGCAGGAGCATGCCGACGGTGTAGCCGGGCGAGAGGAAGGCCTCGCCGTTGGACGGCTGGTCCAGGCCCGCCATCATCTTCAGGACGGTGGACTTACCAGCGCCGTTGGGGCCGACGACGCCGATCTTCGCCCCGGGGAGGAAGCTGAGGAACACGTCGTCAAGGATGACCTTGTCGCCGTGGGCCTTGCGCACCTTGCGCATGGTGTAGATGTATTCCGCCACGTGAGATCGCTCCGGCGTCGTCGGGTGTATTCGAGTTGCAACCTTTCCATTGTGCCGCACCGCGCCGGGGCTCCCGAACCGCCTGCCGGGCCCGGGCCGCCCGCCGACCGGGCCCGCCCACCGGGGCGGGGCGCCGAGCGGCCCCGGCCACGGCGGGCGACGGTGGGTCAGATGCGGATGTGACGGCCGCGGCGGCGCAGGGCGAAGACGGCGCTGCCGCCCGCGATCATCAGCACCCCGGCGATCCCGAGCAGCACCGGGGTGTCACTGCCACCACCGGTGGAGGCCAGGCCGCCCGCAGGCGTCGCACTGTGCGTCGGGGTCCGCGCACCCGTGGCCGGGGTGTCCGGCGGGGTCGGCGCGGGGGTGGCGCTGCTGTCGGTCAGGCAGTTCAGGACGCCGGTGAACTGCTTCCGGAAGCCCCCGGTGCCGGTGAGGGTGAGGTCGTAGTGCTGGTCCTCGGCCAGCTTGACCGGCACCCGCTGCGTGGCCTTCGGGCGCACCGTCACGGTGCGGTCGGCGAGGGTGAAGGTGAAGTCCTGGTCGCCGCTGTTGGTGACGGTGACCACGAGTGCGCTCTGCGCGCAGTCGATCTCGGCGCTGACGGCCGGGGCGGGGCCGGTCGCCGCCCAGCCGACCGAGGCCGCGGCACTGGTGGTGGCGGGCCTCGCCCCGGCCAGGACCAGCGTCTGGCTGTGGCGGCCGGCCGCGTCGGCGCCGGTGAAGACCCGCCCGGCGGGCACCTCGACGGTGGCCTCGGCGGTGATCTGCCCGACCCCGGCCGGCGTACCGGCGGGCACCTGGGCATAGATCCGGGTGCCGCCCTTGACGGCCTTGACGGGGTGGCCCGCCTCGTCGGTGAGCGTCACCTTCGCCTCGGTGGCGGCCCGGTCGAGACTCAGCTCGACCTGCGAGCCGGCGGTCCCGACCGTGATCGGCCCGAGGCGCTGTCCGCTCGCCCCGGCGACGGCGTCCGGGGTGAGCGCGAGGCTCGGCCCGGGCGGCGCGTCCGTGGCGGCCTCGGCCCGGCCGACCAGGTACCCGGTGAGAGCCGCCGCCTTCGCGTCCGCCTGCTGCACCGGCACTCCGGGGTCGGAGAAGGACCAGACGGCGACCTGGGTGGCCGCCGCGGCCTCGTCCTCGCTGAGACCGTCGATCGCCGTGCCGTGGGCGGCGGCGTCCTCGACCAGCTGCGCCGGGGCGACGTTGGGGTAGGAGTGCAGCAGGAGCCACCTGATCTTCGGCCCGGCGGTGCCGCCGAGCGAGCTCGCGCCCCAGTCGGTCTCCTGGTAGGTGGCATCCTCCCGGGTGCCGTTGAGCAGGTCGACGCAGTAGACCGGGAGCTGGGCGCCACCGTCCGCCTCGATCTGGAACAGACCCGCCTCGCCCGCCTTGCGCCGGCCGGCCACGCTGTAGGTGACCGGCTCGCCGTGCCGCATGCCGGGGAGGAGCCGGGCCGTGACCCCGGACCCGCCGGGGGTGGTGGCGACGGCCGCACCCGTCGCCAGGACGCCGCTGCCGACGACCAATCCGGCCGTGAGCATGACAGCGATGGTGCGGGAGACAGCCCGCTTCTGCCTGTGGCGCATGAATGATCCCTCCGGGCCGGGCCATGCCCGTCCACCCGCCTTGCAAAGCGGCGCGCCCTGAGCCGCCGCCGCACCCTGTGTGATGCACACGCATCCTATTGAGCCGCCGCCGCACGCAAACGGCCGTACCGTTCCAGGACAGTTCCGTATCTGTATTGTTATCAAGGAGCCACATCGCGAGATGAGTTGACGGCTCAACAGAATCCCACCGGCAATCAGGAACGCCGCCGGGGCCGCGCAGTTCCGCGCAGGAAGTCACGCCCGGGCTGCCGCCGGGAGCGCTCAACCGACCGGCACTCGGTCATTGCACACAATTTCGTTACCCGACTCCGCCCCCACCGCGTCGACCACCTCCTCGACCGCCGCGAGCACGGCCGCGCCGACGGGTGTGACCGATCCGTCGGGCTCCGCCCCGGAGCCGCCCGCCCGCTCCGCTCCGCACACTCCGACCGCCGCCGCGATCCAGGCCGGCACCGGCGGCTCGGCCGGCTCGGCCTCACCCGGCTCAGCCGCGCCGCCCGGGCCCACCGACCCGGCGCGGCCCGCCACCTGCTCGGCTCTGGACTGCACCGCCCACCGGAAGGCCGACGTACCGCGCCCGAGGTCGTGGCCGATCACGCGGGCCTCGAGCTCGACCACGCAGCGGTGCTTCTCGCCCTCGCCCCACTCCCTGAGTCTGAGCCGGCCGCAGACCACCGCGGGATCACCCTTGCTGAGCGAGCTGACCACATTGGCCGCAAGACCACGCCAGGCCACCACCGTGACCCAGATCGCGTCCCCGTCGACCCACTCCCCTGCCGTACGGTCAAAACGCCGCTCCGTCACGACCATTCGGAAGTTCGCAACCGGCACACCACCCGGGGTCTGCTTGTAAGTGACCCCCGTTGCGACAATGCCGGCCATCGTCACCCAGGTCTCGTTCATGACGCACTCTCCTTCTGCCCGACTTCCGCGCGAGTTCCATGACTCCCGGCCCGAAAATCACCGAGCGGAATCGCCAATGCGAGGAGAGTGACCCGGCCCGGAAAACCGCACCAGCCCTTCGGTAAATCTGTGGATAACCCGGGCATGTGGATAACTCGCATCACTCTCCGGAGTGAGTCCGATTCGGAAAAGGGCGCTTCCGGGTTTAGCGCGCCCCGGCCGGTCCACCGCCCGGGCCCCGCTCCCCGGCCGGTCCGCCGACTGGCCTTCCCTGATCATGACAACTAAGGTCACCCTTAAGATCCCCCGAGGCCAGGCACGGCGCGGCCCCAGCACCACCCAGCCGTCCGTACGCGCTGTACACGCCCGCCTACCGTCCGACCACGGGCCCGCATCCGAGCGCCGAACGGGTGGCCGGGGAGCAGGTCGGAGCATGTCATCCGACCGGCGGAACGAGTAGCGGCGGCGAAATCCGCCCCCACCCGCCCGGCCTTCCCGGGCATTGTCCGCACCGAATCCATAACGGGTGAGGTTGCAGCCCCGTAACGACTGCACAACGTCCCACACCGGAACCCGTCAGACCGCTGCATACCCAGCCGCTTACCTGCGATTATCGGACCGCTCACCGAGGTCGACACACCCGGCGCGGTGCCGGAAGACCAAGGGGAGTATCGCGGCCCCCTTATCCTGTCCCGGAACGTCCAGTCGCGGGCCGGGCGAGGGCCCACCGCCCCCATCAGGCCGACGCCCCCACCGGGCCGACGCCCGCCACGCCCCCATAGCTCAGCGGATAGAGCACCCGCCTTCTAAGCGGTAGGTCGCAGGTTCGAATCCTGCTGGGGGCACCGCTCAGCCGCGCCGCCGGCCCCGCGCCCGGCGGTTTTCCCAGCTCACGGGCGCGCCCCGGCGCCGCCCCCGCCGCCTCGCGGGCCCGCTCCCCCGCCGTCCGGCGGATTGCCCCCGCCGGAAGTCAGGGGCTCCGCCCTCGGCCGATCACCCGGTCCGGGCCGCTGTCAACCCCCGGTCGGAGCACCCGGCTGGCCGCCGCGCAGCCCGTCCAGGTACGCGTCCAGCAGAGCCACCTGCCGCTCCGGCGGGAACTCCCCGGGGGCGAACAGCGCCTGCACCACCAGCCCCAGCACGAAGCTCTGCGCCCCTGCCGCGAGGTCCGCCGCCGCGGGCTCGGCCGGCAGCTCGCCCGCCTGCTGGGCCCGCACCACGTACTCGGCCATCCGCCGCCGCGAGCGCCGGTACCGCTCGGCGTGCTCGACCGACAGCTCCGGGTCCACCAGCGCCGCGTCCCAGGAGCCCACCCAGATCCGGTTGCTCGCCATCCCGGCCGGCGTCACCGGCAGCACGTCGACCAGCGCCGCCCGCAGCAGCTCGAACCCCGACACCTCGAAGCCCGGCGCCTCGGATCCCGACGGCTCGGCCGTCGAGGCGCCCACCACCGAAGCTCCGTCCGTCGAAGCCCCGTCCGTCGGAGCCCCGTCCGTCGAGCCCCCGTCCACCCCCGCCCGCCCGGTCAGCGCCTCGGTCGCGGGCCTGGCCCGCTCCTCGTTGCGCTTCTCCAGCACGTCCAGCGCGTAGGCCACCAGGGCGCGCTTGCCGGAGAAGTAGTGGGTGAGCAGGCCGGTGGAGGCACCCATCCGGGCCGCCACCGCCCGCAGGGTCAGGCCGCCGAAGCCGCGTTCGGCCAGCACCTGCCACACCGCCTCGGAGACTTCGGCTCGGCGGGCTTCATGATCTCCACGGGCAGGCGGCATGAGGGTATGGTACCTACCAAACGTTTGTTATGTACTGTGCCCGAGCAGGGCGCACCCTCTCCCGGAGGCCCCATGTACGCGATCCCGCTCGCCCCCGACGCCGAGCTGCGCCCGCTGGAGCCGTGGCAGGCGCCCGAGTTCCTGGCGCACATGGACCGCGCCCGGGCCACCGTCGACCCCTGGATTCCCTGGGCCTCCCGCTCCACCGACCTGGACTCCGCCCGCGCCACGCTGCAGGGCTACGCCGACCGCCAGGCCACCGACACCGGGCGGATCTACGGCATCTGGCTGGAGGGCACGCTGGTCGGCGGCGTGATGTTCGTGCGCTTCGACGCCCAGGCCGGCCAGTGCGAGATCGGCGTCTGGACCGAGCCCGCGGGTGAGGGGCGCGGCCTGGTCAGCGCGGCCGTCCGGCGCCTGATCGACTACGCCTTCCGGGAGCGCGGCATCCACCGCATCGAGTGGTGGAACACCACCCACAACCTGCGCAGCCGCGCCGTCGCCCAGCGGATGGGCATGCACCTCGACGGCGTCCTGCGCGAGTACTACCTGCACAACGGGGTCCGCCACGACGAGGAGCTGTGGTCGCTGCTCAGCCACGAGTGGCCCGCCGAGACCAAGGCCTGACCCCGGGCATTCCCAGGCACTCCCAGGCACTCCCGGGCACCTGACGGACCGTCGGCCGAAAACCGGATGACAGCGCGAGCCCTCCCGCGCAGAATCCGGCTGGCCGCCCGTACCACCGGCTGGCCCGCCCGTACAGCCGGCTGGCCGCCCGTACAACCGGCTTGCCCAGACCCGAGGAGCGCCCCGCCGATGGCCCAGCACAGCGTCGTCCCCACCCTCTTCCCGCCGCCCGGCTACGCCCACGCGGCCGTCGTGGCCGCGGGCGAGCACCTGGCCTTCCTGGCCGGCGGTGTCCCGCTCGACCCGGCGGGCGAGCTGGTCGGCCCCGGCGACTTCGAGGCCCAGACCCGGCAGGTGCTGGCCAACCTGCTGGCGGCGCTGGCCCATGTCGGCAGCGACTTCTCGCAGGTGGTGGCGACCACGGTGTACGTGGTCGCCGACGCGCCCGAGCCGCTCTCCGTGGTCTGGGAGGTGGTCAAGGCCTCCGGCCTGACCGACGGCCCGCACACCTCCACCCTGCTGGGGGTCACCACCCTCGGCTACACCGGCCAGTTGGTGGAGATCACAGCGACGGCCGTGGTGCCGCCCTCGGCCGCTGTGGAAGGCTGAAGGCCACTCACCGAAAGGCCCGGGAGGCTCCCCTTGCCGTCGCACACCACCCAGTCCGAGCAGCCCGTGGCCGCCTGGAGGCCCGTGGACACCGGGGTGGACGGCCTGCGGGCCCGGCTCGCCCCGGGCGGCGTGGCCACCCTGGTGCTGGACCGCCCGCAGCGCCGCAACGCGGTGACCAAGGAGATGTGGCGGGCCCTGCCGACCGTCCTCGACGAGCTCGCCGCGCAGCCGGAGGTCCGGGCGCTGCTGCTCACCGGCGCGGGCGGCACCTTCAGCGCGGGCGCGGACATCGCCGAACTGGCCGAGGTCTACGGCTCGCCGGCCGCGGCGGACGAGTACCACGCGCTCGGCGTCCGGGCCGAGGAGGCGCTGGCCGCCTTCCCGCACCCGACCATCGCCGTGGTGCACGGTTTCTGCGTGGGCGGGGGCTGCCAGCTGGCCGCCGCCTGCGACCTGCGGTTCGCCGCCGAGGACGCCCGGCTCGGGATCACTCCCGCCAAGCTCGGCGTGGTCTACCCGGCGGTGCCGACCGTCCGGCTGGCCCGGCTGGTCGGCCCGGCCCGGGCCAAGTACCTGCTGTTCTCCGGCGAGCTGGTGGACGCCCGCCGGGCCGAGCTGTTCGGCCTGGTCGACGAGGTGGTGCCCGCCGAGCGGCTGGACGAGCGCGCCCTCGAGTTCGCCCGGCTGCTGGCCCGCCGCTCGCAGCAGACCATCGGCGCCGTCAAGGCCGCGCTGGCCGGCCCGCCGGAGGAGGCCCCGGCGGCACTGGCCCCCTGGGAGCGAGAGTCCCGCCAGGCCCCGGACGTCCGGGAGGGCCTGGCCGCCTTCCTCGAACGGCGCGAGCCGCGTTTCTGACCGGCGGCCCGCCTGGAGGACAGCCCCTGCCCCGACGGCCCGCCAGGATCCTCAGCAGCCCGCGCTCACCGGCCGTGACGAGCGTGCACAGCAGCGGCCCCGCCATCGGCGCCCAGCACCCGAGGACCACCGGGGCCCTTACGTACGGTCGGTCGGATCACCATAGGATCAGCCGGACTGACCGCCCGCCCGCCCGCCCCCAGGAGCATCCCCGCATGATCACCGCCCCCGCGACCGCCTGGGCCCGCCGGGTGACCGACGGCGTCGAGCCGAAGAACGTGATCATCGCGGTGCTGCCGGTGCTCGGCGCCCTGCGGTACGGGTTCGCCGGGGTGGGCTGGGGCCTGTTCGCGGTGGTGTTCGCGGCCGTCCTGCCCACCTGGTTCATCCGGCGCGGGATGCGCCAGGGCCGTTGGGAGGACCGGCACGTCGGCCAGCGCCGGCGCCGCCTGGTGGTCATCCCGTTCATCATGCTCTCGGTGCTCACCAGCCTCGGCGTGATGCTGCTGGCCGGTGCCCCGGCGGACATGACGGCGATGGTGGTGGCGATGCTCGCCTCGCTGGTGCCGATCATGGTGATCACCGTGTGGTGGAAGGTCTCCGTCCACACCGCGGTGGCCTCCGGGGCGATCGCCTGCCTGGCGATCGCCCTCGGGCCCTGGTGGCTGCTCGGCTACCCGCTGGTCGCGGTGATCGCGTGGTCCCGCGTGGTGCTGCGGGACCACACCCGGGCCCAGACCGTGGTCGGCGCCCTGGTCGGCGCCGGCTCGGCCGGCCTGGCCTTCTGGCTGAGCAGGTAGGCAGGAGCTACCGGATCGGCATCCCCGAGATGCTCCGGGCGATCACCAGCCGCTGGATCTCGCTGGTGCCCTCGAAGATCGAGTAGATCGCGCTGTCCCGGTGCATCCGCTCCACCGGGTACTCCCGGGTGAAGCCGTTGCCGCCGAGGATCTGCATCGCCTGCGCGGTGACCCACTTCGCCGTCTCGCCCGCGTACAGCTTCGACATCGAGCCCTCGGCCGCCTCGAACGGAATGTTGTTGGTGGCCATCCAGGAGGCCCGCCAGACCAGCAGCCGGGCCGCGTCGATCCGGGTCTTCATGTCGGCCAGCTGGAAGGCGATGCCCTGGTTCTCGACGATCGGGCGGCCGAACTGCACCCGGGTCTTGGCGTACTCGAGGGCGACCTCGTACGCGGCCCGGGCGATGCCCACCGCCTGGGCGCCCACGGCCGGGCGGGAGGCCTCGAAGGTGGCCATCGCCGCGTTGCGGGCGCCCTTGCCCTTCACGCCGCTCGCAGCGGCCTCGCGGGCCCGGGCGAGACGCTCGTCCAGCTTCTCCTTGCCGCCGAGCAGGCAGCTGCCGGGCACCCGGACGCCGTCCAGCACGACCTCGGCGGTGTGCGAGGCGCGGATGCCGTGCTTCTTGAACTTCTGGCCCTGGGAGAGCCCCGGGGTGCCCGGCGGGATGACGAAGGAGGCCTGGCCGCGCGCGCCGAGGACGGGGTCGACGGTGGCGACCACCACGTGCACGTGGGCGATGCCGCCGTTGGTGGCCCAGGTCTTGGTGCCGTTGATCACCCACTCGTCCTTGGCCTCGTCGTAGACGGCCTTGGTGCGCAGCGCCGAGACGTCCGAGCCGGCGTCGGGCTCGGACGAGCAGAAGGCGGCCACCTTCACGTCGTCCGGAGTGCCGAACATCTGCGGGGCCCAGGTGCCGATCTGCTCGTCGGTGCCGTTGGCGAGCACCGAGACGCAGGCCAGCGTGGTGCCGACGATGGCCAGCCCGAGGCCGGCGTCGCCCCAGAACAGCTCCTCCATGGTGATCGGGATGCCGACGCCGGAGGGATCGAAGTACTGCTGGGCGTAGAAGTCCAGGGAGTACAGCCCGATTTTGGCGGCTTCCTGGATGATCGGCCAGGGCGTCTCCTCGCGCTCGTCCCACTCAGCCGCGGCCGGTCTCATCACATCGGCGGCGAAGCCGTGGATCCAGTCGCGCACCGCGATCTGGTCGGGGCCCGGGTCGAGGGAGAACGTGCTCATGCTGGGACCTCCGGTCGGTGGGAGTGGGGCGGAGGATGCGGCACTCAGGAGCGAATGCCCACGCCACCAAGGGTGTTACCTCGGGTAACATCAGCAGGAGTCTGCTACTGATTGGCGAGGCATGTCAACGGCCCGCCCACGTCAGCGGCCCGCACCGAGGAGCGCCCCCTTGCCCGACTCCGCCGCCCCGGCCACCGGCGAGCCCCGCCGTGAGCAGCTTCTGAACGCCGCGGACCGCGCCGTCCAGCAATTCGGGCCCGGCGCAAGCATGAACGCGATCGCCGCCGAGGCAGGCATCACCAAACCGATCCTCTACCGGCACTTCGGCGACCGGCACGGTCTGATCCGCGCCCTGACCGAGCGTCACACCTCCGGGCTGCTCGCCGCGATCCGCGCCGCACTCGCCGAACCGCTCGAACGGCGGGACTTGGTCGAGAAGGTGCTCGACACCTACCTCGCCGGGATCGAGTCCCGCCCGCAGATCTACCGGCTGCTCACCCACCCCGAGCCCGGCGACCCCTCCGGCATCGGCAGCGCACTCGCCCCGGCGCTGCAGCAGATCGCGGACGAGATCACCAAGGCCGTGCAGGGCCAGGTCGACCTGGGGGCGGACCGCGAGCTGCTCGCCGAGACCTGGGGGCGGGCGATCAGCGGCATGGTGCTGGCCGCCGGCGACTGGTGGCTGGAGCAGCGCCCCTGCTCCCGCGCCCGGATGGTGCAGGCGCTGGCCGACCTGCTCTGGGGCCGGCTGGCCGCCGCCGCCAACCTGCCCGTCCCCCTGACGACGAACCACGGCACCGAGCAAACGTGAGTGCCCCTCACCTCTTGTGCGGGTCAGGGCGGTACGGCAGGATCGGCGCTCACCACCCACCCCCCGCCCCGAGCAGAGGTGCACCGTGCGTGTCCGTCGTACCGCCGCCCTGGCCCTCGCCACCGCCGCTCTGACCGGCCTCGCCGTCGCCCCGGCCCAGGCCCGGACCGAGGCCCCCGAACCCACCGCCACCGTCACCACGCCCGACGGCCGCACCCTCTTCGCCGACGCCGAGGGCCGGGTCCTGCAACTGCGCGGCTTCAACATCGACAAGTACGACGAGACCACCGAGGCCGACGTCCGCGCGATCGCCGCGCACGGCTTCACCCTGGTCCGCGTCGCGATCACCTGGGCCCGCCTGGAGCCCGCCCCCGGCCGGCTCGACCCGCACCAACTCGCCCGCCTCCAGCAGGTGATGAGCTGGGCCGACCGGTACGGGCTGCGCGCCGTGGTCGACTTCCACCAGGACGTGTTCGGCCCGAAGTACGGCGGCGGGGACGACGGCGTGCCGCTCTGGGCCACCCGCGACGACGGCCTGCCGTTCGTCCCGGACCCGAAGGACTGGTTCGCCGGGTACTTCCAACCCGCCGTGCAGGCCGCCTTCCGGCACCTGTACGACGACGCCGACCTGCGGCGCCGGCAGAGCGACTTCTACACCCGGATCGCGCGTGAGCTGCGCGGCCACCGCTCGCTGATCGGCTACGACCTCTTCAACGAGCCCTTCGGCCCGGTGGACGGCGACCCGAGCGACCCGGCCGTGCTCGCCTCCTCCTCCGCCGCCCTCGAGCAGGGCCGCCTGGCCGCGATGTACCAACGCCTGATCAAGGCTATCCGCACCGTCGACACCCGCTCCTGGCTCTTCGTCGAACCCACCGTGCTGGTCGGCGAGGGCGTGCCGACCGCCCTGCCCGGCTTCCACGACCCGCGACCGGGCGCGCCGCGGCTCGGTTACGCCCCGCACTTCTACTCCACCGCCGTCGAGGCCGGCCAGGACTGGGACCCGTCCGACGGCTTCGTCACCGCCTACACCGCCGCCGTCACCGCCTACCCGCAGGCCCACCACCTGCCGGTGCTGGTCGGCGAGTGGGGGCCGCCGGACGCCCGCCGGCCCGGCAACACCGAGCTGGTCAAGCAGCAGACCGCCGCGATGTCCGGCTTCGCCGCCGGGTGGACCATGTGGTACTGGTGCCGGGCCGACGGCGGCTACTGCGGCCTCGGCGCGGACGGCCGCCCGGCCCGCGGCGACGAACCCGCCTTCGCCCCGTACGCCACCGCCCTGGCCGGCACCCCCCGCCACGAAGCCTTCGCCGACGGCAGCTACACCCTCACCTTCACCGCCACCCGCACCACCGCCACCACCTGGACCGAGATAGCCGCCCCACCCACCGCCACCGTCACCGGCACCCCGGCCGAACGCCGCACCCGCGAGGGCCGCATCCTGCTGCGCTTCCCCGGGGCCCACCGGGGCGACACCATCACGCTGACGGTAACTCCCCAGGGGGCGCGAGGCTCTGCTTGATCAGCTGCGTGCGCTGCCGACCATGCACGGCCTGCGGCCTCCCGCTTCGCGCAGTTCCTCGCGCCCCTGGGACAGTGCAACTGACTCCATGCGACAGCGAACAGGACCGCCTCTTCCGACCTCGCGCCGTACCCCGCGCCCGTGAAGGGTGCACCCCCTAGAGCAGATCGGCCCGCGCGGCCTGGATCCCCGCCTGAAAGCGCGTCCGCGCGCCGAAGCGGTCCATCATCTCCCGTACCCACCGCTGCACCGTCCGCGCCGAGACCCCCATCTGCCGGGCGATGCTCTCGTCCGTGAGGCCCGCCGCCAGCAGGGTCAGCAGCTGCCGGTGCCGGTCGCCCTCCGGGGTGGCCCCCGGCAGCCGCATGGCGTGCGACCAGTACAGCTCGAACAGCCCCACCAGCGCGTCCAGGAGCGAGGACGGCCGCACCAGCAGCACACTCTGCAGCTCACTGCCGGCGCTCACCGGCAGCAGCGCACAGCGGTCGTCCACCAACGCCAGCTTGAGCGGCAGCTCGGGCAGCACCCGGGCCTGCTCCCCGGCCTGCGCGAAGGCCCGGATCTCGGCGAGGCGCTCCGGCTCCCGCAGCGCGCGGCTCTCGTAGACCACGTGCATCGTCACCCCGCGCCGCAGCACCGCGAGTTCGGTCTCCGGGTCGAAGCGCCGCACGTACGGCGGCTTGTCGAGTACCCGCAGCCGCTCCCGCACGCCCAGTTGCAAGGTCCGCCACAGCTCGGCGATCGAGTCCAACCCGCTGATCACCTCGACCAGTTCGCCCGCCTGGGCGCCCGGCCGGCTGCGCCGGTAGGTCCGCATCAGCTCGGTGATCCGGCCCCGGGCCCGCCGGAGTTCGACCTCACGGCGCAGCAGCAGCTCCTCCAGCGCGACGTCGGGCGGGACCGCGCTCCACCGGGCTCCGGCCGTCCGCTCCACCAGGCCCTGCCCGGCCAGCGACTCCAGCGCGAGCTGCACCTGGCCCGGCGGCAGTCCGCAGCGGGCGCCGAGCCAGGGCACCGAGCCGCCCGGGGTGGTCAGCAACTGGCGGTAGACCTCCTGCTCGGGCCCGCTCAGCCCCAGCCCGGCGAACATCCCCGCGCCCGCCCCCGTAGCCGACAACGACCTGCCCCCTCCGGCCGGGCCCGACCACCCGGGCCCCTGACCAGAGCCGACTGTGCGCCTCCCCCAGCGGGAAAGCAAGAGGTCTACGCCATGACATGTTTCCGCCATGTCGCGTTCCGGCTCCCCGGCTCCCCTACCGCGGCCCGCACCCGCTCGCGCAGCCTGATCGGGACCGGTCGTCGCATCCCCGGCCCCACCCGGGGCGACGGCCACCCCACCCCCACGAGGAGCCCCCGATGCGCCTGCCCCGCTCCGTCCGCCTCGCCCTCGCCGCGGCGCTCGCCGTCTCCGGCGCCGCTCTGGCCGGCCCGGCCCAGGCCGTGGGCGACACCGGCCACGGTTTCGGCAACTACCGCTACGCGGGCAGCGTCTGGGGCGGCTACGTCGCCCAGGGCAGCGGCTTCCGCTCGATCTCGGGCTCCTGGACCATGCCAGAGGTGCAGTGCAACTCCACCGACGACCTGTTCGCCCCCTGGGTCGGCATCGACGGCTACGGCTCGCAGACCGTCGAGCAGACCGGCGTCGAGGTCAACTGCCAGAACGGCTCCCCCGCCTACTCCGGCTGGTACGAGATGTACCCGGCTCCGCCGCAGTACTTCTCCGACCGGGTGGACGCCGGCGACACCTTCACCGCCTCCGTGGTCTACAGCGGCAGCGGCACCTACACCCTCAAGCTGACCGACACCGCCAAGGGCTGGACCCACAGCGTCCGCCAGCGGATCAACGGACGCAACGTCAGCGCCGAGGCCGTGATCGAGTCCCCCTCGCAGAGCTACCCGTCCTTCAGCAGCCTCGACTTCTCCGGCGTCACCGTCAACGGGTACTCCTTCGACGCCTACAACCCCCAGGCGATCGACAGCGGCCAGTACACCGAGACAGGTCTGAGCAACGGCTCCTTCTCCATCGTCCCGGCGTACTGACCGCCCGTCGGTGGGGCCGCGCGGCCGAGGGGACAAGTGTGGCCATGAGGCGCTCCCTGAGTGCGACGGCTGTCGGCTAT
>NZ_JBEOWY010000062.1:0-44686 GCF_040296285.1 Kitasatospora sp. NPDC002227
AGGATCAAGGCCGGGGATGTCAACATATCTGGCGTTGACTTTTGGCACGCTGTTGAGTTCTCAAGGAACGGATGCTTCCTTCGAGCGGCCTTCCGACCAACCCTCCGGGCTTCGTTCTTTCGTATTTCCAGCTTACCAGATGTTTTCCGCGCGATTTCCGCCGGGCTCTTTCTGGCTTGCTTTCCGCCTTTCGGCGCTCCCGAACTCTACCAGAGTTCTCCGGCCGTTTTTCTCGCTCTCCGATTCGAGTCAATCGAATTTCGGAGCGAGTCCCACCGGCCGTGGGGCAACCCGGAGAACACTACGCACCGGGCCACCCCACGTCAAACCGACCGGCTCAGGCGCGGCCGAGCTCCTCGACGATCGCTGCGGCGAAGGCGTCGATGTCCGCCTCCGTCGTGTCGAAGGCCGTCATCCAGCGGACCTCGCCGGTGTGCTCGTCCCAGAAGTAGAAGCGGTAACGCTTCTGCAGTCGCTCGCTGACCTCGCGCGGGAGGATGGCGAAGACGGCGTTGGACTGGACCGGGCGGACGAGCTTGACGCCCTCGATCTCGGCCACGGCCGTCTCGAGGCGCTTGGCCATGGCATTGGCGTGCGAGGCGTTCCGCAGCCAGAGGTCGCGGGCCAGCAGGGCCTCGAACTGCACGGAGACGAAGCGCATCTTCGAGGCGAGCTGCATCGACATCTTGCGCAGGTACTTGAGGTTGCGCACCCGCTCCGGGTTGAGCACGACCACGCACTCGCCGAGCATCAGGCCGTTCTTGGTGCCGCCGTAGGAGAGGACGTCCACGCCCGCGTCCGTGGTGAAGGCGCGCAGCGGGACGCCGAGCGAGGCGGCCGCGTTGGCGGCGCGGGAGCCGTCCAGGTGGACGAGCATGCCGCGCTCGTGGGCGTGCTCGCAGATCGCGCGGACCTCTTCGGGGGTGTAGACCGTGCCGAGTTCGGTGCTCTGCGTGATGGAGACGGCGAGCGGCTGGGCGCGGTGCTCGTCACCCCAGCCCCAGGCCTGCTGGTCGATCAGCTCGGGGGTGAGCTTGCCGTCCGGGGTGGTGATGGTGAGGAGCTTGATGCCCGCGATCTTCTCGGGGGCACCGCACTCGTCCACGTTGATGTGCGCCGTGCCGGCCGCGATGACGGCGCCCCAGCGCGGGAGCAGCGCCTGCAGGGCGACGACGTTGGCGCCGGTGCCGTTGAACACCGGGTACGCCTCGGCCTTCTCGCCGAAGTGGCGGCGGAAGACCTCCTGCAGGTGCTCGGTGTACTGGTCCTCGCCGTAGGCGATCTGGTGGCCGCCGTTGGCGACCGCGAGGGCGGCCAGGATCTCGGGGTGGATACCGGCGTAGTTGTCGCTGGCGAAGCCCCGGACGGCCGTGTCGTGGCGGCGTACGGCGTCGGTGGTGCCGAAATCGGTGGTCATCGGGCTGTCAGCCACAGGTGCTGTCCGTTCAGTTCTGCTGCGGGGCGGTCCCAGAGGCCCGCCAGGGTGTCGGCCAGGTCGGCGATGTCGGTGTAGCCGGGGAACTTCGCGTCCGGCTTCTCGGCCCGCATCTCGGGGCTGACCAGGGCCTTGATCACCAGGATGGCAGCGGCCGCGGTCGGCTCGCCACTCTCGGCGGTGGTCTCCTTCTTGAAGGAGTCGGCCATCGCCAGGGTCCAGGCCTCGGTGGCGGCCTTGGCGGCGGCGTAGGCGGCGCCACCGGCGGTCGGCTTGTGGGCGCCCGCGGCGGAGACCATGGCGTACCGGCCGAAGGGGCTGCGGACCAGGGCCGGCTGGAAGGCCAGCGAGGTGTGCTGCAGGGTGCGCACGACGCGCTCGTGCAGGAAGTCCCAGTCGTCGATCCGGGTGTCGAAGAAGGTCTTGCTGCCGCGCCAGCCGCCCACCAGGTGGAGCAGGCCGTCGACGTGCCCGTGCTCGGCCTCCAGGTGGTCGGCCCAGTCGTGCACCTCCTGCGGGTCGAGCAGGTCGATCACCTGGCTGGTGACCTTGGCGCCCGGCACGGCGATGCGGACGGAGTCGACCACGGCGTCCAGGCGCTGCTGGTCGATGTCGGCGGCGATGACGGTGGCGCCGGCGGCGGCCAGTCGGCGGACGACGGCCGGGCCGCCGAGGCCACTGGCCCCGGCCACGGCGACGACCTTGCCTGCGAGGCTGGCGGTCATGCGGCGACTCCCTTGAGGTTGGTCCCGGTGATGCCCCGGGTGTTGGCGATGACGCCGCTGAGCTTCTTGTTCAGGGCCTCGAAGAACATGGAGAGCGGGAACTCGTCGGGCAGCACCGCGTCGCAGAGGGCCTTCTTGAGGGCCTTCTCCTCGGCGATGTCGAGCGGCAGCGCCTCCGGGCCCTTGGCCCAGGTGGAGGCGGGGTGCGGGGTGAGGTAGCGCGAGACCAGCTCGTAGGCGGCGATCCAGTGGGCCGTCTTGGGGCGGTCGATGCCGGCGCGGTAGAGGTCCTCGATCTCGCGGCAGAGGCCGTTGGTCACCTCGGCGACGCGCGACCAGTCGATGGTCAGCTTGTTGTCGCGCCAGGCCAGCGCGCCGTTCTTGTGCAGGTACGCGAAGAGCAGCTGGCCGCCCATGCCGTCGTAGTTGCGCACGCGGTCACCGGAGACGGTGAAGCGGAACATCCGGTCGAACAGGATCGCGTACTGGACGTCGCGGGCGTGCTCGTTGCCCTCGGCCTCGAGCTGGACGGCCTCCTTGAAGGTCGTCAGGTCGCAGCGGAGCTCCTCCAGGCCGTACATCCAGAACGGGCTGCGCTGCTTGATCATGAACGGGTCGAACGGCAGGTCGCCGTGGCTGTGGGTGCGGTCGTGCACCAGGTCCCACAGGGCGAAGGTCTGCTGGGCGCGGTCCTGGTTGGCGAGCAGGCCGGACGCGTCCTCGGGGATCGCCAGGCCGAGCTGCTCGACCGCGCTGGTCGCGACGGCGCGGAAGCGGGCGGCCTCGCGGTCGCAGAAGATGCCGCCCCAGGTGAAGCGGTCGGGGGCCTTGCTGACCGAGACCGTTTCCGGGAAGAGCACGGCCGAGTTGGTGTCGTACCCGGCGGTGAAGTCGGTGAAGGTGATCGCAAGGAACATCGGGTTGTCGAAACGCGTCCGCTCCAGCTCGGAGAGCCACTCGGGCCAGACCACGTTCAGCAGCACGGCCTCGAGGTTGTGGTTCGGGTTCCCGTTCTGGGTGTACATCGGGAAGACGACCAGGTGCTGGAGGCCGTCCTCGCGCTTGGCGGCGGGCTGGAAGGCCAGCAGCGAGTCCAGGAAGTCCGGCGTGCGGTAGCCCGTCTCACCCCATTTGCGCAGGTCGGCGACGAGGGCGGTGTGGTACTCGGCGTCGTGCGGGAAGAGCGGGGCGAGCTCCTCGATCGCGCCGATGACCGTCTCGACCAGCGGGTCGACGGTGTGGCGCTGCACGGCGGCGAGGTCGATCGAGCCGTCCTTGGACTGCAACGGGCGCAGCGCCTCGACCGCGTCCTTGAGGCGCAGCCAGGCGGGGTGGGCGGCGTGGCCGGTGGCGGGCTGAGCGGGAAGGTCGGCCGCTACAGCGAGGCTTGGCGAAAGATTCTGCATCGGAGACCCACTTAGACAGGAGTTATTTCGACAGAGACACCATAAGTTCGAGAGGTTCTCCTGTTCAAGGGGGGTTGGATCACAGAACGGTCCGAAGTCAAGGTGTCCGGCATATGGACTCCGTCATGGATGACCTGGACAGATCCCTCGATGGAGTGCGAACCTCCCGCCATGCTTCCGGCGGTGATCACCGCGGCCGAGTGCCGCAGGAGCGCCCGTCCGTACGCCGACCATGCCCCGAGCCCCGCAACGCCGCCACCGGGAGTACCGGTGTCCCCACCGCGTGTGCCGGGCACTCTTCCCGGCAGTCCGCGCTTCCTCGTCCTTGGAGCCCTGCCATGACGTCCGCCCCCGCCGTCCGTCGCCTCGCGCCGTTCGCCGCGTTGCTCACGCTGACCGCTCTCGCCGCCTGTGCCCCGCAGGACGAGGCGAAGTCCGCCGCCCCGGCCGCGTCGGGCAGCGGCTGTGTGAAGGGCGCGCTGGCCACGAAGAAGAGCGGCACCCTGACCGTCGGTACCGACAAGCCCGCGTACGCGCCGTGGTTCTCGGACGACAAGCCGGAGAGCGGCAAGGGCTTCGAGTCGGCGGTGGCCTACGCGGTCGCGGACCGGCTGGGCTACGCCAAGGACAAGGTCAGCTGGACGGTGAGCCCCTTCAACAAGGCGTTCGCGCCGGGGGCGAAGGACTTCGACTTCGACATCAACCAGGTCTCGGTCAGCGACGAGCGCAGGAAGACGGTCGACTTCTCCTCCGGCTACTACGACGTGCGCCAGGCGGTCATCGCGCTGAAGAGCTCCAAGGCGGCCGGCGCGAAGAGCCTGGCGGACCTCAAGGGCGTCAAGCTCGGTGCGCAGGTCGGCTCGACCAGCCTCACCACCATCACCGGGCAGATCAAGCCCACCGCCCAGCCGGCCGTCTTCGACGACAACGACCTGGCGAAGGCCGCGCTGAAGAACGGCCAGGTGGATGCGCTGGTGGTCGACCTGCCGACGGCCTTCTACATCACCGGTGCCGAGATCACCGACGCCACCGTGGTCGGTCAGTTCGCGAGCACCGGCGCGGGCGGCGAGCAGTTCGGCCTGGTGCTGGACAAGGGCAGCGCGCTGACCGCCTGCGTCTCCCGGGCGGTGGACTCGCTGCGGGCGGACGGCACGCTGGCCAAGCTGGAGCAGCAGTGGCTCGCCGACGCCGTCTCGGCACCGGTGATGCAGTGACCTCTGACGACGTGAGCGTGACCGACACCCGGCCGGCCGAGGAGTACCGCCCCTCGGAGCGGCGGCTGGCCCGGGAGGCGTACCGGCGCGGCCGGGCGCGCCGCTCGGCGCTGATAGCGACCGTGAGCACGACGGTGACGGCGGTGCTCCTCTACCTGGTGGTGGTGAGCGCCCCCGGCTGGGAGCGCACCCGGGAGACCTTCTTCAGCTGGCACTACGCCTCCCAGGCGCTGCCGGAGATCCTCAAGGGGCTGCGGGTCAACCTGGAGCTGATGGCGGTCTGCGGGGTGCTGATGCTGGCCGGCGGCCTGCTGCTGGCGCTCGCCCGCACCATGCGCGGACCGGTCTTCCTGCCGGTGCGGCTGCTCGCCACGGCCTACGTGGACTTCTTCCTCGGCCTGCCGCTGGTGATCCTGCTGCTCATCATGATCACCGGCGTGCCGGCCCTGCGGCTGGCCGGGGTGACCACCGACCCGATGGTGCTCGGCGGGATCGGACTGGTGCTCAACTACTCGGCCTACACGGCCGAGGTGTTCCGCGCGGGCATCCAGTCGGTGCACCCGAGCCAGCGCGCGGCGGCCCGCTCGCTGGGGCTGACCAACGCCCAGGCGATGCGGTACGTCGTGCTGCCGCAGGCGGTGCGGCGGGTGGTGCCGCCGCTGCTGAACATGTTCGTCTCGCTGCAGAAGGACACCGGCCTGGTCTCGATCGGCGGGGTGATCGACGCGGTGTACGCGGCGAAGATCGTCACCTCTCAGTCCTTCAACTACACGCCGTACCTGGTCGCCGGGCTGGTCTTCATCCTGCTGACCCTGCCGCTGACCCGTCTCACCGACTGGCTGGCCGCCCGGATGGCCCGCCGTCAGCAGCAGGGAGGAGCGGTATGACGAACGTGCTGCGGCTGGAGTCCGTCCGCAAGAGCTTCGGCGGCCAGCTGGTGCTGCGGGACGTCAGCCTCGAGGTGCCCGCGCACTCGGTGACGGTGCTGATCGGTGCCTCGGGCTCGGGCAAGTCGACCCTGCTGCGCTGCGCCAACCTCCTGGAGGAGGTGGACGACGGGGCGATCTACCTCGACGGCGCCGAGATCACCGACCCCCGGGCCGACCAGGACGCGGCGCGCCGGAAGATCGGCGTGGTCTTCCAGGCGTACAACCTCTTCCCGCACCTGAGCGTGCTCGACAACATCACGCTGGCGCCGCGCCGGGTGCACGGCCTGGGGCGGGCCGAGGCGGAGGCCAGGGCGCTCGAGCTGCTCGAGCGGCTGGGGCTGGCGGCCAAGGCCCGGGAGTACCCGGACCGGCTCTCCGGCGGCCAGCAGCAGCGGGTGGCGATCGTCCGGGCGCTGGCCACCTCGCCGCGGCTGCTGCTCCTGGACGAGATCACCGCCGCGCTCGACCCTGAGCTCGTGGGCGAGGTGCTGGCCGTGGTCCGGGACCTCAAGGAGCAGGGCATGACGATGGTGCTCTCCACCCACGAGATGGGTTTCGCCCGCGAGGTGGCCGACCAGGTCTGCTTCCTCGACGCCGGTGTGGTGCTCGAACAGGGGCCGCCCGCCCAGCTGTTCGGCGCCCCGCGGCACGAGCGGACCAGGCAGTTCCTCAGCCGGATCGTGGCGACCGGGCGGCTCAGCCCGGGAGCCTGAGAGGGCACGGCAGGGGCGCCGGCGACGGATTGAGGCACCGTCACCTCCGTACGCCCCCGTTCACGCCCTGCTGCGCCGGGCCCTGATCGGCAACCGTGGACATACGAACCGCGTCCACGGCCGAGAGGGGCCCCCATGCACGGACCAGCCGTCGTCACCTGGCTGCTGGCAGCCCTCACCGCCGCCTCCGGGCTCTACTGCCTGACCAGGCTGCGCCCCGCGGCCACCGCCTGCGGCCCGGCCGCCACCGGGTGGTGGCGGGGCCGGGAGGCCGACGCTGCCGAGGCCGTGATGGGGCTCGGCATGGCCGCGATGGCGCTCTTCCCCGGCACCGCCTGGGGCTGGCCGTACGGGCTGCTCGGCCTCGCCCTGCTGCTCGCCACCGCCGCTCCCGGCGCCCCGGCCGCCCGTGCCCACCGGCTGCACCACGCGATCGGCGCCCTCGCCATGACGTACATGGCCCTGGCCATGCCCCCAGGCACCGCCCACCACCACACCGCCCCCGGCCTCCCCCTCCTCACCGGCTCGCTCCTCCTCTACTTCGGCGTCTACGCCCTCTGGGCCGCCACCCGCCTGCTCACCCCCGCCGGCCCGGTCACCGTCGCCCTCGCCGCCGGCCCGGCCGCCGTCCCCCTCGCCCGGGCCTGCCGCCTGGCGATGGGCATCGGGATGTTCGCGATGCTGCTGGCGATGTGAGGGGCGCGGCGAAGTAGCGTGGAGCAGGTGAGCACCATGCCGTCCGAGGACACCCTGCGACTGCTCGACACCCTGCTGCGTCCGGACGACCCGGTGCACGCCGTGCTGCGCACGCACGTCCCGCACCTGCGGGTGACGAGCGTCTGCGGGTGCGGGTGCGACAGCCCCTCCTTCGAGCTGGACACCACGCTGGTCGAACCCGCACAGGTCGAGCCCGGCACCGGCATCGTGGCGGAGGCCGACTTCGTCACTGCCGAGGGGGTGCACGCCGGTGAGGTGCTGGTCTTCGCCCGCGGCGGCTACCTGTCCTGGCTGGAGGTCTGCACCTGGGACGAGACCGTCGAGGTGACCGTCGCGACCGCCCGGCAGCTGCTCTGCCCGTGAGCCCGCCCGAGGCCGCCGCGTGGCGTTGGTCACCTGGCGGGGCAGCGCTTCCAACGGCGGGGCGGCGGGCGTAGGTTGGGGCGTGCGCACCGCCGCGCGCCCGTGCCTTTCGGGAAGAAGCACCTGCGATGACAGCCCTGCTGAGCCTGCTGCTGCTGGGGATCGTGCTGTCCACCGTCGCACCGGGCCGGCTGGCCCGGGCCCGCTGGGCCGAGCGGGAGCCCGTGCTGGCTCTGCTCGTGTGGCAGTGCCTGGTGGCCGCGGTGCTGCTCTGCTGCGCGCTGGGGCTGGTGCTCGCGGGGGCGGCGGCCCTGCCGGAGCTGCGCGAGCTGGTCTTCCAGGGCGCCCCGCACGGGGTCGAGGCCGCGTACGGGCTGGCCGGCGGCGAGGGCTGGGGGCGGCTCGCGGCGGCGGCCCTGGCGTTCGGGGGCCTGTGGACGGCCTTCTCCCTCACCCGTGAGATCCGCTCGGCGCGGGCCCTGCGCGGCCACCGGCAGGAGCAGCTCGACCACCGGGCGCCCGAGATCCCGCCGCAGCTGACGGCCCGTCGGCGTCGGCGCGCCACGCGTGAGCGGCTGGTGGTCCTGGAGAGCGTGCGCCCCGAGGCCTGGTCGCTGCCCGGGCCGGATGCCAGGCTGGTGGTGACCACCCAGGCGCTGCGCCAGCTGACCGACCGTGAGCTGGCGGCGGTGCTCAGCCACGAGCGCGGGCACGTCCGGGCCCGGCACCACTGGCTGGCGCAGTGCTCCCAGGCGCTGGCCAGCGGCTTCCCGGGGGTGGCGATGTTCAGCGCGTTCCGGGACCAGGTGGGCGAGCTGATCGAGCTGGCGGCGGACGACCGGGCGGCCCGGCGGCACGGCCGGCTGACCACGGCCCTGGCGCTGGTCGAGCTCAACTCCGGCCGCGGCGTCTTCGGCCCCTGCCAGTCCCCGCTCGCCTCCGCCCGGGCCCCGCAGCTGACCGCCCAGGCCCCGCGCCGGGTCGACCGACTGCTCGCGGGCGAGCCCCGCCTGCCGGTGGACCACCGCCTACGCCTGACCCTCGCCGCCCTGGCGGCTCCGGCCGCCGCCGTCCTGCTCGCTGCGGCGCCCGGTCTGACGGCCCTGCTCCGCCTCGGCTGACCTGCCCCCGCACGCGCGGCGGAGAAGCCCTGCCTCGGGCGAATCGGGCGGCGCCGACCGCTGAGCCCGCCCGGCCGTTACTTCGCCTACTTCGCCGGGGTGGCGAGCATCCGGGCGAGGACCTCGCGGTGGAGCGGCTTGGCCTCCTGGTACCGGCGGCAGCCGGCCTCGGTGAGCGCGACGTAGATGCCCCGGCGGTCGTCGGCGCACATCGACCGCTCGACCAGCCCGGCCTTCTCCAGCCTGCCGATCAGGCGGGAGAGCGCGCTCTGGCTGAGGTGCACCGTCGGCGCCAGCTCCTGGAGCCGCTGCCCCTCACCCGCGACATGGCCCTCGGCCAGCCGCTCCAGCACCTCGAACTCGCTCATGCCGAGGTCGTGCTGCTCACCGAGCTCGCGGTCGAGCGCGCAGGCCGTCGCCGCATGGCGCGCGAGCAGGTCGCGCCACTCGGCGACGAGGGTCGGCTCGGGCGAGTCGGGAGCGATGAAGTCTGGGTACGCCACCCCTTCAGGCTAGCAGATGCCCACGCATTTAATGAGTGCGCAATAAATGCACTTGCATCCCATGCACATGCATGGAAGTCTCTGGGCCATGACCACAGCGAGCCAGACCGCCCAGCCCGCAAGGCCCCTGCCCGACCAGACACCTGACGACCACTCACCCCGCGAGGAGCGCTGGAGCCCACGGCTCTGGGGCACCCTCGTCGTCCTCTGCGCCGCCCTGTTCCTCGACGCGCTCGACGTCTCGATGGTCGGCGTAGCCCTGCCCTCGATCGGGAGCGACCTCGGGCTCTCCACCAACGCCCTGCAGTGGGTGGTCAGCGGTTACGTGCTCGGGTACGGCGGCCTGCTGCTGCTCGGCGGCCGGGCGGCCGACCTGCTGGGCCGCCGCCGGGTCTTCCTGGTCGCCCTCGGCGTCTTCGCCGCCGCCTCCCTGCTCGGCGGCGTGGTCGACGACGGCGGCCTGCTGATCGCCGCCCGCTTCCTCAAGGGCGTGGCCGCCGCCTTCACCGCCCCGGCGGGCCTGTCCATCATCACCACGACCTTCGCTCAGGGCCCCGCCCGCAACCGCGCCCTGAGCATCTACACCACCTGCGGCGCCAGCGGCTTCTCCCTCGGCCTGGTGCTCAGCGGCCTGCTCACCGCCGTCGGCTGGCGGTGGACGTTCCTGATGCCCGTGCCGATCGCGCTCCTCGCCCTGGTCGCCGCCGTCCGGCTGCTCCCCCGCCCCACCACCGCCACCCAGCGCGTCACCGGCGGGTACGACATAGCCGGGGCGGTCACCGGCACCGCCGCCCTCCTGCTGCTGGTCTTCACCGTCACCGAGGCGCAGTCCGCCGGGTGGGCCAGCCTGCGCACCCTGGGGTCGCTGCTGGTGGTCGCCCTGCTCGCCGCCGCCTTCCTGCGGATCGAGTCGCGCAGCGCCGCTCCGCTGGTCCGGCTCGGCATCTTCCGCAACGGCGGCGTCACCCGGGCCAACCTCGCGGCCCTCGCCCTGGTCGGCTCCTACGCGGGCTTCCAGTTCATCGCCACGCTCTACCTGCAGCGGCTGCTCGGGTGGTCCGCTCTGGACATGGCCTTCGGCTTCCTCCCGGCCGGGGCGCTCATCGCGCTCTCCGCCACCAAGATGGGCGCCGTGGTGGACCGCTTCGGCACCGCCCGCCTGCTGCCGGTCGGCGTGCTCGCCCTGCTGATCGGCTTCGGCCTCTTCCTGCGGCTCGACGAGCACAGCACCTTCCTCGGCCTGGTGCTGCCGAGCATGCTGTTCATCGGGGTGGGCTTCTCGCTGGCCTTCCCCTCGATCAACATCGAGGCCACCAACGGCGTGGCCGACGAGGAGCAGGGGCTGGCCTCCGGCCTGGTCAACACCGCGATCCAGGTCGGCACAGCGCTGGTGCTCGCCGTGGTCACCGCCGTCATCACGGCCGGCAGCCACGGCGGGCAGAGCCCGCACGAGCAGCTGGCCGGCTACCGCCCGGCCCTGCTCCTGGTCGTCGGCGTCGCACTGCTCGGCCTGCTGGTCGGCGTGGCCGGCGCCGTGGTGGACAGCCGTCGCCGCCGGGCGGAGCGGGCGGAGTCCCCGGTGCCGGACTACACCTACCCCTCGGCGCCGTCCGCGCAGCCCGTAAAGCCCGCGCAGGCCGCGCAGCCCGCTCGGGCCGGAAGCTCCCGCGGCTGAGGCACTCGAAACTGAAGGCGAGCCGACTCCACCAAACCCCCGTGTTGGTGGAGTCGGCTCTCCGTACGGGCAGGACGACGGGCCACTGCGGGCCGCAACCGTCCTGGCCCCGGCAGTATATTGGCCGGGAGCCAACGAACGTACGGAGCAGACACGATGGCACCCCGCGGGGATTCGGTCAACGAGGAAATGCGCCAGCGGTCCCAGGACCGCATCCTCCAAGCCACCGTCGAGCTGGTCGACCAGTACGGATACGCCAGGACCACACTGGGTGACATCGCCGAGCGCGCGGGCCTCGCCCGCGGCCTGGTGAGCTACTACTTCGACGGCAAACGGCTCCTCATGCAGTCGGCCACCCACCGGCTGATGCACCAGGCGCTCGCCACCGCGCTGGACGGGCTCGCGGCCGACGCCACCCCCGAGGCACGGCTGGCCCTCGGCATCGACACGGTGCTCACCCTCGCCCTCACCCACCCCCGGGTGATGCGCTCCCACCTCGCCCTGATCCTCGACCCGGACGGCGGCGCCTTCGTGCAGGACCCGGAGCAGCGCCGGCTCGGCGCGATCCTGCAGGGTCTGCTGGAGGGCTGGGGCGCCGGCGATCCGGTCGCCGAGCACGCCGTGCTGCGCAGCGCGCTGATGGGCGGGTGCATCGGCGTGCTGCTCCCCGGAGCCGCTCTCCCGCTGGCCCCGATCCGGGCCGATCTCTTCGCCCGCTACGGGCTGGACTGGGAGCTGGGCACTCCCCCGGGCGACCGCCCGGACCGCCGCCCGGGCCCCGGGAAGCCCGGCAGACCCCAGCGGTCGGGCAGTGGTGCCTAGCGGTCGTCGCTCTCGGCGAGGATCGCGGCCAGCAGTTCGGTGGTCTGGTCCGGCGTCAGACTGTCCACGCAGAGCCGCTCCATCACCTGGACGTAGGCGTCGACGTCGTCGCGCTTGTCCAGGTAGAGGGCGCTGGTCAGCTGCTCGAGGTAGACCACGTCGGCGAGGTCCTGCTCGGGGAAGCGCAGGATCGAGAAGGCCCCGCTCTCGCCCGCGTGCATGCCGAAGCGGAACGGCATCACCTGGATCACCACGTTCGACTGCTCGGCCATGTCGATCAGGTACTGGACCTGAGCACGCATCACCTTGGGCCCGCCGACCGGGCGGCGCAGCGCGGCCTCGTCGATCACGGCCCAGAGCATCGGGCTGTCCCCCGCGGCCAGCAGCTTCTGACGGCGCATCCGCAGGCCGAGCCGGCGCTCCAGCTCGTCCTCGGAGATCACCGGCCGGGTCTGGGAGAAGATGGCCCGCGCGTAGTCCTCGGTCTGCAGCAGCCCGGGGATGAACTGCACCTCGTAGGTGCGGATCATCGCCGCGGCCTCCTCGAGGCCCACGTAGGTCTGGAACCAGCCGGGCAGCACATCGTTGAAGCTGTGCCACCAGCCGGACTTGTTGGCTTCGCGGACCAGGCCGAGCATGGCCTCCCGCTCGCCGCTGTCGTCCACGCCGTAGAGGCTGAGCAGGTCGGCGACGTCGCGCTCCTTGAAGGAGACGCGGCCGAGTTCCATCCGGCTGATCTTGGACTCGGAGGCGCGGATCGCGTACCCCGCGTCCTCGCGCGTGATGCTGCGGCCCTCCCGCAGGCGCCGGAGCTGGGAGCCGAGGAGGATGCGGCGCACCATTGAGCCACCACCGGGCTGAACTGTGGTCATGCCGTCGAAACCTCCGCCTTGGACAAACAGCGCACAGTCTGCCATCAGTTGAGCGCTCTCGGTGCCGGTACTGAGGCAACGATCTACCAGTTCTGCATGAGATCCCCCATGATGCACGTGCATCCGGCGCTTGCATATGCCATTTGTACGACTGCACGTGAATCATCTCTTGCATCTGCAGTGGGCGCAGAGGACCATGGTGCACGTGCACCTGCACATCCCTGGCAACCCCGCAGGCACCGCGTCGACCCCTACGCGCGATTGAGCACACCGCACCCGGCCGCGCCCCCGCACGGCTGGGCTCACGTGTGCACGCGCGGGTGTGTCGAGGAGGTGACGGCGCGACCGAGCGAGTCGGAGGTGACCGGCATGACCCCGGCGGGTCCAGCCGTGTCGGCCCCCTTATGGGAGGAGCTCTTCATGAGCACAGGTACGGCTGTCGTGGCCGACCCCCACGTGGTCACCTGCACTCTCGCCCCTCGCCTGGAAGCCGTAAGAACCGCGCGCGAGTTCACCAGGACGACCCTGCAGGACTGGGGCCTCGGCGATCTCTTCGACGATGTCGCGCTGGTCGCCTCGGAGTTGGTGACCAACGCGCTGCGGCACGCCCTGGGCACTCAGGGCAGCTGTCCGGCGGCCGAGTCCGCCCACATCCCCGTCCAGCCCGGGCCGCGCCCGGCCGGTTCGGGGCCGCTGCCCGGGCCGATGGCCGCCATGGGTGCGGGCACCTCGGGCCTGCCGATCCGCATCAGCCTGGTGCACCGCGCACCGCAGGTGGTCTGTGCGGTGAGCGACCCGAGCAGCACCGGGCCGGTCGCCCGGGAGGCCGACTTCGTGGCCGAGTCAGGCCGGGGCCTGCACCTGGTCGACTCCTTCAGCCGCTCCTGGGGCTGGCATCCGCTGGCCGGCGCGGGCAAGGTCGTCTGGGCCGTCTTCGAGGCCGAGGACGCCCCGGTGACGCCACTTCGGTCCGGCAGTCCGTCAGGCCGCCACCGCCGCTCCGCCTGAGCGCCGGCGCTCCGCCGTCAGGGGGCGCGGTGTCCCGTTCCAGCAACGGGGCACCGCGCCCCCTTCGCTTTGCCCGGACGGCCCGGGCCCCGCTGCCCGTTCGGACCGCCCCCGGACACGGAAAGGCCGCCGCAGGTCCCATGACCCACGACGGCCTCGCGGTACGGCAGCGGCGGTCAGAGCGCCAGGTGGTCGAACTCGCCGTCCTTGGCACCCAGCAGCAGCGCCTGGATCTCGGCCCGGGTGTAGATGAGCGCGGGCCCCTCGGGGAAGCGCGAGTTGCGCATCGCGACGTCACCGCCCGGCAGGGCGGCGAACTCCACGCAGTTTCCCTGGGAGTTGCTGTGGCGGCTCTTCTGCCAGACCACGCCCTCCAGGTCCGCAGCAGCCATGCCGTTGTACGTGTTCTGCATCGTCATTCTCCCGAGCTGCCTGGCTTTCGCCTCACTTGACGTGATGATAGCCCGAATGCACGTGCATCAGCACGGGCAATTGCGCGTGCATAAGCCACTGTCACTGGCCTCTTCTTCCGCTCCGACAAGCACAGTTGACGCCCCGTAAGAGGACATATTCGGGCGAATGACGACTGGTTCGATGACGCCCCGTACCGGGAGGGCGCCACCGCGTTGATCTTCGACCCGCTTGATCGACTCACGGTCCGTCACCTTGGCCGGTCCATGTGACCAGCATCACGCGGAATACGGGCTTACGCTTGCCCGGATTCGGGCAACGGGCCAGTTGATCACCTGTTATGTCCGCTCATGTCCTGATTGACCGTCGATGCCCGGGGCGTGGACGGGAGCCGCCTGCGTACATGTCGGCGTAATGTCCTACGATCTCCGCCATGAGCACCGCAGCCATCCCGGGCGCGCCACTGCCCGTCCGCACGCCAGGCTCCCGCGCGCGGGGGCGCCACCGCCGCCCCGAGCGTCCCGAGATCCCGACCGGAGCCCCGGCCCTGGTGCTGGCCGTCCCCGCCACGGCCGGGCCCGAGGCCCGCCCCGTCGTCGACGAGCTGCTCTCCGTCGTGCGCGGCGAGCAGCCGGGCATCGAGGCCGCCGCCGGGTACCTGGCGAGCCCCGAGGGCGAGGACGCCCCCACCGTCGCCGAGCTGCTGGCCCGGGCCGCCGAGGCGGGCCTGCCCGCCCCGGTGCTGGTCCCGCTGCTGGCGGGCCCGCACGACTACCTGGCCGAGCTGCGCGGGCTCGCCGCCGAGCACGGTGCCGTCGTCACCGACGTGCTCGGCCCGCACCCGCTGCTGGCCGAGGCCGTGCACGTCCGCCTCTCCGAGGCCGGGCTGGCCCGGGCCGACCGGGCCCGGCTCTTCGCCATCACCACCGCCGCCGACGGCGTGGTGCTGACCACGGTCGGCGGCGAGGAGGCGGCTGCCGCCGCCGGGATCACCGGCGTGCTGCTGGCCGCGCGCCTCGCGGTGCCGGTGGTGGCCGCGGCGCTGGACGTGCCGGGTTCGGTGGCGGCCGCCGTCGCCCACCTGCAGCAGACCGGTTCGCAGCGCCCGGCGCTGGCCCCGCTGGTGATCGGCCCCGAGGCCGACCCGGAGCTGCTGGCCACCGCCGCGGAGGAGACGGGCTGCCCCAGCGCCGCCCCGATCGGCACCTACCAGGCCGTCGGCCAGCTGATCGCCTCCACCTACCTCGCCGCCCTCCCGGCCCCCGCCGAGCCGGCCGAGGCCCCTCAGCCGGAGCCCGTGGCCGGCCCGGTGGCCCAGCCCGCCGAGTAGCCCTCCCCGCGCCTCCGTACGGCCCGTCGACACCCCGTGTCGGCGGGCCGTTCGTCATGCCCCCGGCGCGGGCCTTGGCCCCCGGCCCGGCAGGACCTTCGACCCTGGCGGCCAGGCTTTACCGCAGCTTGACCGAACTGTGTCACCTGCCGCCCGCGGCGGAATCGCCGTCAGTCCACAATTCTGAGCCACCGCCAGTTCCGCCGTGCGGCACAGGGTTTGACGGTATGCGAGCCATCGCCGTGGAATTGGCCGGATTCCGGCGCCGGTAAATGGTTTGAAGATGATCTGTGATGGCGGTCACAGTGTTTGCAGATTCAACTTAAGTCTGCCTAATGTCCTCCCGTTCGTGGTCACACGGACCCAGCTCATCCGGGACGCCGAGTCCTGCCGCCGGGCGAGCTGGCAGCGCAGAAACGCACCACGGCAGGGGCGGGGGAACCAGGTAAGTCGCCCGGAGGCGGTCCAGCGGACCGCGGCCGGGCTTGGGGTGAAGCCGTGCTCAGCACGGCCGGGCAACTCCAGCCCGAATCCGACAGCTCACCTCGCAGGCGTGGGAGAGGAACGCATCTTCATGCTGCCCATCAACGCGACCAAGCGTGCCCGCCGTCTGATCGCCGCCACCGGTGTCGTCGGCCTCGGTCTGACCATCCCCTGCCTGACCGCCGGTGCCGCCTCGGCCGCCTCCGTCTCCACCTGGGACAAGGTCGCCCAGTGCGAGAGCAGCGGCGACTGGAGCATCAACACGGGCAACGGCTTCTACGGCGGCCTGCAGTTCACCTCGAGCACCTGGGCCGCGTACGGCGGTCACGACTACGCCGCGCAGGCCAACCAGGCCACCAAGGACCAGCAGATCTCCGTCGCCGAGAAGGTGCTCGCCGACCAGGGCCCCGGCGCCTGGCCGGTCTGCTCCATCCAGGGCGGCCTGACCCGCGGCGGCGCCGCCCCGCAGGTCGACACCTCCGCCAAGTCGAGCGCCCCGGCCAAGTCCGAGTCCTCCGACGCCGCCGCGCCGACCGCCGACTCCGGCTCCAAGTGGGGCCACCGCGGCGAGCACAACTGGGGCCAGCAGGCTGCCGCCCCGGCCGCCGGCACCGGTACGTACACCGTGGCCGAGGGCGACTGGCTCTCCACCATCGCCCAGAAGAACAACGTCCAGGGCGGCTGGGAGAAGCTGTACGACCTGAACAAGTCCGTCCTCACCGAGGGCCCGGACATGATCTACCCCGGCCAGCACCTGAGCCTGGGCACCGCCGTCGCCACCCCGCAGCAGGCCCCGGCCCAGGCCGCCCCGCAGCAGCAGGCCGCGCCGAAGGCCACCACCCGCACCACCTCGGCCAAGCGCTCCGGCGCCCCGGCCAAGGCCGCCGAGGCGCAGGCCCCGGCCGCGACCGGCAGCATGGCCGCCGCGATCGCCTTCGCCGAGTCCAAGCTGGGCCAGGCGTACGTCTACGGCGGCACCAGCGACGGTGGCTGGGACTGCTCGGGTCTGACCCAGGCCGCGTTCCGCCAGGCCGGCATCTCCCTGCCGCGCGTCGCGGCCGACCAGGCCGACGCCACCCACCGCGTCTCGCTGGACAACCTGCAGCCGGGCGACCTGCTCTTCTGGTCGAACAACGGCAGCAACTCGGGCGTCTACCACGTCGCCCTGTACGTCGGTGACGGCAAGTACGTCGAGGCCGCCAACCCGCGGGCCGGCGTGAAGACCGAGACCGTCGCCAACTGGGCGCCGGACTTCGCCGGTCGCATCTGAAACACCGCCTGACCCGCAAGGGCCCACCCGCCGGGGGTGGGCCCTTGCGGCGTCCCCGGGTACCTGGGCATGCTGATCCCACCGACACAGGGGGATGACCATGGCCAAGGTGACCGTCTCGCTCGACGCCGACCTCGCGATCGAGGTCATGATGCTCTCGGGCACCCGCAGCCCGCAGGACGCCGTCGAACTGCTGATCCGCGACTTCCTGGCCCGCGGCCGCCGCACCGAGGCCCGCACCGGCGAGGCCCAGCAGACCCGGCAGCCCGCCGAGCACGACCAGATCGCCGCGGAGGGCTAACCCGCGTCCTTGCGAGGGCGGTCGTTCCGGCGGCGCGTGAAGACCAGGAAGCCCGCGAAGGCCACCACCGCGACGATCACGCCCGCCAGGGTCGCGCCGCGGAACCAGGGCGCGTTGACGTCCATCACCCGCTGGCCCGCGTGCGCGCCGCTGCCGCGGCCGACCACCACGCCGAGCGTCCACAGGTTCGGCAGGGCGAGCAGCACGGCCAGCGCCAGCCAGGCCAGCGTGACCTTCCAGGAGCGTCGGCGGTAGAGGCCGACCCAGGCGGCCATCAGCGGCAGCAGGGTGCAGCTGACGCCCAGGCACAGGCCGAGCACCAGGCCGGTGCTGAGCCGCCCGTCCACGGCGTCGCCGATCCGCTGGGACCACCAGCGCGGGATGGTGGCGGCCAGGACGAAGTACGCGGCCACCACGACCACCAGCAGCCCGCCGCCGAGCAGCAGCCGCTTGCGCCAGTCCCGGTGCGCCGCCGGCTCCGCGGCCTTCGGGGCGCCCACTTCGTCCGTACCGCTCGGCTCCATGATCCGATCGTCACCCCGCACGGGAGCCGGGGAGCCCGGACACGCCGAACGGGGCGCCGTCCGGGGGACACTCCCCCGCACGACGCCCCGCGTCGGAACGGACTACTTCGCGGCCCCCGTCGAGCCGCGCATCACCAGCTCGGGCTGGAACATGAACTCCGCCCGCTGCCCGGGGTTGCCGCCGACCTCCTCCAGGAGGGCGTCCACCGCAGCCGTGGCCATCGCCTCGACCGGCTGGCGGATGGTGGTCAGCGGCGGCTCGGTGAACGCTATCAACGGCGAGTCGTCGAAGCCGACCACCGAGACGTCCTGCGGCACCGAGAGCCCTCGCTGGCGCACGGCCCGGATCGCGCCGAGCGCCATCAGGTCCGAGCCGCAGACGATCGCGGTGCAGCCCTTGTCGAGCAGCGCCCCGGCGGCCGCGTGGCCGCCCTCGACGCTGAACAGGGTGTGGTGCACCAGCGCCTCCGCCTCCTCGGGCGTCTTGTGCAGCACCTCCCGCAGGGCGGCCGTGAAGCCCTCGATCTTGCGCAGCACCGGCACGTACCGGCGCTGGCCGACGGCCAGTCCGATCTGCTCGTGGCCGAGCTCGTGCAGGTGCTGCACGGCCATCCACATCGCCGAGCGGTCGTCCGGGGAGATGAACGGCGCCGAGATCTTCTCGCTGTAGCCGTTGATCAGCACGAACGGCACCTGACGGCCGGTCAGCTTGGCGTACCGGTCGTGGTCGGCGGTGGTGTCCGCGTGCAGACCGGAGACGAAGACGATGCCCGCCACGCCCCGGTCGACCAGCATCTCCACCAGTTCGTCCTCGGTGGAGCCGCCCGGGGTCTGGGTGCAGAGCACGGGCGTGTAGCCGTGGCGGCTCAGCCCCTGCTCGATGACCTGGGCCAGGGCGGGGAAGATGGGGTTGCTCAGCTCCGGGGTGATCAGGCCGATCAGCCCGGCGCTGCGCTGCCGCAGCCGGGTCGGGCGCTCGTAACCGAGCACGTCGAGCGCCGCCAGCACGGACTGCCGTGTGGTGGCGGAGACGCCTGCCTTGCCGTTGAGGACGCGGCTGACGGTGGCTTCGCTGACCCCCGCCTGCGCCGCGATGTCCGAGAGTCGCGCCGTAGTCACGATCCCAGAGCCTATTGCACCCATGTCAGACCGCCCACCAGCTGGTGCTGTCCGATGCCAGAACGATCTCGCCGCCGTCCACCACCGGCTCGTCCCCGGAGGCCAGCAGCAGCTGGCCGGGAGCGGCCACCCGGACCGGCTCGGCGGTGGTGTTGGCGTAGCAGACGAAGGAGCCCTCGGCGCTGTCGCGGCGGAAGGCGAGCACGCCCTCGGGGGCGTCCAGCCAGGTCACCTCGGTGCCGCCGCCGAGCGCGGGGTGCTCCCGGCGCACGGCCAGCGCGCTGCGGTAGAGCTCCAGGGTGGAGGTCGGGTCGCCGGTCTGGCTCTCGACGCTCAAAGAAGCCCACTCGGCCGGCTGCGGCAGCCAGGACGGACCGCCGGCCACCGGGCCGAAGCCGTACGGGGCCTCGGTGCCGGACCACGGGAGCGGCACCCGGCAGCCGTCGCGGAAGCCGTCCTGTCCGCTGGCGCGGAAGAAGGACGGGTCCTGGCGGACCTCGTCGGGCAGGTCGGTGACGTCCGGCAGGCCGAGCTCCTCGCCCTGGTAGAGGTAGGCGGAGCCGGGCAGCGCCAGCATCAGCAGCGAGGCGGCCCTGGCCCGGCGCAGGCCCAGCTCGCGGTCACCCGCCGTGCGGATCTGGGTGCCGCCGGGCGGGTTGGCGAAGCGGGTGGCGTGCCGGGTGACGTCGTGGTTGGAGAGCACCCAGGTGGTGGGCGCGTCGACCGGGCGCATCGAGTCGAGCGAGAGGTCGATGACCTCGCGCAGCGCCGCCGCCTCCCAGTGGGTGCCCAGGTACTGGAAGTTGAAGGCCTGGTGCAGCTCGTCGGGGCGCACGTAGTTGGCCGTGCGCTGCACGGTCGGCGTCCACGCCTCGGCGACGCCGATCCGCTCGCCCGGGTACTCGTCCAGGATCATCCGCCAGCTGCGGTAGATCTCGTGCACGCCGTCCTGGTCGAAGAAGGGCATCACGTCGTTGCCGAGCAGCTTGAGCTGCTCGGAGCCACCGATGTCCGGCAGGCCGGGGGCCTTGACCATGCCGTGCGCGACGTCGATCCGGAAGCCGTCCACGCCCATGTCCAGCCAGAACCGCAGGATCGAGCGGAACTCGTCGGCGACGGCCGGGCTGTCCCAGTTGAAGTCCGGCTGCTCGGGGGCGAACAGGTGCAGGTACCACTCGCCCGGGGTGCCGTCGGGGTTCTGCGAGCGGGTCCAGGCCGGGCCGCCGAAGATGGACTCCCAGTCGTTGGGCGGCAGTTCGCCGTTCGCGCCCTGGCCGGCACGGAAGTGGTAGCGCTCGCGCAGCGCCGAGCCGGGGCCCTCGCGCAGCGCGCGCTGGAACCACTCGTGCTGGTCCGAGGAGTGGTTGGGCACCAGGTCGACGATGATCCGCATGCCCAGCTCGTGCGCGTCGCGGATCAGCCCGTCCGCGTCCAGCAGGGTGCCGAACATCGGGTCCACCGCGCGGTAGTCCGCCACGTCGTACCCGGCGTCCGCCTGCGGGGAGGCGTAGAAGGGGGAGAGCCAGACGGCGTCCACGCCGAGGTCGCGCAGGTACGGCAGGCGGCTGCGGACGCCCGGCAGGTCACCCATCCCGTCGCCGTTGGAGTCGGCGAAACTGCGCGGGTACACCTGGTAGATGACCGCGTTGCGCCACCAGTCTCTGGACGCGGCGCCGTCCTGGGCGGTCGGCGCGGCGTCGGGCCGGGAGGTGGCGGCCAGGTTCTGGGTCATGGTCATCCCTTGGGAGATAGAGCGGGGACGTCGAAATGAGGCGCAGTGTCAGGACTTCGCGGCGCCGGCGGTCAGGCCGGAGACCAGGTGACGCTGCACCAGGTAGAAGAAGCCCGCGGCGGGCAGCGCGATCAGCACGGAGGTGGCGGCCATCAGGTTCCACTGGCTCTCGTACTGGCTGACGAAGGTCTGCAGGCCGACGGCGAGCGTGTACTTGCCGGAGCTGAGCATGAAGGTCGAGGCGTAGGCGAGCTCGCCCCAGGCCGTCAGGAAGGCGTAGAAGGCGGCCACGGCCAGCCCCGGCCGGGCCAGCGGGAGGATGAGGCGCCAGAAGGTGCCGAACGGGCTGAGCCCGTCGACCCGGCCGGCCTCGTCGATCTCCACCGGGATGGTGTCGAAGTAGCCCTTCAACAGCCAGGCGCAGTACGGCACGATGGTGCCCGCGTAGACCAGGATCAGCCCGAGGTAGCCGTCGAGCAGCTTGAGGTCGGACAGGATCGTGTACAGCGGCACGATCAGCACTGCGATCGGGAACATCTGGGTCACCAGCAGCGTCCACATGATCTGCTTGTGCCCCGCGAAGCGCATCCGGGAGACCGCGTACCCGGTGGTGGCCGAGACCAGCACGCAGAAGACGGTGGTACCGGCTGCCACGATCGCCGAGTTGGCGAACCACGTGAAGAACTCGGTGTGGAACAGCACCTTGCTGTAGTTCGCGAAGGTGGCCTTGTCCAGGATCGCCCCGGGGTGGAGGTAGTCCATCTTGTCCGGGCCGAGCGAGATGTACGCGATGTACGCCACCGGCAGCAGCGCGACCAGGCTGGCGACGATCAGCACACCGTGCGAGAGTGCGGCGGCCAGCGGGGAGGTCTCGCCCCGACGGCGCATGCGGCGGCCCTGCGGGCGGGGGGAAGTCATCGGGAGGCCTCCTCGTTGCGGGCCAGCCAGCGGCGGTAGAAGGTGGTGAAGACGATCAGGATGGAGAGCAGCAGCACGCCGTAGGTGGCCGACTGGGCGTAGTCGCGGGGCTGCTGGCCGAAGCCCAGGTAGTAGGCCCAGGTGACCAGGATCTGGGTGTCCGGCGCATTGGTGCCGAACAGCACGAACAGCACGATGAACTGGTTGAAGGTCCAGATCACGCCGAGCAGCAGCACGGTGCTGGAGACGTTGCGCAGGCCCGGCATCGTCACGTTGACGAACCGCTGCCAGGGCGAGGCGCCGTCCATCTCCGCGGCCTCGTACAGCTCACCGGGGATGGCCTGCAGGCCACCGAGCAGCGAGACCATCATGAACGGCACCCCGACCCAGGTGTTGACGGCGATCGCGGCGGCCTTCTGGGCCAGCGGGTCGGCCAGCCAGGAGGGTTCGGGCAGCCCGAGCGAGCCGAGCACCGCGTTGACGGCGCCGCCGTCGGCCAGCATCAGCCGCCAGGAGAAGACGGTGACGAAGGTGGGCACGGCCCAGGGCAGGATCAGCAGCATCCGGTAGAGGCCGCGGCCGCGCAGCTTCTGGTTCATCAGCAGGGCCAGGCCCAGGCCGAGCGCGAAGGTGACGGTGACGCAGAGAACCGTCCACACGATCGTCCAGACGAAGTGCGACCAGAACCGGTCGTAGCTGCCGGGGCCCCACAGCACGTCGGCGTAGTTGTGCAGGCCGATGAACTTGTAGCTCGCCGGGATGTGCTTGTGGCCGATCTGCCGCGCCGAGTTGAGGCTGTTGGCGTCGGTGAGGGTCAGGTAGACGCCGTTGACCAGCGGGTAGCCGACCAGCACGCCGAGCACGATCACGACCGGCGCGATCATCGCGTACGCGTACCAGTACTTGCTGTACGAGAGCTTCAGCCGCTGGACGAGGCCAGGGCGTTCCTCCCGCTCACGGCTGCGCTCCTTGGGAGCGCCCTGCACGGCGACTGCCATCTGTTGACACCTCATTCGTCACGGCTGCGGGGTGGTACGGCCACGAGCCGCCCGGCGGTGGGGGTCGCCGGGCGGCTGCTGCAAGGACTTACTTCGCGAAGCCGGGGAGCAGCTTGGCGTAGTCGACGGCGGTGGCGTCCAGGCCGGCCTGGGTCGAGGACTGACCCTGGACGATCTTGCCGAGGTTGGTGCCGATCGAGCCGAACAGCGAGCTGTACTCGGGCAGCTCGGGGCGCGGCTGGGCGGCGGTCAGGATCGCCTGGAAGCCGGCGATGCCCGGGTCTGCCTTCACGTCGGCGGTGTAGGCGTCGGTGCGGGTCGGCAGGGTGGAGTTCTTCTGCGCGAGGAAGGTCTGGCTCTCGGCGGAGGTCAGGAAGGCCGCGAGCTTCTCGCCGGCCGCCTTGTGGGCGGCGTCGGCACCGGCGTAGACCGAGACGTTGTGGCCGCCGGTCGGGGCACCGGCCTTGCCGGTGGAGCCGGCCGGGACGGCGGCGATGCCGAGGTTCTTCTTGTCGGCGAAGGCGCTGCCCTTGTAGACGTTGGTGATCTCCCAGGGGCCCTGGATGATCGCCGCGACCTTGCCGCTGGTGAAGGCGTCCATCATGTGGGCGTAGCTGTCGGTGGTCACGTCGGCCTTGACGGTGCCGGGCGCGGTGAACATCGACTTGTAGGTCTCGACGGCCTTGGCGGCCTCGGGCGAGTTGATGGTGATCTTCTTCGCCGAGGCGTCCACCATGTTGGTGCCCTCGCCGTAGAGGAACGGCATCGCGTAGTAGCCGTCACCGGCGCGCATCCAGAAGCCGTCGACCCCGGCCTTGTCCTTGAGCTGGGCGGCGTCGGCCTTCAGCTCGTCCCAGGTCTTCGGGGCGGCGGTGATGCCGGCCTTGGCGAACAGCGCCTTGTTGTACATCAGGCCGAGGGTGTCGGTGACCAGCGGCACGCCGTACAGCTTGCCGTCGTACTTGGCCTGCTGGATCAGGCTGGCCTGGAAGGCGGAGACGTCGGCGGCGGCCGGGGTGCCGTCCAGCGGCTCCAGGAAGCCGGCCTTGGCGAACGCGGAGGTCCAGCCGACCTCGGAGCGGAAGACGTCCGGCGCGCCGGAGGCGCCCATCGCGGTCTGCAGCTTGTTCTGCGCCTGGTCGAACGGGACGTTGACGAAGGTGACCTTGATGTTCGGGTTGGCGGTCTCGAACTTCTTCACCAGGGCCTGGTAGTTCGGCGCCTCGTTGGTCGCGTTCGAGGTGTCCCAGTAGGTGATGGTGACCGGGCCGCTGTCGGCCTTGCTGCTGTCCGAGCCGGAGCCGCTGCTGCCACAGGCCGCGAGAGAGACCGCCAGGGCCGCAACGAGAGCGGAGGCCGCGATGCCACGCCGCATGAGAACTCCTTCAGAGGTGGGGGTGCCCGAGGGGGGTGTTGGACGGCGCATAATGGCTGTCCCGCGCCGACCGCGCCGTTACGGCCGTCGGGCTCGGGGAGGAACGTAACAGCGATGCAACCGCTGCCGAAAGTCCTTGCAGCAAGTTTCAGCAAGATCCTTCGATCGTTACGCCCGCGTGTCCTCCGCGTTGCCGGTTCTTGGCGCTCCGGTATCCCTTTCCGATCACCCCGGGCTCGGCCCGGCGCTTCGGCACATCCCGGCTGTTTTTAGATGATTACCATCATTTATATTGAGAACACGGTCTCCCACCGAGCCTTTGGAGGTTCTCCGTGCTCTCTCCCCAGTCGACCGAAGTCGTCCGCGCCACCCTTCCCGCCGTCGGCGGGGCCCTGGACGAGATCACCGCGCGCTTCTACGCCGGGATGTTCGCCGCCCACCCCGAGCTGGAGCGCGACCTCTTCAACCGCGGCAACCAGGCCGCCGGGGCGCAGCGCCAGGCGCTGGCGGGCGCGATCGCCGCGTACGCGACCATGCTGGTCGAGCACCCGGACGTGCGGCCGGGCGCGATGCTGGCCCGGATCGCGCACAAGCACGTCGCGCTGGGCGTCACGGAGGACCAGTACAAGATCGTCCACCGGCACCTCTTCGCCGCGATCGTGTCCGTGCTGGGCGAGGCCGTCACCGCCGAGGTGGCCGCCGCCTGGGACGAGGTCTACTGGCTGATGGCGAACGAGCTGATCGCCCTGGAGACCAAGCTCTACGGTGCGGCCGGGGTCACCCCGGGCGAGGTCTGGAGCGAGTACGCCGTCACCGCCGCCGAGCCGCAGGGCAGCACGGCCCTCGCGCTGGCCCTCCGCCCGGCCGACGGCGGACCGCTGCCGCGCTTCGAGCCCGGCCAGTACGTCAGCGTGGCCGTCCAGCTGCCCGACGGCGCCCGCCAGATCCGGCAGTACAGCCTCTCCGCCGCACCCGGCTCAGATGACCTCCGGATCACCGTCAAGCGGGACGGCGAGGTCTCGCGGTGGCTGCACGCCAACGCCGCGCCCGGCACCCTGCTCAGCCTCTCCCGCCCCTGCGGCGACCTGACCCTCGCGGACGGGGACGAGCCGCTGCTGCTCGCCTCCGCCGGGATCGGCATCACGCCGATGGTCGGCATGCTCGACCACCTCGTCCGCACCGGCGCCACCCGCCCGACCACCGTCGTGCACGGCGACCGCTCCCCCGCCGACCACGCCCACGCGGCCGAGCTCACCGCCCTGGTCTCCCAGCTGCCCACCGCCGAGATCCACCGCTGGTACGAGACCGACGCCACCGCCCCCGACCGCGCCGGCTACGTCGACCTGGCCGGCGTCGAGCTCCCCGAGGGCGTCCGGGCCTACCTCTGCGGCCCCCTCCCCTTCATGCGGGCGGCCCGCGCCGAGCTGCTGCGGCGTGGCGTCCCGGCCCAGCGCATCCACTACGAGGTCTTCGGCCCGGACCTCTGGCTCGCCGGAGCCCGGTAGCACCTTCATCGGCTCGCGCCGAAGCCTCGGGCGCCGTGAGCAGCCGTACGGCGAGCGGCAGCGTCGGCCGGCCCCGGCTCACCCCAGCCTGGCCTGCCTCAGCAGCAGGTAGTTCCGCTCCGGCGTACTGGCCGTCCGGGCGGCGGCGGTGCGGTAGTCGTGCCGGGCCCCGGACACGTCGCCCGCGCGTTCGCGCAGGTGTCCTCGCACTGCGTGGAAGTGGTGGTGGCCCTTCAGCTCGCCGGTCAGGGTGTCGAGGAGGGCGAGGCCCGCCGCCGGGCCGTCCGTCATGGCGAGGGCCACGGCCCGGTTGAGCGTCACCAGTGGGCTGGGAGCCAGGCGTTCGAGGACGCCGTACAGCGCCAGGATCTGCGGCCAGTCGGTGGCCTCGGCCGTCGGGGCCTCGTCGTGCAGCGCGGCGACGGCCGCCTGCACCTGGTACGGCCCGACCGGGCCGCGCCGCATCGCGGCGGTGAGCAGGGCGGCCCCCTCGGCGATCCGGTCGGCGTCCCAGCGCGAGCGGTCCTGCTCGTCCAGCGGCACCAGCTCCCCGGCCGGCCCCGTCCGGGCCGGCCCCCGGGCCTCGGTGAGCAGCATCAGCGCGAGCAACCCGGCCGCCTCCGCGTCCCCGGGCAGCGACCGGACCAGCAGCCGGGCGAGGCGGATCGCCTCCTCCGCGAGCTCGACCCGCCGCAGCGCCGGGCCGCCGCTCGCCGCGTACCCCTCGGTGAAGACCAGGTAGAGCACCCGCAGCACGGAGTCGAGCCGCTCCGGCAGCTCCGCCGCCGTCGGCGGGGCGAAGCGGGCGCCGGTCGCGGCGATCCGCTCCTTGGCGCGGCTGATCCGGCGGCCCATGGTGGTCTCGGGCACCAGGAAGGCGCGGGCGATCTCTGCGGTGGTCAGACCGCCGACGCTGCGCAGGGTGAGGGCGACGGCGGAGGCCGGGGTGAGGGCGGGGTGGCAGCAGAGCAGGAAGAGCGTCAGGCTGTCGTCCTGCCCGGCCGGCTCCGGCTCCGCCGGCTCCCGCAGGGCGGCCCGCACCTCCCGCTGCCGCCGGGCCTGTTCGCTGCGGACCGCCTCGACCGCCCGCCGGCCCGCCACCTGGAGCAGCCAGCCCCTCGGGTTGCCCGGCAGCCCCTCCTCGGGCCACTGCCGGGCGGCGGCGAGCAGCGCCTCCTGGACGGCGTCCTCGGCCAGGTCGAAGTCGCCGGTGCGGCGGGCGAGCACACCGAGGACCTGCGGCGCGAGCGTGCGCAGCAGGTCCTCGGTCTCCGCGTCCGGGCGGCGCAGGGCTCAGCTCTCCCCGTCGGGGTGATCCCCGTCGACCGGGGGCGCCGACATGACCTGGCGGACCTCGATCGGCATGTTCAGCGGTCGCCCGCCGGGCCCGGGCGCGGCCGACACGTGGGCGGCGAGCTCGAGGGCCCGGCCGTCGCTCTCGCAGTCGACGATCCAGTACCCGGCCAGGAACTCCTTGGTCTCGGCGAACGGGCCCTCGGTCACCAGCGGCGCGCCACCCGCGTGCGAGCGCACGATCCGCGCCGTCTCCGGCCCCGCGAGCCCCTGGGCGTCCACGAACTCGCCGTCGGCGATCAGCTTGCGGTTGGTCTCCTGCATGAACTCGATGTGGGCCCGCAGCTCCTCCGGCCGCCAGGTGCCGATCGGCGGCACCTCGCCGGACTGCTGGGCGCTGAACTGCATCAAGAGCATGTACTTCACGGTCTGCTCCTCCACTCCGGTACGCCCTCGGCGGGCGTGCTCACCCCTTGGTCGAAGCCGGGACGGCGATCGCGACATCCCCCCGGAAGACATCCTGCCGGGGCGGCCCGGGAAGTGCGCCGTCGGCCGTGGCGGCGAGCGCGGCCCGGTACTCCCCCGCCACCGAGACGACCAGCTCCCGGAGCCGTTCGATGTACAGCCGCATGTTCTTGTACGCCGCGTCGGTGTCCGGGTAGCGGCAGGCGAACTGCAGGCCCTCGTGGATCCTGGTGGTCCACGCGCAGACCTGGTCGCCGTACGAGACCCGCAGCAGTGCGTACGCCTTCAGCTCGTGCCAGCGCTCCGCCCCGGGGATGTCGCGCGAGTCGACGAACGAGACGATCGAGAAGAGGTCCGGCGAGGTCGGCCGGAAGTCGGTCCCCAGCAGCCGCAGCACCCGGGCGATGGGCATCCGCGACAGCGCCCGGTTCTCCCGCAGTGCCGCCCGGACCAGCTCCAGCGCACCGTCGAAGTCCGGCGCCCGCCCCAGCTCCACCTCGATCGGCGCGACACCCACGTACCAGCCCACCGAGTCCGCCCACTGGGAGTGCGCCCGGGTGTGGAACGGCAGGACGGTGCGGTACACCTGCTGGCCGCCGAGCTCACGGACGATCAGGGCGGTGGCGGCGAGGACGCCGACCAGGCTTCCGCCGTACGGGCGGCAGTACGCCTCGAAGGCCGCCGCGTCCGAGTCGCCGACCAGCATCTCGTTCATGAACTTCTGGGCGGGCAACGGCCCGTGGGGATCGAGGCCGAGGTCGACGGGGAAGTTCGGCAGCCGCCCGTCGCACCGGGTGATGAACTCCCGCCAGCGGGCCACGATCGCGTCCGTGTCGTCGATCCGGTCGGCCTTGGCGCGCTCGGTCGCGCCGAAGTCGATGTAGCTGGCCACCGGTGGCGTGTGGACGGTGCGGCCTTCCAGGCCCGCCGCGTACAGCTCGTGGACCTCCGCGGCGATGCGTTGGAGCGAGTACGCGTCGGCGTTGGTGTGGTCGAACGCCATGTAGACGCTGGTGCTGTCGTCCCTGACGACGGCGGCGAACATGTAGTTCGGCCAGGTGAGCGCGTCCGCCGTGACGTCGAAACGATTCTCCAGGTACCGGGTCAGCGTCTGCGCGTCGGGAAAGTCGCCCACGTCCGCCCGGTGCAGCCGGACGGCGTCGGCTGCCAGCGTGAAGCGGCGCAGCTCGTCGCCGACCCAGCGGAAGCCGCTGCGCAGCGTCTCGTGCCGCAGTGTCCAGATCCGTAGCGTGTCCTGGAGGACGTCGAGATCGATCCGCCCCGGGAGGTCGAACGCGGTGCCGATCCAGGTCGGTACGGACAGACCTCCTTGCCGTACCGTCCGCGCCGTCCGCACGTGCGCCTCCTGGACGTACGCGGGCGGGCGCGAATCGTCCGGCAGGCCGGCGGCGGCCTCGGCGGCCGCCGGATGCAGCGTCCACTCGACGAGACGTCCGGGCCGGATCTCGCAACGCTGGATGTCGGTCACTCGCACGGGGTACTCCGATCGCAGGCCTCAGAACTCAGGCGGACCAACGATCGGGTGATCCTGGGGAAACGCGGGGGAACGGGACGGGCCGCCGGTGCGGGCCGGGAGCGGGCCCCAGACCGGCGCGCGGGCTCATGGTCCGCGCCCTCTCGCGCTCCGCCGAGCCCTGCGCCTCGACGGACCCTCCGTCAGCGATCGGCTTCCCGTCGCGGTCCGGGCTCGATGGTGATCGTGCAGGTGTGCGGGCCACTGAAGGGGTGCAGCCGCAGCGCGCCGGGGCGGCCGGCCCGGAAGGCGATGGCGTCGAGCAGGCCCTGGTGCACCGAGCAGACCACCTCGGGGTGGCTCTCGGCGTTGCGCTGGAACGGGCAGCCGTGCAGCACGATCTCCTCGCCCGAGGGCCGAAGTTCGGGTTTGAAGCCCCAGCCGGCGGCCTCCGCCAGGACCTGCTCGGCGAGCGGCCCGGCCCCGGTCTCCTCGCTCTCGCCCCAGGCCCGGCCGGCCTGCTCGGCCCGCTCGGCCCGCTCCGCGCGGTCGGCGCCGTAGCCGCGGGCGAGCACGTCGACCATCACCTGGTACGCGGCCAGCTGCTCCCGGACCGGCGCCGCGGCGTACCGCAGCCTGGGCCGCCCCCGCCCGGCCGGCGCGGCCGCCGGTTCGGCCACCACCAGCCCGGCCTCGAGCAGGGCCGCCAGGTGGTGGCGCAGCGTGGTGACGTGCTGGCCGAGCAGCGCGGCCAGCTGCTGGACGTCCAGCGGCTCGGCGGCGTCGGTGAGCGCCGCCAGCAGTGCCCGCCGCGCGGGCACCGCGAGTGCCTTGTGCACCCCCGCGTCACCGGTCTCCATCTGGCCAATCCTACGGCGGGGCTAGGAGTGCACTGACGATCTTGAAATCGCGCCCAGCTTGCACCAGATTGCCCCGATCGACATTTACCAGCGAACTCGGGCAAGGCGGGCGGCCGGAGAAAGATCTTCAGCAAACTCCTAGGCGCAGGCCCCGAACCGCAGGACGGTGGTGGAGCGGAACTCCTGGCCGGGCCGCAGCTCGGTGGAGGGGTACTCGGGGCGGTGCGGGGAGTCGGGGTGGTGCTGGGTCTCCAGGGCGACACCCGAGAAGGGGCCGTAGGGCACGCCGGCGGCTCCGGTGACGGCGCCGTGGAAGCCGTTGGCGGTGTAGACCTGGATGCCCGGCTCGGTGGTCAGCACCTCGAGGGTGCGGCCGGAGCCCGGGTCCTCCAGGAAGGCGGCCCGGGCCGGGGTGCCGTCCACCGGGCGTGGGCGCAGCACCCAGTTGTGGTCGTAGCCGCCGTTCAGCTGGGGGTGCTCGTCGTGGATGGACTTGCCGATCGGGCGGGCGGTGGTGAAGTCGAACGGGGTGCCGGCCACCGGCTCGTACGGGCCGAGCGGGATCTGCCGCTCGTCGACCGGGGTGTAGTGGTCGGCGTCCAGGGTGAGCAGGTGGCCGAGCACGTCGCCGCTGCCCTCACCCGCGAGGTTGAAGTAGGCGTGGTTGGTCAGGTTGACGACGGTGGGGCGGGTGGTGACGGCCCGGTAGTCGATGGTCAGCTCGGGGCCGGCCAGCCGGTAGGTGACCCAGACGTCGAGCGCGCCGGGGAAGCCCTGGTCCCCGTCGGGGCTGTGCAGGTGGAAGCGGACCCCGCCCTCGGCCTCCTCGCCCTGCCACATCCGGTTCGCGAAGCCGTCCGGCCCGCCGTGCAGCGTGACCCCGCCGCCGGTCGGGGCGAGCGGGTGCTCCTCCCCGTCCAGCGTGATCCGGCTGCCGGCGATCCGGTTGGCGTACCGGCCCACCGTGGTGCCGTAGTGGCGGGCCGGGCCGCGGATCGAGCCGAGCTCGTCGGTGCTCAGCAGCACCTGCCCCGGGGTGCCGAAGCGGTCCGGGGCGGTGAGCGTGTGCAGGGTGGCGCCGAGGCTGAGCAGCGTCGCTTCGCAGCTGCCGCTGCGCAGCCGCCAGCGCTCGATCGCCGCCCCGGCCCCCGTCGCCTCGAACGGCTCCCGGCTCAGCTCGGCCGCCGCTGCCGACCCTGTCATGGCTCGCTCCTCGCTCCGGGCGGCTGCCGCCCCGGGTGATCGTCCGTCAAGCCTAGCCGCCCGTGGCGCCCCTGCTCACGAACCGTCCGACGAACCGTCCGACGATCCGTCACCCGGTTCGGGCCGGGTGAGCCCGAGCGCGGCGGCCAGGCCGTCCGGGCCGGTGCCGACCTTGCGGTGGACGCTGACCAGGCGGCGGTGCACCAGGCCCAGGTCGACGCCGAGCTGGTCGGCGATCCGCTGCGGCGGCACCCCCTGGGCGGCGAGCTTGGCGACGGCCCACTCCGGCTTGCTGAGCGCGTCCTTGCTGAGCGTGCGCAGCCGGTTGGGCCGCATGCCGGAGTGGGCCAGCTCGCTGCGGGCCCTGGTGACCAGGCCCTCGGCCGCGCAGTGCTGGGCCATCTCCATGCCCTGGTACAGGTACTCGGCCGCCTCCTCCAGGCGCCCGGAGCGCCGCAGTGCCGCGCCGAGGTCGACCAGCGCGTAGGCCACTTCGTAGGCGACGGGCGACTGGCTGAGCACACCCACGGCCTCCTCCAGGAGCTCGACGGCGTGCTGTCCGTCCCAGACCGCGGCCTGGAGCCGCAGCGCGGTGCCGATGGCCGAGGCGGTGCCGAACTCCCGGGCGCGGGCCACCGCGTCCGCCGCCGTCCGGCGGGCCTCCTCCACCTCGCCGGTGGCGTACAGCGCCACGGCCAGGTGCGAGGCCCAGGGCGCCCAGACGGTGTTGCGGCGGCCCCGCTGGTCCAGCTGGGCGCCGACCTCGCGGAAGGTGGCGATCGCCCCGGCGTGGTCGCCCATGGCCAGCTGGAGCTTGCCGTAGAGGCTCGGTGCGTCCGGCAGCACCATCGCGGTGGGGTGGAACGGCGGGCGGAACCGGTAGCGCTCGGCCAGCTCCCACGCCTCCTCGGTACGGCCGCGGGCCAGCAGGGTGTCGGCCAGCACGCCGACGGCGTCCCACTGGAGCGGGATGTCCGGGGCGATCCGCTCGGAGAGCCGCAGGCCGCGTCGCAGGAAGTCCTCCGCCTCGGTCAGGAAGCCGCGCCGGAAGCGCACCAGGCCCATCAGGAAGTAGCCGAAGCCGAGATGGGCCCCGCTCCAGCCGGCCACCGTGAAGTCCATGATCGCGTCCGAGAACAGCTTCTCGGCCTGCGCCAGCTGGTCGGTGTAGGTGAAGGTCAGGCCGACGATCGCGGGCAGCTCGAAACCCCACGTCGTGCCGCACCAGCGCAGCTCCGGCGGCAGCTCCTCGCCCTCCAGCAGGGCTTCGGTGACGAGTTCGAGGGCCCTGGCGGCCGACTGTCCGCGCAGCGTCACGTCCCAGGCCCTCAGCGCCTGCACCGCCCGGGCGGAGGCCTCCCCGTCGCTGAGGCTGTAGTACAGCTCGCGCAGCAGGTCCGACCGCCCGGGGCCGTCGTCCTCGTCGCGCTGCCACATGTGCCACATCAGCTGGGTGGCGCGCAGCCGCGTCCGCCCCGGGCCGACCGGGGTGCGGTCCGCCTCGGCGCGGCAGATCTCCGCGGCCTTGACCAGCTCACCGGCGTGGGCCAGCACCTCGGCCAGGCGGAAGGTGGCGTCCACCCGGCGCTCCGGGCTGAGCCCGCCCTCGATCTCCAGGGCCAGCTGCAACTGGCTGACGGTGTCGAGCGGCCGGGTGAGCAGCGCCGCGCACCCGGCCTCGTAGAGCAGATCGGCGCGCTCGTCCTCGTCCGGCGGCTCGATCAACGCGCGTTCCAGACAGCGGTACGCGGCCTCGGGCGCGCCGATCGCCAGGTGCTCGACCGCGGCCCGGCGCAGCTTGTCGACGACCGCGTCGTCACCCTCGGGGTGGGTCTCCAGCAGGTGCCGGGAGGCGTCCAGCAGACTGCCGCCGGAGTTCTCGATGACGGTGGCGGCCTGCCCGTGCATCGCGCGCTGGGCGGCGGGCTTCATGGACTGGTAGATCGAGGTGCCGATCAGCGGGTGCACGAAGTCCAGCCGGTCGCCGGTGCCGCTGGTGAGCACCCGGTGGCGGCGCAGCTCGCGGACCGACTGGTCGGCCTCGGCGGGGGCCTGGCCCGCGATGTTGGCCGCCAGGCTCTGCCGGATGTCGGTGCCGATCAGGGCCGCGGCCTGGGCGAACAGCAGCGGCTTGATGCCGAGCTTCTGCAGCCAGTACTTCTCGTCCATGCCCTTGGCGTAGGCCGCGAGGTCGTGCAGCTTGGGGGCGTTCTCCTCGACCGGCTTGAGCCCCTGCTCGCGGACCTCGCGCAGCAGGGCCTGCGTGTCGAACGGGCTCCCGGCGGTGACGGCCCAGACCTGGCGGCAGAAGGCGTCCTCGGCGTCCCCGCCCAGTTCGGCCCGGACCACCAGCGCCACCGAGTCGGGGCTGAGCGGGCGCAGCAGGTGCTTGCGGCTGGCCTGGTTCTCGATCTGCTGCTGGAAGGCGAGCGCCTCGTCGCGGATCTCGGCGCCCCGGTAGGCGAAGACGAGCAGCACCGGCAGGTACCGGGTGCGGGCGGCGAAGGTGGCCAGCCAGGCCAGCGACTCCAGGTCGGCCCAGTGCAGGTCGTCCACGACCATCACCAAGGGCGCCCGGCGCGGGGCCAGTTGGGTCAGCACGTGGGTGAGGCCGTCCCGGATGCCCTGGGGGTCGAGGAACGACTCCATCTCGCCCGAGGGCGGCATCAGGCCGATGGCCGGGCCGACGATGCTGTACCAGTCGCCGAAGACCTCGGCGCGCTCGCCCTCGGTGAGGCTGCTCAGCACCGGGTGCAGCAACTGGCGCAGCACGTGGAAGGGTTCGTTGGTCTGCCGCTCGCCGCCGCGGCCGGTGAGGAAGGTGCAGTTCTTCCGGAGCCCGGCCATCCGGCGCAGCTCGTCCAGGACGGAGGTCTTGCCGTGCCCGGCCGGGGCGTCGAGCAGCAGCACCTCGCCGATCTCGGTGCCGCCGGCCGCGAACTCGTCGCACAGCCGGGCCAGTGAGCGCCTGGCGGACTCCAGCTCGCGGTCGCGCTCGTGCAGGTGCTGGGCGCCCTCCGCACGGCCAGTGCCGTCCTCGCTCCGCACCGCGTCCTGTTCTCCGGCCACTGCCCGCCTCCGCCTCGCCGTGTCACCCACCGGGCCATGCCCCGTGATGCAGCGTCGGACACGTCCGGTGAGGACGCGACCGCGCTCCGGGTATTCCCCGCCGACATTAGCGCCGTGTGCGCCCCCATGGGGCGCATTCGCGCAGGCCGGGGAGCACTTGCAGGGTTCGGACCGGGCATCCGGGGCAAATGCCCTGACATGCCTGCCATCTGATGATCAGATCGGATACTCTCTCGCCGCGCGAGGAGCAGAGATCGTTTTCACCCGGAACGACACGACAGGCACGACCCCACTGGCACGACCCCACCGGAGTCCAGTACCCACCGCACCTTCAGCAGCGCCCGGGAGTCCGATGTCCGACGACACCTATCTTGAGCTTCCCTTCCCCCACCGCAGAAGCCAGCACCACCCGCTCGCCGCGCAGCACCACCGGGAGTGGCTCCAGCGCCACCGCGACCTCGCCGCAGGAACGGCCGACCTCGACTACGCCCACTGGGAGATCGCCGAGCTGGCCGCCCTCAGCTACCCCGACTGCTCCCCCGCCGATCTCGGCCTCGCCGCCGACCTGTTGGGCTTCTACTTCCTCTTCGACGACCAGTTCGACGGGCCGCTCGGCCGCCACCCCAGGCGGATAGCGCGGCTCTGCGACAAGCTCGGCGCCATCCTGCACGGCGCCCGGCCCGACGGCACCTCGCCGGTCGAGCGGGCCTTCGCGGACCTGTGGCGGCGCAGCCAGCAGGGCATGTCCGCCCGCTGGCGCGCCCGCACGGCCTACGACTGGGAGTGGTACTTCGCCAGCCACGCGGCGGAGGCGGCCGGCCGCAACTCCGGCCAACTCCCGGACCGCCAGGGCTATCTGATGCTGCGTCGGGGAACCGCGGCGATGGAGACGGTCTTCGACATGGTCGAGCGGCTCGGCCGCTTCGAGGTGCCGCAGGCCGTGCTGCACCACCCGCTGCTCCGGCAGATGCGCCAACTCGCCGCCGACATCCCTTCGTTGACCAACGACGTGCGCTCCTTCCCGCTGGAGGCACCGCGCGGGGACGTCTGCAACCTGGTGCTCATCGCCCAGCGCGAGCGGGCCTGCTCGGTGGAGGAGGCGGGGGCCGTGGTGCTCGACGAGGCCCAGCGGATGGCCGACCGCTTCTTCGAGCTCAAGGCCGAACTCCCGGACGCCTACGAGTGGCTGGAGCTCGACCCGGCCGACCGCGCGACGGCCCAGCGGTACGCCGACGGCCTGGCGAGCTGGCTGGCCGGCTATCTCCACTGGGAGCGCAACACCGGCCGCTACCGCGTCGCCTGAGCACCACGCCACCCGCCGCGCCACCCCGCGCAACGGGTCGCGTACGCGCCGTAGCGGCGCTCCGAGCCCCGGGCTAGGGTGCGCTGTGCACGTCTGAACCGACCACCGCAGCGAACCCACCCAGCCCGCAGCGAGGAGACACCGGAACATGACGGTCTACCAGCCCCCCGGCCGGCCCGGCAGCGTCGTCACCTACCGTGCCAGGTACGAGCACTGGATCGGCGGTGAGTGGCGGCCCCCAGTGCGGGGGCAGTACTTCGAGAACCCGACCCCCGTCACCGGGCAGACCTTCTGCGAGGTGGCCCGGGGCACCGCCGAGGACATCGAGGCGGCCCTGGACGCCGCCCACGCGGCGGCGCCGGCCTGGGGCCGCACCTCGCCCGCCGAGCGGGCCCAGGTGCTGTTGAGCCTGGCCGACCGGATGGCCGAGAACCTCGAGGCCCTCGCGGTCGCGGAGAGCTGGGAGAACGGCAAGCCCGTCCGCGAGACCCTGGCCGCCGACATACCCCTGGCCATCGACCACCTGCGGTACTTCGCCGGTGCGCTGCGGGCCCAGGAGGGCTCGCTGTCGCAGATCGACGAGGACACCGTGGCCTACCACTTCCACGAGCCGATCGGCGTGGTCGGGCAGATCATCCCGTGGAACTTCCCGATCCTGATGGCGATCTGGAAGCTCGCCCCGGCCCTCGCCGCGGGCAACACCGTGGTGCTCAAGCCGGCCGAGCAGACGCCGGCCTCGGTGCTGGTGCTGATCGAGCTGACCGCCGACCTGCTGCCCCCGGGTGTGGTCAACGTGGTCAACGGCTTCGGCGTGGAGGCGGGCAAGCCGCTGGCCGCCAGCCCCCGGATCGGCAAGATCGCCTTCACCGGCGAGACCACCACCGGCCGCCTGATCATGCAGTACGCCAGCGCCAACCTCATCCCGGTCAGCCTGGAGCTGGGCGGCAAGAGCCCCAATCTCTTCTTCGCCGACGTGGCGGCCGAGCGGGACGCCTTCTACGACAAGGCGCTCGAGGGCTTCGCCATGTTCGCCCTCAACCAGGGCGAGGTCTGCACCTGCCCCAGCCGGGCCCTCGTCCAGGGCTCGATCTACGACGGCTTCCTCGCCGACGGCCTGGAGCGGGTCCGGGCGATCCGCCAGGGCAACCCGCTGGACACCGACACCATGGTCGGCGCGCAGGCCAGCAACGACCAGCTGGAGAAGATCCTCTCCTACGTGGAGATCGGCCAGGCCGAGGGCGCCAAGGTGCTGATCGGCGGCGAACGCGTCGACCTCGGAGGCGAGTTGAGCGGCGGCTACTACATGGCGCCGACCGTCTTCGAGGGCGAGAACCGCATGCGGATCTTCCAGGAGGAGATCTTCGGCCCGGTCGTCGCCGTCACCCGCTTCGAGGACTTCGCCGACGGCATCGACCTCGCCAACGACACCCTCTACGGCCTGGGCGCCGGCGTCTGGAGCCGCAACGGCTCCACCGCCTACCGGGCGGGCCGGGCCATCCAGGCGGGCCGGGTGTGGACGAATTCCTATCACTTGTATCCCGCCCACGCCGCCTTCGGCGGCTACAAGAACTCCGGCATCGGGCGGGAGACCCACAAGATGCTGCTCGAGCACTACCAGCAGACCAAGAACCTGCTGGTCAGCTACTCGCCGCAGGCGCTCGGGTTCTTCTAGGATGGCCGCCTCCCAGGTCGACCTCACCGCCGAGGCCGCCGAGCTGATCCGTGAACTGACGGCGCAGCACGGGCCGTTGATGTTCCACCAGTCCGGCGGCTGCTGCGACGGCTCGGCCCCGATGTGCTACCCGGTGGGCGAACTGCTGCTCTCCGAGGCCGACCACCTGCTCGGCGAGCTGCACGTCGAGGGCCTGGCCCCCGTCCAGGTCTGGATGGCCCGCGACCAGTACGCGTACTGGTCGCACACCCACCTGACCATCGACGTCGTCCCCGGCCGGGGCAGCGGGTTCTCCCTGGAGACCCCGACCGGACGGCGCTTCCTCACCCGCTCCCGGCTGATGACCGAGGCGGACTGACCTTCAGGAGCCGCCCGCCCGGGCGGGCGGCTCCGTCGTGCCGTCAGGACGGGCGGCCCGGCGGGACCCACCGCCTCCTCCTTCCGGGCAGAACGGGGTGAATCCGCCACAATCGGAACTGATCACACCCTCCCCAGGAGCCCCGAGGAGTACCGATGACCGATCCGACCGTCCGCGCCCTGATCGCCGCGATCAACTCCGGCGACCGCGCCGCCTTCTTCGCCCTGCTCACCCCCGGCGCGACCATGTCCGACGACGGCGCCGAGCGCGACCTCGCCCCCTGGGTGGACCGGGAGATCTTCTCCTCCAACGGCCGCCTCGACGTGGTCTCGGAGTCCGACGGCGGCCGCTCCCTGGTAGCGAACTACCGCAACGACACCTGGGGCGAGATGCGGACCGCCTGGCGCTTCACCGTCTCGGGCGACAAGATCTCCCACTTCGCCACCGGCCAGGCCTGACGCCCACCGGCCAGGCCTGAAACCTAGAGACCCAGGCAGCCGCGCACCGCGGCGATCAGGGTCCGGGAGCGGATGTCCCCGGTCACCCCGGGCTGCATGCCGTTGGTGACGTAGCCGAAACCGATGCCCAGCTCCGGGTCGGCGAAGCCGAGGGAGCCGCCGCGGCCCGGGTGGCCGAAGGCGGCCGGGGAGGACATCGGGGAGGTCGGGCCGTGGCGGAAGAAGCCGAGCCCGAAGGAGGTGTTGATGATGAGCACCCGGTCGGGCCCGCTCACCTCCGGCCCGGCGGCCTCCCGGAGCAGGTCGGAGCCGACCACCGGCGGCAGCAGCTCCCCGGGCGCTCCGCTGTGCCGGTCGGCCGCGCCGATCAGCGCGGCGTAGAACCGGGCCACCGACCGGGCCGTCCCGATCCCGCCCGCGCCGGGGATCTCGACGGCCTGCACCGCGGGGTCGTTGAGGTCCACCGTGGGCCGCACGGCGGCGAACGAACGGGCCGTCAGCGAGGCCGGGTTCTGGTAGGCGTCCACCACGGCCTGCCGGGGCCGCAGCTTGAGGCCGTTCGGGCCGCTGTGGGCGGCCTCCGGGGCGGGCAGGTCCACCAGCAGGCCGACCCTCGGGCGGGCCCCCGCCGGCAGTCCGATCCACAGGTCCAGGCCGAGCGGCTGGGCGATCTCCTCGGCGAAGTACCGGCCGATGCTGCGCCCGCTCGCCCGGCGCACCACCTCGCCCACCAGCCAGCCGAAGGTGTACGGGTGGTAGCCGTGCGCGGTGCCGGGCTCCCAGGCGGGTGCCTGGGCGGCGACGGCGGCCGCGGCGGGCTCCCAGGCGATCACGTCCTCGACCCGCAGCGGCACGTCCAGCGCGGGCAGCCCGGCCTGGTGCGAGAGCAGCCAGCGGACCGGCACCCGCTCCTTCCCCGCGGCCGCGAACTCCGGCCAGTAGGAGGAGACCGGCGCGTCCAGGTCGAGCTTGCCGCGCTCGACCAGGTGCAGCGCGGTGGCGGCGGTGAGGCCCTTGGTGACCGAGCGCAGTACCTGGGCCGTGTCCGCCGTCCAGGCCACCGCCGGCGCGGGCCGCCCACCGACCTCCGGCCGGGCGTCCCCGCCCCACAGGTCGACCACCTTGCGGCCGTCCACGTACAGCGCGAAGGCCGCGCCCAGCTCGCCGTGCTCCCGGAAGTTGCGCGCGAAGGCCTCCCGCACGGGCTCGAAACCCGCCGCCGTCTCGCCCCAGATCTCCACCACCGAGCTACCGTCCCTCTCGCCACACCAGTCAAGACCATTATCGGCTGATCAGACCGGCTCCCGTTCGGTAGCGTCACCTCCATGACGAACCCCGCCGAAGAGCTGCTTGACGTGGTCGACGAGCAGGACGTGGTGACCGGCCAGGCCTACCGGGACGTGGTGTACCGGGACGGGCTGCGGCACCGCTGCGTCTTCATCCTGGTGCGCGACCCGCAGGGCCGGGTCTTCACCCACCGCCGCACCGAGTCCAAGGTCTACCACCCGGGCCACTACGACTGCTTCGTCGGCGGCGTGGTCGGCGCCGGGGAGACGTACGACGAAGCGGCCGTCCGGGAGGCCGAGGAGGAGATGGGCGTCAGCGGCATCACGCCCACCCGGCTGTTCAAGTTCCTGTTCGACAACGCGGCCGACGGCGACCAGTGGTGGTGCCAGGTGTACGAAGCCGCCTGGGACGGGCCGGTCTCCCCGCAGGTCGAGGAGGTCGCCTGGCACGGCTGGCTGACCGACGACGAACTGTCGGCGAAGCTCGCCGAATGGCCCTTCGTCCCGGACGGTCTGGCGGCCTACCGGCGCTACCTGGAGCTGCCGCGCTCCTGATCCTCGGCCCGGTGGTCCCAGTCGGGGTGCTCCCGGGCGGCCCAGAGCGGGTCGACGCTGCCGGTGCGCAGCCCCCGCCGGGCCTCCGGGTCCTTCACCGCCATCCAGACGTGCCCGCCGACCACCACCGCGACGGCCACCGCCAGCCAGTCGTGGACGAAGGTCGCACCGGTGCGCCAGACCAGCGGGGCGAGGTGGGTGAACCACATCAGCAGCCCGGTGCCGATCATCACCAGCACCGCCCCGCCGATCCACGCCGCATACAGCTTCTGCCCGGCGTTGAACTTGCCCGCCGGGCGGCGGTACGAGCGCTGCCGCACGGCCCGCAGCCAGGCCCGGTCGTACGGCGCGAAGCGGTTCAGCCGGGCCAGGTCGGCGCGCAGCGCGCGGGAGGCGAGGCCGAGCAGCAGCGGCACCGGCAGCGCCAGGCCGCACCACTCGTGCACCGTCACCACCAGGCGGCGGCGGCCGACCAGCTCGGACAGTGGCGGGTAGTAGAGGAAGGCCGCCGTCACCAGGCAGATCAGCATCAGGGCGGCGGTGGCCCGGTGCACCCAGTGCTCGGCCCGGGTGAAGCGGGGCACGCGCTCAGCCGGTCGGTGCATCGTCGCGCCCGTTCGACCGGCCGACCCAGGCGTCGGTGTCATATCCGTACTGCTCCCAGTAGCCGGTCTGCACGGTCGGGGTGAGGGTGATGCCGGAGAGCCACTTGGCGGACTTGTAGAAGTACATCGGCGCGACGTACAGCCGCACCGGGCCGCCGTGCTCGTGGCTGACCGGGGCGTCCTTCATCCGCAGCGCGACCAGCACGCCGTCCTGCCGGGCCTGCTCCAGCGTCAGGCTCTCGCTGTACGTGCCGTCGAAGCAGCTGAACCGGACGGCGGTGGCCTCCGGGCGGACTCCGGCGGCGGCCAGCAGGTCGGCCAGCGGCACGCCCTCGAACGGCACGCTGGGCACCCGCCAGCCGGTCACGCACTGCACGTCGTGCACCACGCGGCGCTGGCGCATGGCCTGCAGCTCGGCCAGCCCGTAGCTGGCCGGGCGGTTCACCAGACCGTCCACCGTCAGCCGGTAGTCGGCCGCCGAGCGGCTCGGCACCGAACCGGCCACCGAGTAGTACCGGAAGCCCCCGCCGCCGGGCAGCAGTCCGCTCAGCCCGGTCGGGTCCTTGCTGGTCACGTTCTCCACACCGCGCTGCAGGTACGGCCCGGCCGCCACCCCGGCCACCCCGAGCCCGATCATCCCCAGCACCACCCGCCGCCCGACGGGCGTCCCGGGCGCAGCCGCCTTCTCTCCGTCACCGCTCACCCTTAGATTCGACCAGCCCGCACCCCCCGAATCCAGCCTCCCCGGCCCACCGTCAGACTTTCGTCACACCTGACGAGGACACCCTGGCCACCACCGGCCCCGAGCCTGGCCTGCCGGTCCAGGGGCTGCGTTGACCAGGGCCTCTCTTTCGGATCACGTCGGCTGTGACATCAGCGGCTGGCGCCGCGGGGCGGGCGTCGCCCAGTGACGCGCGGGCGGCGCCGAGGCGGGGGCACCTCCCGGCCGAAGGCTGGGGGAGAGTCCATGCGGAGCATCGGCGACTGAGGAGAAGCCGGCGAAGGGCCCCTCCTGCCCGATGCCGGGCAAGGAGGGCGCGTGCCCCGGCGACGACCGCCCGGCGTGATCCGAAGGAGAGGCCCTAGGGTAGGGCCATGGCTTCGCGTGCGCAGGCGGTGACGGACAAGTCCGGTGGGCGAGGGGCCCGGCGACGGCTGAGTGTGGACGAACGGCGGGAGCAGCTGATCGCCGTCGCCCTCGAGCTCTTCGCGCACCGGCCGCCCGAGGAGGTCTCGATCGACGACATCGCCGCGGCGGCGGGCGCCTCGCGGCCGCTGGTGTACCACTACTTCCCCGGCAAGCAGGCGATCTACGAGGAGTCGCTGCGGCGGGCCGGCCAGGAGCTGGCCGGCCGCTTCGAGGAGAAGGCCGAGGGCCCGCTCTCCGAGCGGCTGCACCGGGTGATGGGCCGTTACCTCGACTTCGTGGACAGCCACGGCCCCGGCTTCGCCGCCCTGCTGCGTGGCGGCTCGGTGGCCGCCAGCCCCGGCACCACAGCGATCATCGACGAGGTGCGGCGGGCCGCGTACGAGCAGATCCTGCTCCACCTGGCACTGGCCGAGCCCAGCGCCGGGGTGCGCCGCACCGTCCGCGCCTGGATCGCCAACGCCGAAATCACCTCGCTGGAGTGGCTGGCCGACCGGAGCGTGCCCCGCGAGGAGCTGCAGCTGCAGCTGGTGCAGGAGTTCGTGGTCGCCCTCACCGTGACGGCCGCCCGCGAGCCCGCCGTCGCCCTGGAGCTCGCCGACTTCCTCACCGCCGAACCCCAGGACGGCCCCACCGGCCGCCTGATCCGCGACCTGGCCGGCCTCCTCGCCGTCCCCGGCCTGGCCGAAACCCTCGGCCGCCTGGCCGCCACCACCGACCCTCGCTCCGCGCCTCCTCAGCAGTCCTGACCCACTGCCCAGTGCCGCCCGCCGCGGCGACCCCACCCTCGCCCCACCCCCACCAACCCTCCCTCTCCACTCCTCCTCAGCCGCCCCGACCCACCGCCCAGTGCCGCCCGCCGCGGCGACCCCACCCTCGCCCCACCCCCACAAACCCTCCCTCCCCACTCCTCCTCAGCGGCCCCGACCCACCGCCCAGTGCCGCCCGCCGCGGCGACCCCACCCTCGCCCCACCCCCACAAACCCTCCCTCCCCACTCCTCCTCAGCCGCCCCGACCCACCGCCCAGTGCCGCCCGGCCAGCTCTTTCTGATAGAAAATGGGCAGCATTGGGCCGTTCGGACGCACGCAGACGGCCAGACTTCGGGAGCGATGGGGGGCTCAGCGGCATGACTCAGGACGGCTTCGCGGGTGCGGAGCGGATCGGGGCCACGCTCGACGTGCTGGCCGAGGCACTGCTCGACGGCAGGGCCTCGCACTACCCCGTGGCTTCCCTCACCGCCTTCCGCCGCGCCGACCACCCCACGGCCGGCGCCCTCTTCGGCCTGCGGCTGGCCACCACCGGCCAGGGCACCCTGACGGTGCGTGGCCTCGGCACGGTGGTCGAGGCCAGCTCACTGCGCGGCACCGACGCCGGCTCCGGCCTGACCGCCGAACTTCTCCGCCGCCTGGGCGCCGGGGCCGTCCGGGGTGTCGAGGGCGCGCCGGGCCAGGGGCCGACGGCCGCTCACTTCCAGCTGCCCGTCACGGCGGAGGCCTCCGACCCGGGGCTGCGCCCGCCGTTCCCGGCCGTGCTGGCCGAGCTGGCCTCGGGCCGCGAGACGCTGGTGCCGGACGAGCTGGCCACCGGCGCGGGCGTGGAGGTCCGCCTGGTGGTACCGCCGGTCTTCCACCCCGTCACCACCCGGGGCGAGCAGGCCGACCGGGCCACCCACCTGGTCGAGACGGCCGAGGAGATCTTCGCCGGGGCCGACCCGGCCACCCGCCGGGACTGGGCCGTGCTGAGCAGCGCGCTCGCCGAGCCGCTGCACGCGGCCGGGGTGGTCTTCGCCGGGGTCGCCGCCCTCGAGGTGGGCGACCGCCCGAGCCACGCCTCGCTGGTCGTCTCGCTCGCCACCGACCGTACGCCCGTCACCGAGCTGGCCACCGCACTGGCCGACACCCGCCCGAACGCCGAGGTCTGGACGGTGCTGCTGCCCGCCGGGCCCGCCGTCGTGCTGGTCGAGGGCCGTTCGGCGCCGGTGCCCGCGCAGCTCAGCGTGGACGGCACCCGGCGCTGGGCGATCGCCTCGGTGGCCCAGGCCTTCGTGCCGCTGCCGGACGGCGCCTCGGTGCTCACCGTGCAGTTGGGCACCGTCCGCTCGGAGGACTGGGAGCTGTACGCGGGCGCCTTCGCCGACATCCTGAAAAGCCTTCAGCTCGGCTGGGACGGCGTGATCGCCACCGCCGCGCCGACCGCCACCGCCCAGGTCACCACCGCGGCCGCCCCCGCCCCCGTCCCGGCTCAGCCCGCGCCCGCCCAGCCCGCGCCGGTTCAGGCCGCCCCGTCCGTCGCGCCCCCGGCTCCGCCGCGGCAGCCTGCCGCGCAGGCGGGCACCCCGGTCGCGGTGCCCCCGGCCGACTTCAACCCCTTCGCACCGCCCGCCCCGCCCGCGCCGACCACCGCGCGGCCCGAGGCCCCCAAGGGCACGGCCGTCCACGTCCCCCCGGCGGAGTTCGACCCCTTCGCGCCGCCCGCGCCGACCACGGCCCTCGCGTCCACCGAGGCTCCCCCGGCCGCGCCCGTCCAGGCCGCAGCCGCCTTCGATCCGTTCGCGCCCCCGGCCCCCGCCCCGGCCCAGCCCGAGGCTCCCAAGGGCACCGCCGTCCACGTGCCCCCGGCCGACTTCGACCCCTTCGCGCCCCCGGCACCGACCACCGCGCAGCCCGAGGCCCCCAAGGGCACCGCCGTCCACGTCCCCCCGGCCGACTTCGACCCCTTCGCCCCGCCCGCGCCGACCACCGCGCAGCCCGAGGCCCCCAAGGGCACCGCCGTCCACGTCCCCCCGGCCGACTTCGACCCCTTTGCGCCCCCGGCCCCCAGTGCCGGCGGCGACTCCGACAAGGGCACGGCGGTCAACGTCCCGCCCGCCGACTTCGACCCCTTCGGCCGGAGCGCCGCGCCCGCGGCCCCGGCCGCCCCGGCGGCGCCCGCCGCGCCGGTGGCAGCCGACCCCTTCGGCACCGTCACCGTCCCGAAGGACCCGTTCGGCACCGTGATGGCCGGCTCGGCCGCCCCCACCCCGCCGCCCGCCCCGGTGGCGCCGCCGGTGGTGGCTCCGCCGGCGCCGGCGGCGCCCCCGAAGCCCGGCAAGGGCACCCCGGTCGCGGTGCCCCCGGCCGACTTCGACCCGTTCGCGCCCCCGGCCCCCAGCGGCGGCGAGGCCGAGGAAGCCGATCCGGGCAAGGGCACCCCGGTGCACGTCCCGCCAGCGGACTTCGACCCCTTCGCGCCGCCCGCCCCGTCCGCGAACTCGGCCGAGGCCCCGGCCGCTCCCCCGGCCCCGCCCGCACCGCCGGCCTACAACCCGTTCGGCTGACCGGCCCCCACTGAACCGAGCCCTGCCGACCGACCTCCGTGAAGGCCCCGTACCGCACCTTGGGTTCTAGTGGTCGTCGCAACACCCCAGCTCAAGGGGTGCGATGGACTTCGAGATCCGTGAGGACCGGACACCGCAGGGTCCTCGGAAG
>NZ_JBEOWY010000063.1:0-42664 GCF_040296285.1 Kitasatospora sp. NPDC002227
ATCCCGTGACAAAGAAGTGACGAGGCCGTCCTCGGAAGGGTGACCCCTGATCGGGGGAACCCACCGCCGCACAGCTCGAAGCTGTCCAGATAAACCACGTAGATGCGGTCGCGCCACTGCGGGGCGGAGAGGTTGTCGCCGTCGCCGATGTGCGCCGAGTTGAGGCTCGCGACCTGGTGCTGGAGGCCGAGGTCGCTCATCGCCGAGACGAACGCGCGGAAGAGCTTCCACCGCATGACGAAGTCGGGGACGTTCTCGAGGATGACGAACTTGAAGCTGCCGGCGCGGGCCTCCACGGCCCTGACGGTGCACCAGGCGGTGACTCGGGTCTTCTCGAACGCTTCCTTCGGGAGCTGCTTGAAGCCGTGCTCGTCCTCGCCGAAGAGGTCGAGCTGGTTGTTGTCCGGCGGTTCGGTGGCGTTGCCACCGGCGGGGCTGAGCTCCGTACAGATGGGGCTGGCCCACAAGCCGTCTGCCTTGGGCAGGTAGCGCATGCGCATGTCGGCGACGTCGCTGAGGAGGTGGTCGGCTTTGGGGTGGTTGGCGGCGTGGGTCTGCAACGCCAGGCTCCAGTGGTTCACTCCGAGCAGCAGTTCCATGCCGGATTCCACGAGGCCGGTGCTGCTGCCACCGGCGCCGCACAGGAAGTCGATGACGGTCAGGGACATTGGGTTCTCTCTCCAAGAGGCCATGGGTGCCCGGCCCGCGAGGGCCGGGCGGGGTGGTTCAGCGGGGGTGGCCGGTTCGCCGGCTTCGGCGCTCTGCGACGGCGTCGCCGATGGCCAGGGCCGTCCAGGCGAGCGCACTGAGCGCGGCCACCGTGAGTAAGGCCAGGTCGGTGGTCACGGCTGCTCCGCGTTGGCCGGGCAACTCCTGGCGCCGGTGAGGCGGCTCAGGTTGATCAGCAGACCTGTGGTGTCGCTGGTGCGGCGGGCTTCCGTGATGGCGGCTACGGCCTCGTCGCGCTCGGCGTTGGTGGTCGGGTGGGCGACGAGGCCGTGGCATCGGCGCGCCTGGGGCTCGGGCTCAGCCATGGTCGGTGTCCGCGCCGGTGGCGAACTCGGTGGCGGTGACGCCGAGGAGGAGCAGGCTGTCGCCGCGCCGCCACATGCTCCGGGGCCAGTCGCGGCTGGGGTGCGCCCAGATCCGGTGCCAGCCCTCCTTGTAGGCGCTCTCGTGCTCCACGGTGTAGGCGTGCGTGGCGTACTCGCGTCCGACGTACGGGCGCAGCGAGGGGGTGCGGGGCGTTCCGTCGTCGGTGATGTGTTGGCGCTTGACGACGGCGGGCTGGATGGTGCTGCGCCACGACTCGGTCAGTCCGCGCACTCCCAGGTAGCCGTCGATGGCCGCGAAGAGCGGGGAGCGGAGCTGGCGGTTGAGGCAGTCACTGCCGGTGAGGGTCGAGTCGTAGATGACGTCGGAGATGGTCGGGTTGTCGTCGTGGTGGCGGCGGACGTGCCAGCCCTTGACCTGACTCGGGTCGCTCGGCAGGTCTTCGTCACTGGCGATCACCAGGTGGCTGCCGTCGGGCAGGGCGACCTCGATGAGGTTGTTTCCTCCGCAGACCTCGAAGTCGGTGACGAGGCCGCGCTCACGCAGGGGCCGGATGATGTGGCCGTAGGCGTTGAAGAGGCGGAGCCAGTCAGGGTCGTCGACGCGGCGGTGGTCGGGCATGGGGGCGAGGCTCACGGTGTTCTCCAAGAGGTTTTGATCCGAGATATTCATTGAGTTGTCGCCTACTTTCTGGCGGCTGGATCCACTTCCGGGCAGGCCGGCGGGCACCGCCTCGGCGGAACCGCTCCCCGCCCGGCGGGGCACCGTTCCGGCCGACGGGCCCGACAGTGATCCAGCGAGCGAGACCCTCTCGCTTATGTCTTAATTTTATATGCTCAAGGTCATCCACTCCACCTGTTTCGAGAACTTCACAAAGTTGTTACCTACTTTTGTGAGCGGCTTCGCGCTTCCGCTGCCACCGCGCGCGCCCGCTGCTTGGCCGCTTGGAGGGCCTGGGCGCCCTTCTCCGCCTGGTCCCGCCGCGCATCGGCCTCGGAGTGCCACCTCTCCCAGAACTGCCCCTCCTGGGCCCTCTCGGCGTCCTTGCGTTCGGCTTCCTGCTTCGCGCGCTGGGCTCTCGGGCTGGTGCCGCACGCCCGGCAGTTCTTCGCTGTCTTCCGGTGCGTCGGGCAGCCGTTCGGTTTCGCAGCAGGAGGACCGATCGTGTCGTCAGCTGCGGGAGCGGGCTCCCCCGTGGCGCCAGCCGCGGGGGTAGGGGGGTGAGGAAGAGCAGAGGAAGGAACAGGAAAGGACAGGGTTCCACCGGTGGAACGTGCTGGGTTCCGCGCGTGGAACTCGTTGGGTTCCACCGGTGGAACATCCGCTTCGTCACCTGGTGGGTTCCCGTGGTGGAACCCACCAGGTTCGGGGTGCTCGGCGCGAGCTGCCGCCTTGCGAGCCTCAACGTCCGCATAGGTGCGGGCCGGCGCGGACGGGGCCGCCCGCTTCACGCCCTTCCGTGCCTTGGCGGCGTTCTTGGGTGCCGCGTCCGCAGCTGCCTGCCGGGCCTTGAGCTCCTCCGTGCTGGGGATGCTGGGCAAGCCCAGCGGGAACACCCGGAAGAGCGCGGCCCGGCCGGGCCGCCCGAGCTCCACCCGCTCGACCAGCCCCTTCTCCACCAGCTCGGTGACGATGGTGGTGGCCCGCGTGCGACCGACCCCGGTCCACGCTCGGAGCCGGACCATGCCCGGCCGGGCAAGTCGCGACTCGTCGTCGGCGCTGTCGCAGATCTTCATCAGCGCCAGCTTCTGGGTCGGGTTGACGACGTCCTCCGGCAGGTACGCGGCGACGATCATCAGGTGGATGCTCAACAGGTCCCCTCAGCAGTTCGAACGTGCACTTCCCCGGTCCCCGGGAGGGGTCACTCGCGGAAGGGGACGATGCGGATGGTGCGGGGACTGCGGCGGCTGGTCTCGCGCATCGGTACGGCCAGGCCCGCGGCGGTGAGGATCTTCACCATCTTCGCTTCGTCCGGCATCTGGGGGATGGCCAGACCGGCATCGTCGAACTGCTCGATCATCTTCGCCAGGTCCGGCTTCTCCACCGGGTTCCCACCGCTCCACTTGAGGACGTTCGGCCCGTACCGGCCTTCGGCGGACGCGTCGACCATCTTGCGCACCAGGTCCTTCACCCGCTTGCTGGCGGAGAACGGCCCGTGCGCTTCGACGTAGTCGACCAGGGCCTGCTCCACGTCCTTGTCGTCGTGGATCAGCGTGGTCTGTACCGGCCGCCCCGGTGCTGGCAGGCCCCAGCAGGCCGAGGCGAACGGGCAGAAGTCGCACACCGTATCCAGACCGGGCCCGTTGAAGTCCCGGCGGCCGTCCTCCGGGCTCTTCGTCTCCGCGACGCGGTCCAGCCACCAGCGGGCCTCTTCGGCGCGCTGCGGGTCGAAGTCGATCTCCTGGACGTGCTCCTCGCCGTTGTCACGGCAGATGAACCGCAGGCGGATCTGGCGGACGTCGACCGGTCCGAGCCGGGCGAGGACCCGCTGCCCGTCCCGGTCCTCGAAGCCCTGGGTCCGCACAAGGTCGGCGTACAGGTGGACTTGGCGCAGCTCCGCTTCGGTGGCTTCGTAGCGCAGTACGTCGTCCCACTTCCAGACGGTCTTCGTCTTGATGTCCTCGACGGTGACGGCGTCGGCGGGTGCCTTCGGGCGCAGGCGCGTGGGCAGCTTGCGGGCGGTCGCGCCGTCGAGCTGGACGATGTCGACGCTGCCGCTCACGGCGGTATCGGCGACCTTGCGCTCGACGAGCCAGCCGAACTCCTGCTTCGCGGCGGCGGTCAGACCGGCGTGGATGTAGGTGCCGAGGATCGCGGCGGGGCTGACGACATGGTCGGTGCGCGGGTGGCCGTGGAGGATATAGGCGGCACGGCGCTCGCACACGGTGTCACTGGCGCCGAGCCGGGTCTGGCGCGATCGCGGCCGGCGGGAGTCGGCCAGGTCGGCGGCTGTCCAGATGGACGGCGCTGAGTGGGCAGGCGAAAGGATCATGAGTCTCTTCTCCAAGAGGTCGAGGATCCCGGCCGCTCGGGCGGCCGGGCCCCTGGGGGTCAGCCGTCGGCGGGTTCGTCGCCCGCGAACTCGGCGTCCGCCGCACGCTGGGCGGCAGCGCGCAGCTTCTCGGCGTCGCCGGGAGGCTGGTCGTCGAGTTCACGCTGCGGCTCGGCGAGCTTGCTGACGCGCCGCCTGATGGCGGCTGCGACGGTGCTCGCTTCCTGCTCGGTAAGGCCGGACTTGTCCGGGCGCAGGTCGCGCCACAGCTCGGCGAGCACGTCCTTGTCCTTGGCGGCCTCGACCTTGGCAAGCCACGGCTTGGTGCGGTCTCCTGCGAGCTCGGGCATGACGCGCGGCTGGGACTCCACCGAGCAGCCCATCCGGTTGAACACGAGGTCTTCGATGCTGAACTCGGGGATCTGGAGAGGGCGGCGCGGGTTGACGGCCATGCGCAGCGAGCGGACCTTGACGACCTCGGTCTCCTGGCCACGGCGCATCCGCACCCACACGGTGCAGTCGAAGCCGAGGTCCTTGTGACCGACGACCTTCCACTCCTTGCGGCCTGTGATCGGGTTGCCGTTGTCGTCCACCGCGCTCACCTGCTTGCCGCGCGCGAGGACGATCACGATGCCGGGGAAGGTCCGCAGGTAGTACATGACGGCCGACCACCGGTCCACGGCGTCGTTCCACAGGTTCATCGCGACGTCCACGGCCGCGTCGGGGTCGGTGGCCAGTGCCTGGCTGTTCTTGCGGGTGCGCCGGGCTCGTTCCTGGGTCCAGTTGGTGAGCATCCGCCACAGGGCGCTGACCGAGTCGATCGTCAGGACCACCGGCGACTTGCGCTTGGTGGCGGCTTCACGGGCCTCGTAGTAGACGGCCTGGATCTGTTCGAGGATGTCCCGGTAGGTGCCGTCGTGCTCGATGATCTCGTAGTTTGCACCGGGGATGGCCGCGTACTCGTCGGCGCTGCCCTCGTCGAGGTCGATCCAGTACATCTGGCCGATGAGCTCGGAGGCGCTGAACTGGGCGGCGCTGTAGGTCTTGCCGGCGCCTTCCTCGCCTTCGATCAGGACGAGAGGGAAGGGCACGATGCCGGTGGGCTTCCTGCTCTTAAGTTTGGGTGGCACGGTTCTCTCTCCAAGAGGTCGTGTCGCTTCAGGCCGCGCGTAGGGCGCGGGTTTCGAACAGCGGCTCCCAGTTCGGGTGCCGCTCCAGCAGCAGCCGGACGTAGCGGCTGCGCCAGTTGTTGTTCAGGCGGAACTCGTCGCCGCGGGTGGCCTGGCCGTAGCGGTATCGCAGGAGCTCGAAGAGCATCCCGATACTGATTCGCTGCCAGCCGTTGTCGACGCACTCGGCGGTCCGGCGCTCCAGCTCGCGCAGCACCCACGGGTTCAGCGCATGGAAAGCCTCGAAGCGGGTCTGGATGGACGCGTTCGGCTCGTGGTCGGGGAAGACCAGGTGCTCGATGTCCTCGAGGCCGGGTAGGCGTGGCTGCTGGTTGCCGGGCATGACGATTCCCCCTCAGAAGGTGCACAACCTTGCGCTAAGTTGTCACCTATCTTTGACGCAAAAGGTGGGATTGATCAAGGCGTATCAGCCACACCCGCCCTCCGCAGGGCCGCCGTGGGGCAGTCGTCGGGGTGATGAAGAGCGCCACAGCTGCACAGCAACTTGGGTATCTGCGGCTCGACTTGGCGCAGTTCGCCAAGGAGGGCAGAGGCACGCCGGCGCACCCCCTCGCCCTCCTTGGCGTGACTGTCGAGCGCGTCGATCACCACGCGGAGGTCTCGCCCCCTGATGGTGACAACAGGACCGATGCCCGGCCGGAAGTTGATGCGCACAGCCACCTCCATACAGCGAGACCCTCTCGCGTTATGGCTTAATTCTATGCGCCTTTGTTGGAGTTGTCCACTGCCCTACTCGCCCGGGGCAGCCTTCTTGGCGGCCTTGCCGCGCGGGAGGATCTTGGAGCCCGGCCCCTCATAGGTGCCCTCTCGGAGCTCCTTCACCACCGTCATGTCCGGCTTCCACACGCGAGCGAGCGGCTTGTGCCGCACCCGCTCCAGCTCGGCCGACGCCCAGGGCCTCGCCGTCGGATCGTCGGCCACGAGCTCGGCTGCGGCAAGAACCGTGTCGAGGAGCCACAGGTGCGAGCCGGACAGATGCCAGTCCCCCGCCGGCCAGGCGCCGCGCTTCTGCGCCTGGTCCACGAGCGTCCCGTGCTCCAGTCCGAAGATCGCCATGACCTCCTGCTGGCCGGCCAGGGCCGGCAGCTTCGCCACCTCCGACTCCCACTTGGCCGGTTGCTGCGACGCCACGAGAGCATCGAGAGCGGCCTCGTCGACCGGCTTCGAGCGGGTGGTCGTCTCGCCGAACCTCCGGACGAAGTCGAGCAGCCAGTAGGGCGAACCGGAGATGATCCGCGCGTGCGAGTAGTCCAGAACGCCGCGGGTCACCCACTCGGACACCCGCGCCGCCGTCACCCCGTAGACGGCTCCGAACTCGCTCTTCCCTGCCAGCAGAGGCTTCACGCCACGCACCGTCCCGTCGTCAGCACAGCAAGCTACAGCTTGATTCTATGCGCAACGCAGGGCCATGAGATTGGAGCGCGGGCTGGTAGCCTGGAGTTCTCCAAGAGGTCAGGCCCCCACCCGGTGACGGATGGGGGCCTAACCCTCTTCTGCGGGCGGCTACATGAGCTTGCGACCCCTTTCGGCGCGCCCTCTGCATCGAGGGCGGGTTACTCGTGGGCGACGCAGCCGCTGCACTGCCTGGCCCGGGTACGCCGTGCCTTCGCCCCCGGGAAGGCAGAGGTCAGCGTGTGGGCGGAAGCTCGGCCTTGTCCTGCGGGTACTGCGGTGGCCGGGCGTAGCCGAGCAGCCAGCCCCACCCCGGGGACAGGTGCACTTCGGCGAAGCGGAACACGCTGTAGTAGACGAACCCGGCGAGCGGGGCGAGGACGCCGGCCAGCGCGGCCGGGTCGAGGTCGAGGCCGATCCGGGCCGCGAGGACCACGAGCCAGCCGACCAGCGCCGGGATGCCGGTGCGGATGAGGGAGACGTACACGGGTGCCCTTCGGTTGTCAGGGCCTGGCCGTCGGCGACGGCCAGGGCGAGCGGGTGGAGCCAGGGGTGAAGCTCGCGCCCAGGTCAGGTGATGGGTGCCGTCCACGCGACGGCCCAGGTCACGGGCCCCACAACGCCGTCCTGCTCCAGCCCCTTGTCGGCCTGGAACTCGCGGACGATCCGCTCCGACTGCGGGCCGTACTCGCCGTCGACCGTGATCGTCCACCCACGCTCGGACAGGCGTCCCTGGATGGTCCGGACGTCGCCGCCTTCGGTGTAGTTGCGCAGGTACCGTCCCGGCCAGGCCGGGTAGGACTGCGGCGGAGCCGGAGCCGGGCCGGTACCGCCCGGGCGCGGCGCCCCGGCCTGCACCCACCGGTAGAGCGGGCCGCCCGGGCAGTCCGTGGCGTAGCCGTCCCGGTGGCCCCGGATCTCCTCGCCAGCACCGCCGTCGCGGCGCAGCCACTCGATCGCGTCACGGACACCGCCCAGCTGGGCGTCCGTCGGGATGGTCAGACCCTCATCGCCGACCATCGCACACACCGAGTAGTGCTGGGAGTTGAGGCCGGGCCCGTTGGCCGCCTGGAGGTGGTGCACGCCACGGCCCTCGAAGACGAAGCCGTGCGGGCAGACCGCCGCCGAGTAGGCGATGTCGATGTACTTCTCCTGCTCGTTGGCCTGATGGGATACCTGGAGGTCCCGCATCCGACCGGCGCACCGGCCGTGCTGGTCGGCCCCCGCGAGGTCGGCCGGCACGGGAGTGCCCTCGTAGTGGACCTTCACCCCCTGAGTGCCACTGATCGGGGTGAAGTCGTCCTTCGGCGGGTGTGCTCCCCACTGGGAGCGGGTGACGAACTGCAAGGCTGCGCGTCCTGCTTCTCCCCCGCGCCTGCCTGGGATGGAACGAACTGCTGGGCGCTCCTACGGAGCAGCGCCCTTCGAGATGAGCCAGACCTGAACAGCGGCGACGGCCAGCGGGGCGACGAACGCCCCGACCGCCCAACGCCGTTGGACCACAGCTCGAGCCTCGGTCTCCTCCCGGAGATGGGTCTCGGCTGCGAGGTCCCGCTCGACCACGCTGACGCGCTGCTCCAGCACACGTCGGTCGGCGAGGTAGACGTCCTTGGTCACGACCTGGTCGAACCGGACCGCGAGGTCACGGAGTTCGCCGCGTAGGTCATCACGGAGCGCGGTGATCGCGTCGCGCTGGTCTTCGCGCATCCGCTCCAGCCCACGCTGCAACTCCCACAGGGTGGGCTCGGAGCTCGGCGGGACGGTCACGGGCGTTCTCCTGCTCGACGGCCCCGCGCCGCTGCAACGATCTTACGGCCAGAGCCGTCCCGGGCGAAAGGGAGGCGGTACGTCGTCACAGCTGAGCAACCAGGCGCAGCTTCAACCGCCTTGACGTGATCACGGTGTAAGCGATCGGTAAGGGGGTTCCTCCAAGCTAAGCGGCGCGGCCCAGGCATTCGGCCAGGGCCGCGAGAGGCGAATCAGCCACCGGAAGGACCATACAGATGAAGAAGCTCGCCATAACAGCGCGCGTCGTCACCGCCCTCGCGATCGCCGCTGGCGCATCTCTTGCCGGTGTCAGTTCCGCCAGCGCCTCCACTGGCGGCGGCTGCCGCGCCTGGGCCGTTCCCGTCGCCAACGTCGGCGTTCAGCCCTGCATCAGCGCCAGCGGCACCAACATCAACGCGAGCCTCTACCTTTCCGGTAGCCGCCCCCTCTACTCGGCCTGGATCGACCTGTACGTGTTGAACCCGCAGAACAAGTGGATCTTCGTGGCCGAGAAGAACGAGTACTGCCACGGCGGCGCCGCTGGTAACTGCTCTGACCTGAACAACGTCACCTTCGGCTACCAGCCTCCCGGCGCGTACCTCGTGGAGGAGGGCTTCCACACCTCCGACGGTCTCCAGTCCGGAGGCTTGCAGAGCCCCATCCAGTACCTGAACTGAGCCACCGGCAAGCGCCGACCGCCGGGTTGCGCCGCACGGCGACAGCGCCGGCACAGCCGCCGATGAGCCGGGCCCGGCGAGAGCGGTCGGGGACTGTCAGTTCACACAGGACCAGTGGGTGCTGCCGAAACCGACAGGCGCCGACCGCTCCGCTGGCGTCGCCGGGCCTCCCGGGCAGCTACCGCCGGGAGGTCAGGCGCCGATCAGCGGCGTGCCGTCTCATCTGGAGCGTCTGCCGACGGTCAGTCGATACATGACCAGTGGGTGCTCCCGAAGGACACCCAGCCGCCCACCGGCGCGGTGGAACCCCAGAGTTCGATGTTGCCGTTCGGGTTGATGAAGAGCTGCGCTCCGACTGCCTTACTGGTGGCCACCGCGAAGAGCTCCCCCATCTTCGGTCGGCACGCCGGGTCGGGGATGGTGCCGAGCACGCCGGTTGCAAGCGTGGCCGGCACTGAGACGATGCCGCGCAGTGAGACTGTGCCGTCCGGCATGCGCCGGTAGCTGACGGTCTGCCAACCACCGAGCTGGGTGATGCCGCTGGCGAGGCTGACCGGCTTCCAGGCGCTCACCGTGAGCGCCTTGTCGGTGAGGGTGTATGTGGTGGCTCCGTTGCCGTCGGCGGGGTAGAGGGTGAGCTGGATGTTGCGGGAGTCGCCGCCGATCCAGACGTTCGGGGCGTAGGCGTCTCCGGTGCCCATCTCGATGTGGCCGCGTCCCGAGGAGGTCGGCGAGTTCAGGTCGAGGTAGGCGGTGCCGCCGGAGAACGTGGGGCTCTTCAGCTGGAGCCGCCCGGCCTTCGGCTCGGCGAAGATCGTGCCCGGGCTGGTCTCGGCCGCCATGCCGGTGTAGAGCAGGACCGCGGGCATCTTCGTGCCGCTGATCGACGAGATGTCGGGGTTGACGACGACCCGGGCGCCGGAGATGCCGGTCTGGACGATCCCACCGGTCACGGTGCCGCCGGAGATCGTGACGCCGGTGATGGTCTTCCCGTTGATGGCGTCCGCGCTCAGCTTGCTGGCGGTAACGGTGCCGTCGGCGATCTGCACTTGGCCGAGCACGGGCCTGGTCTCGCAGTTGTCGAAGAGTACGGACCCGGTTGTGGCCTGCCAGCTCTCCGCGACGATCGCCGCGCTGACCGCCCCGGCGGGCGCGGTCACCGTCGCCGTGAGGTTCTGCCAAGTGGGCCCCAGGACTGGGGTGGTGGTCTGGGCTGCGTTGTAGGCGAGCACGGCGCCGGTCGCGTCCGTCCACCTCGCGTAGAGCTTGATGGCGCCGCCGCTCCAGTCCACCGACGCCTGGTAGTCGAACCGCAGCAGCAGCTGGTCACCGGGCCGCACCGGCACGGTCGCCAGCGTGAGGCTCCTCGCCGTCGCTGCCGGGGCCGTCGCGTCGACCCGCAGGGACCGGGCCGAGCCGTTGCCGGTCTGTGCGATGGACCAGGACGGGCCGCCGCCGGCCGCGAGCGCGGCACCGACCGGCCCCTCGAAGCTGCCGTCGGGGATGTAGTTGTTGACGGTGCCGACGGCGAGCACGTCGGCGGTGATCGCCCCGGCAGCTAGCTGGGCGGCCGTGATGCTGTTGACGGCGATCTTGTCGGCGGTTACCGACAGCGCCTTGATCTCCCGGCCCGTGATCGCGTCGGCCGCGATCTTCCCCGCCGCGACCGCGTTGGCCCCGATCTTGGTGGCGGTCACCGACCCGGCCGCGAGCAGCGGTGCGGTGATCGTCCCGGCTGTGATCTGCCCGGCGGTGACCGCGCCGGCGGCGAGTCGATCGGTGGTGACCGCGCCGGCGGCGAGCTCGGCGGTGGTGACGGACCCGGCGGTGAGCTCCCGGGCGGTGATGGTGTCGGCCGCGACCGTGCCCGGGGTGACGGAGTCGGCCGCGAGCTTGCCGGCGACGACGGCAGCTTGGCCGATCTTGGTGGCGGTCACGGCGGCGTCCGTTATGGCGGCGCTGTCGATCGCCCCGGCGGCGACCTTCGCCTCCGTCACGGCCTTGTCGGCCAACTGGAGTTCGCCGATGATCCCGGCGAGGACCTCGTCGGCGACCACCTTGGCCGGGCCGGCGCTCGCCTTCCCGGAGGAGGCGGACGCCTTGCCGGAGGTGGAGCGGGCCACCAGCAGGGCGGTGATGGGGACGCTGGTGGGGACGAGGACCCGGCCGCCCTGCGGGGACTCGATGGTGGCCACCAGCGTGGCGGGGCTGGGCGTGATGTCGGCGGTGAGTCCGGCGTGGACCTCGACGCGGGCGAAGTCCAGCGGGCACACCTGCCCGTCGAGGAAGCCTCCGTCCCAAGTGACGGCGACGCCGCCAAGCGCGGGCAGGGCGCTCGGCGTCGTGGGCGGAGGCGGGGGTGGGCCGTTGACGATGGTGACGGCGGTGGTACCGTCGGGCTGCTGGCCGATCACGGCCCGCAGCCGCCCGTCGGAGGTGACGGTGAGCGCGCCGTCGTCGACGCTCGAGTGCGACAGGCGGGAGGAGCGGGCCAGTTCGGCGACGATCCGCTCCAGGTCGGCGATCCGGCGGACCAGCTGGCCGGTGGGGGTGGACACAGTCACTCTCCGGTGGTGTAGGGGGCCGACAGCTGAAGGACCGCGGTCTCGCGGCCGCCGTCGGAGGGGCGCAGCGTCCAGGCAGTAATGCGGCGCCACCCGTCGAAGTCGGCCCATTGGTCGTAGATGGTCACCCGCACGTCGTCGCCGATCTGCCAGGAGCCGATCGGGGCGGCGGGGTGGTCGGCGACGGTGATCTCGGCGGGCCCGGCCGCTTGCTGGCGGCGGGCGCGTTCGGTGCGCACCCGGGCGGCGAGCCGGTCCCGGCTCCGCTCACCGGGGGCGTCAAGGACGTACTCCATGCGCAGCCGGGAGTCGCGGACGGCGTCCACGGTACGGATCTTCGCGGAGCCGTCGCCGGCGCCGAGGCCGACCACGACCTGTGCGTAGGCGTCGCCGTCAAGGACCAGCGGCACCGGCGCGACGATGTTGACGCCGCTGGTGAAGCTGAGGTCGGTGCGGCGGCTGCCGAGGCGCGGCCAGCCTACGATGACGGTGCGCTGCGGCCGGCCGTCCACCCACCGGGTTCGCTCGGTCCACTCCGGACCCCGGTCGACGGCCGTCATGTCCCGCACGACGCCGGCCAGCACCGGCGCCTCCCACTCCTTCGTGGCGTACGGCTGCTCGGTGGTGCCGACGGTGACCTCGGTGGAAGCGGCGTCGACCCGCACGTCGAGGCTGCCGTCGGGCACGTTCTGGCAGTAGTCCCACACGTCGCGGATCACCTTGGCCGGATCTGCTCCGACGTAGGGGCCGCGCCCGCCGAGGTTGCCGTGCAGGTCGTGGCGGCGGGTCAGATAGGAGGAGTAGCCAGAGGCTTCGAGCGGGTAGCGGCCTCCGACCGGGCGGGCCTGCCAGATCAGGCCGCCCCACATCAGCTGGTCGTCGCGCTCCGCGTACAGCAGAGCCTGGCCCTCGCCGGGCAGTTCCAGCGGCAGGCGCGGCTCGACCACCCCGGACAGACGGCCGGGGCCGTTGAGCTCCGGTCCGAACTCCACCTCGCCGAGAGGCAGGTTCCAGCTGAGGATCTCCCCGGTCAGGGCGTGCTGGACGATGTACCGGTACGACGCCACCGGTCAGTACACCCCTTCCTCGAACTCGACGTCGGCGACGATGGTGGTGGCGACGTCGGCCTGGAGGAGACCCTGGCCGCCGTCACCCGGGGAGCGGGTGATCAGGCTGCGCAGCGTCTGCACGGTGTCGCGGTGGTCCGCCGGGATGTTGAGGGTGTCGGCGGATACGACGTTGATGCGCTGGGAGTAGTCCATCGCGCTGTCGATGACGACCGTCTCTCCCGTCAGGGCGCCGAACTGGAAGCCCTGAAGTGCCCACACGCCGTTGCCGATGACCTGCACCGCGTTCAGCTGCAGGATGATGCGGGTCTGTGTCGCCCAGTCGGGAATCCAGATCCGCCACTGACTGGCCAGCGGCCACGGCGTGTTCTGCCCCGCGGTGTAGTTGTCGTCGCTCTTCGGAAAGCCCGTGAAGATCCGGCGAGAGCGGCGGGGGTTGGCGATCGAGCGCAGGTCGGTGATCATCGCGTCGGTGACCGTCTGGCAGTTCGGCGGCAGGGTGATCCGAGCGAGCGGGATCGCGGTCATTCCCTGCGGCGGGGTGGTGGCCGTCGCGGACACGTTCGGGATGACCTGGAAGTAGCCGATCTGGTCGACGGCGGGGTTGCGGCTTCCCTCGTACTCCGGGTCCTCAACACGCAGCACCAGTAGGTCCGTTCGGCCCGTGCCGGCGGTCGGCGCGACCTGCACGGCGGCGTCGCCAATGTTGTACTGGGTGTAGCAGCCCTGCCCGAACGTGGCGCCGCGCACGATCGCCGAGCCATCGCCGACCCGCACCGCTGCACCCGGCGTTGCGGTCGGCCTCACCTTCAAGTCGTTGCCCTCGGTCACGCCCTGGGATCCGCGCGCGAGATCGCGCACCATCATGCGGAACGCCCGCGCGGGGTGGGTGCCGCCGTGGACCATCATCGGGGGCTGAATGAGTGTCATATCTGCCTCACAGGCTGGTATAGGAGTCGCGCCAACTCATCTGGAGCCGGGCTGTGTTGGTGTAGTCGGTGGCGGTCCACCGCAGTTCGGAGCGGCCTGGCGGCACCCGGAGGCGATCAAGCCGCGACGAGCTGGTGAGCTGCCCGGCCGCGTTGCCGGTGCCGTTCCGCAGCACCGTACGGGTGCCCGGCCGGGTCTCGATCTGCACGAACTCCCCAGCGCCGAGGGACAGCTGGAGCTCCAGCGCCTGGCCGGTCTCCACGACCCACAGCCTTGGATTGGTGACAGGTCCTGCGATCCGCACCGACGGCCAGGACGGCCGGTCGCCGCCGTGCAGGAGCCAGCCCGGCCGGGTGTCCGGGTTCGCGACGCCGGTGGTCAGCGGCGCCACCAGCGGAGCCGTCACGCCCTCGCGGGTGGTGGAGACGTCCAGCGACAGGGTGACTCCGGAGGTATCGTCGGCCGCCCACCACGGGTCGGTCGCGGAGAACTCGATCTCGAACGGCAGCCAGCCGTGGACTGCGCGGGAGACGCTCACCGCGTCGACCAGGCGCACCCGGCCGTACAGGCGCCGCGCCGCCCGGCCGGGCCGCCGGGCCCGCAGCACCGCCAGCGCCCCCGGCCGCTGCGTGATCCACGCCGCCGACGACGTGACCTCGAGCTGCGCGAGCCGGTCCAGCACCGCGCCCGGATCGCCCGGCACGCGGATTCCGCCGATCAGGCGTAGCACCCGCGCCCCGTACAGGTCCTGGCCGGTGAACAGGCCGTCCTCACCGGGGATCTCGACCGCGTCGGTGCGCAGCGGCGGCAGGCCGATCCCCTGGATGTCCTCGAGCAGCACGTCGGTGCCGGTGCCCATGGCGATGCCGCCGAGGTCGAACTGCCAGTCCCTCAGGTCGATGCTCATGCCCGGCCACCTCGCTGGACCGCGCGCAGGCCGCGCATCACCGCGTCGGCCACCGAGTCGGGGCCTAGGTTGCTGCCGGTGACGGTGATCGGCATCTGCCCGACCAGCGGGCGGGGCGCGGCGTCGCGCACCACGACGACCGTCGGCGCCCCACTGCGGGCGGCGACGAGCTTCACCAGGCCGGCCGCACGGCCACCGGCGGCGATGCCGGTACGAGTGGTGGAACCAAGGACAGCACCGTCGGCCAGCCGTATCCCGGGCAGGTGGCCCTGCTCGGGCCCGTACACGACCCGGCCGCCGAACCGGGCCGCGGTCTCGGCGAGGATCGCCTTCGACCGTGCCCGCTTCGACGAGCCGAGCGGGATGTACGCCTCTCCCTGGGTTTCCGGCTCCGCCCACACCCGCCAGGCCCCGGCCGGGGCGATCTGCGCGACGTGCTGCTCTCGCTGCCCGGCGATGCCGCCGGTGGCGAAGAACGACAGCAGGGAGCCGTCGGCCTGGCGCTCCATCTCCTCCCGGACCCGGTCGCCTTGGCGGCGGAAATACAGCGGGATGGTCACGGACTCCGGAGCGTTGACGGACACCTGGATGGTCTTCTGGCCGGGGATGGCTCGCACCGAGGCGCCGACCGAGTCCAGTGCGGCCTGCACCTTGGCCATGTCGCCGGACAGCAACGCCTTCGTCAACGACTGCGCTGCCTCTGCGCCCTTCTCCTTGGAGACCTGCGCGATCAGCGCAAGCATCGCCGACCACTGGTCGTTCGCGCTCGCCCCGGCGTCCTTGAACGCCCCGACCACCCTGGTCAGGTCGGGTGGGGTGATGGGCTGCTTGCTGCCCCAGATCGTCTGCAGGGTCGTCAGCGCATTCTCGATGTCGCCGGCAAGCAGCGCGTGCGCGAAGTTCTGGGCGGCGTCCAGGCCCTTGGCCTGCGCGACCTGGGTGACCAGGCTCAGCCCGACCGCCATCTCGGTACGTGCCGACGCGGTGCCCGAGCGGACGGCCTTCGTCATGTCGTCGACGGCCATCGTCTGCATGACCTTTCCGAACGCGGCGGCGTCGTTGGTCTGCGCGGCGGCGGCCCAGGCCCGCGCGGTGGCGTCCCCGTAGCGGGCGGCGATAGCCGGCAGCTGCTCCAGTCCGGCTTGGAAGGTGTCCTGGCTCCGGGCGGCGTCCTCGGCGACGATCGCCTGCAGCTCGTCGGCGACCTGCTTCTTCCCGGACTTCAGCTGCTTCACCAGCTCGTCGAGCATCGGCGCGGCGCTCACTCCAAGCGTCGCGAAGTGGCTGGTCAGATCGCCGTACCCAGCGATCGCCAACTCCGACAGGTTGTTCTGGAAGTCGCGCTGCGCCTGAAGCTGGCGGCGCAGCTCAGCGAGGTAGTCGTCCAGCCCGGCGCGGGTAGCCTGCACCAGGCCGTTCAGCTGCTCAGCTGCGCCGGTCTTTCCGTTCTTAAGGTTGGCGACGAGATCACGGGCAAGTCCGGAGCTGGCGGCGCCGAGCTCGCGGAAGTGGTCCGCGAGCGGGCCGTACCCAGCCCGGGCGAGCTCGTCCAGGTCACGCTGGAAGTCCCGGGAGGCGCTGGCCTGCTGGCGCAAGGCGTCGGTGTACTGGCCGATGCTGGCTTTGGCGAGGTCGATCTGCACGCCGCTGGCCTTGGTGGAGGCGCCGGCCCTGTCCTGGGCAGCCTTCCACGCCTCGGTGGGGCTGACGATGTCGCCGATCGACCTGGCGAGCGCCTTCATCTCGTCGGTGTACTTCGGGGCGCCGTTCTTGTCGGTGGGGATGAGCTTCTCCAGCGTCCACAGACCGCCGGGGCCGCGCACCACCCCGTCGATCTTCGACTGGACGATGTTCATCGCGTCCGCGTACTCGGCTGCGGCCTTCACCGCCGCCGACCAGGACTCCGAGCGGTCCTTGAGGACCTTCTTCGCCTGGTCGAAGCTCGTGTCGTAGGCGCCAAGGTTGGCGTCCCAGGACTTCATCTTCCCGAGGTCGAGCTTGTCGTTGAGGGCGGCGAGCTTGTCGCCGCCGTTGACCAGGGCGTCCACGACCTCGTTCAAGTCGAGCCCCGCTTTGCGGAGCTTGGCCATGTCGTCGGAGTTGGCGAGGCTTTCCGCCAGGGCGCGCAGGCCGGCGCCGGTGTCGTGCTCCTCCCGTTCGCGGCGCAGCGCCGCGGTCAGGTCGTCGGTGACGGCCTTCGCCTGCTGCTTGCTGGCGGAGTACGCGGCGTAGCCGAGCACACCGATCGCGAGCAGCCCGGTCAGGCCGGACACGGCGAGGCTGGTGCCGCGCAGGACGGCGGGCAGCACGGAGCCGCCCGCCGCCGCGTCGGCCGCAGCCGCACGGAACGCGGCGAGCTGGGCGCTGATCTGTGCGAGGCCGGCCCGTCCGATCAGTGCGGCGGCGCCGATGGCGAGCAGCACCCCGACGCCCTCCTTCACCGGTCCGGGAAGGTCACCGAAGGCTCCCGCGACGATCCCCGCGTCGTGGGCGAGCTCCTGGAGGACCGGCAGCAGGACGCGGGAGACGTCCATCCCGGCGGCCGTCGCCCGGTTCTGGAAGAGCTGCCACTGCCCGCTCACCGTGTCCATCTGGAGGGCGTACGCCTTCTGGGTGGCCCCGGCCCGCTGTACCTCGGTGTTGATCGCCTGGAACGAGTCGGCGTAGTTCTGGCCGTCGGCGGCGGCCAGCGCGAGCGCGGCCCGCGTGGCCCTGATGTCCTTGAACAGCTGCACGGTCGCTTCGGCTTGGCCGCCCGTCGCCTTGTTGATCTTGCTCATGACGACGTAAAGGCCGTCCTGCTGGACAGCACTGGCCGCCGACTCGTAGCCCAAGTCGCCTATGAGTTTGCCGAGTTCGGTCGTCGGCTTCATCAGCCGGGTCATCAGCATGTTCAGCGCGGTCGCGGACTCGGCCGCCGGGATGCCCGCTAGGGTGATCGCCGCCAGCGCCGACGACATGTCGCTGAAGCTGATGCCAGCGGCGGCGGCCATGGGCACCACGTCGCCGAGCTGCTGCGCGAGCTCCTCGAAGCTGATGACGCCCTTGTTGACCGTCTGGAACATGATGTCCATTACGGAAGCGGCGGCGGCGGCCGGCAGGCCGTACGCCTTCAGGACCCCGAGCAGTGCCCGAGCTGCAACCTCCGTCGTCGTCAGTCCGGCCGAGGCCCCCTGGGCCGCGACCCGCAGGATCGTCATCGCCTCGGCGCCGTCGAACCCGGTCGAGACGACCTGGTAGAGGCCCTCCGCCAACTGCCGTGCGCTCTGCGGAAGTTCGGTCGACATCCGGACGATCTGGTCGGCGAACGCCCCGACGCTGCGCCCGTCGATCGCCTTCGAGATGGTGAGGACGTTCGCCATCTCCTTCTCCAGGGCGATCGACCCGGCCACTCCAGCGGCCAGGACCGCTCCGAGCAGCAGCCCGCCCTTCACGAACCCGGCGACCCGAGCGGCCGTCGCGGCCTCCCCGGCAGCCGCCGCCTCACTCTGCGCCCGGGCGACCGCCGTGCTGGCCGCGACCGCCCGCTGCGCCGCCCGCTCCTCCACCGACGCCTGTGCCGAGCGGGCCTGACCGGCAGCCGTGGCGGCAGCAGCTGCGGTGGTGCTGGTGCGCTCGGCGAGAGCTGCCGCCCGGGCGGCAGCGTCTTGCGCCGTGACGGCCCGCATCGCCTGGGCGGTCTGCGCCTGGCCGGCGCGCACGGCCGATGCGGCAGCAGCCTCGGCCGTGCGCTGCGCGGCGGCAGCACCGGCCCCGGTGGCAGCCTGAGCGCGAGCCGCCATCGTCTGCGCCAGCTCCTGCGCCCGAGTCGCACGGGTCGACGCCTCGACGGCGGCTGTCTGCTCGGCCTGCGCGCGGGCGGCGGCCGACGCCGCCACCGCCTGGGCACGGCCTGCCCGCTCCGCTGTCGCCGCCGCCGTGTTCTCCGCAGTGGCAGTGCGGTCCAGCGCCGCCGTCACCGCCGCCTGCGACTTGACGGCCTGCGCGGCTGCGGCGGCCTGCGCCTGCCCCAGCCGCTCTGCGGCGGCCTCCACCCGCTCAAGGGCAGCACGCGTACCGTTCAACTGGCCATCGAAGGAACGCAGCTGCTGCGCACCTCCGCGAAGTCCGGCCGTCAGACCGGCCAGCCCCGCCTGGAGCTGGACATACAGGGTGTAGGCGCCGGCCACGCCGGATCACTCCGCTCTGGGCCGCAGCCCGATCTTCACCCCACGCCCGTCAGGCCCCCGCGGGACCTGGTCCTGCTCCATCTCCACCAGCTCGCACCCCGGACAGCGGTGCGTCTCGGCCACGTACGCGAACCGGTCCTGCTCCCACTCCTGCGCCCTGGTGCCACAGCTCTCACACAGCTGTCGCCGGTACGCGGCGAATGCCATCGCCTTCGCTCGGTCCAGCGCCGACCAGCGTCCCGACCCCGCGCCCATCAGCTGCGAGTGCGGGATCCGGTACCGGTCGGCGAGCTCCATCTCCGCCCTGAACTGCGGGTCGGAGATCAGCCTTTTCCCAGGTCGGCCCGCAGCTTCTGGTTGGGCAGCAGCGCCGCCGTGAACAGGGCCTTCGCGTCGGGGTCCGACCACTCGTCGAGCAGCTCCTGCGCCTCGGCGGCGCTCATTCCCTCGACCTCGGTGCCGTCCTCGTCCCGCTCGACGTGGCAGGCGGAGATCAGCGCGGCCGGGAAGCTCTCGGGGTTGTACTCCATGCCCCGGTCGGCCTGCTCCTCCGTCGGCGGATGCTCAAGCAGCAGCGCCTCCCATGCGGGCCTCGGCAGCGCGCGGAACGTCAGCTCCACCGTCACCTCCGCGAGCCGGTGCTCCGCCGTGGCCAGCACGGATCGTGCGATCACCACCTGCGGCTGCTGCTCCACCCACCCGTCCTGCTCTGCCTCCGGCACACTGGCGGCCCCGGCAGCGGCCCGGGCCTGAGCCCGGGCGGTCACCAGGGCGATCGTCGCGTCCGTGACAGCCTGCTTCGTGGTGTCGTCGTCGCAGAAGGAGACCGGGCGCTCCGGCAGCTTGCGGGCCTTGAGGCGGGCCATCTTGGCCCGCCAGTGCGCGTCCCGCTGAACGGCGGCGGGCGGCGGCTCGTGATGGGTCGTCATCAGGTTTCCCCTCAGCCTGCTGCGGCGGCCGGGATCGCCGCGTCCAGCGTCGGCACGTCCGTGATCGCGAACGAGACCTTGAACTTCGCGGGCTCGGTGCCGGTGCTGTAGCTCGGCGCGCGGGAGCCGACCCGCACTGGGAAGATGTCCATCGACTTGGACTGCGGGATGTCGCCCTTGCGCAGGATGACGACGTAGCCGACGACGTCCTTCGACAGCAGCGTCTCGACCGTCTCCGCCGCCAGGTCCTCGTAGAAGGTGAGCGAGCTGCTGGCCGCTTTGTCCTCGCCGGGGATGCTGGTGCTGAACCGCGACCCGAGGTCCGGGGTCTCGATCGGCGAGTTCTCCAGGGACCAGCCCTCGACGTCGGACACCTGCCGGGACAGGTCGACCGCGCTCTTGGTGAGGTCCGAGCCCGGGCTCAGCTCAGCCCGGGTCGGGACGTTGGTCGCCGCCGCGATCGTCTTGAGGAACAGGACCTTGGTGATACCGCGGCGCATGAACCGCTGCTGCGTGGATGCCACGCTTGACTCGCAATCCGGGAACACGGCCGACCCGGATGCACCGGAGACCCGTCCCCTGGGCAGACCGCCCACCGGCGATCAGGGAGTCAGCCCGAGCCGGCGGCCGGGCGTCCGTGCTTGGGTCTCCACGGTGAGGCACTGCGAGGCGGATCAGGTGTCCGGCGTGGTCACATGCAGGATGATCCGCTGCACGTAACTGTATACGCCGCTCACGACGGTGACCCCGTCCTCCTTGTCGACCTCTCGCCCCACGATGGTGTGGCCAGCCACCGGGATTGCCGTGGCGAACGCCCCGGTCTTCGTCCTGGCCAGCAACGCCGACCGGACCTTGTCGCTCATCCACTCGGCCTGCTCGGCGGTCGTGCCGATGCTGGTCACCTGGTAGAGCATTCGGGCGTCCCCGTCGGCGTCACCGAACGGAGGCCCTGAGCTGGTGCCGCCCAGCGGGTAGAGCACGCAGTACGGGATGGTCGCCCCAGTCGGTTTGTCGCCAGCGCCCGGCGCGGTGCCGTACCCGCAGCTTCGGCCGGTCGCCGAAGAGAGAGCTCCCTGCACGGCGAGAGACACAACTCGTCCCTGCACAGCCATGGTTACTCGTCTTCCTCTCCGTTTTCGCACTCGTCCTCAGCGGCTACGCGATCGGCGGTGATGCGACCGGCGAGGTCCATGTCGGCGTAGCGGATCATCCCGGCCCTGTCCCAGGCCGGCATGTCGGCTGGCGATGCCTCCACGTAGAGTCCGAGCTGGCCGTCCTTTTCGTCGAGGACCTCGATCACGAGAACGGCGCGGGAGAGCAGACCCGCGCCGTGTGCTTGCAGGACTCGGGCAACGGCCTCGTGGATGTCGTCCGTGAGCTGGCTCATCGGCCCACCTCGGCGATCCGCCCCATGGCCGCGAGGAACAGCGGCGCGACTCTCTCAACTGCTGGTCCAACGTGGGGATATGGCGGCTGATGGAAGACTCGGCCGATGATGTCGGGCCCGACGAATCCGTACTCGAGGCGCCCTGCCTGCGGCTTCGCGGTACCGACGACGGCCTCGACCCCTGCGGCGGTGACCTGTAGTTCGTGGGTCCAGCTCCGCCGGTAGTCGCCTGTGGGCGCGTTGGGTCCGGGCCGCCCGGATGCGTTGGCCTTGATGGCCGTCTCCAGCAGCATGGCGTGGTGCCGCACGACGGACACGGCAGCGGGCAGCAGTGCGGCCGCCCGTGCTTCGAGCTGGGCCGCGATCTGGGCGCCATTGCTGTAGGCCCCGGCCGCGGGGTGGGCGTTAGGGTGCGGGTTCGCTGCCATCAGTCCACCTTGTCCAGGGCTGCCCAGTTCCCGGCTGCCCACTCCGTTAGCTGCGCGAGAAGCGCGCGGGTGTATTCGCCCGGCCCGCCATCCAGCAGGTCGTGGCGTCCGAGAACAGCCCGCTCCAGCTCGCCGGCGTCGATGGCTCCCAGGAAGGCAGCTGCGGCCGGGCCGGGGTCCGGCGGCTCACCGACGGCCACGCGCGTCAGGCCCTCCCATTCGTCCGAGGTGGTCGGCTGGAGCAGGATGGCCAGTTCCGGTAGCTGTCCGGCTCGGTGGCTCAGGGGGTACGCCTGGACCTGCGATGCCACGTCGCGGCCGTCGATCTCCAGGTGCGCGGTTGGTCCGTCGGCCACGATCCGGACATGGCTCGACTCATCAGGAAGGGTGGGGGTCATGGTCCGACCCTAGGAGCCGCGACGGACAGTAACGGGCGGCGCAGTTAGGGCGGGGTGATCTCATCCAGCCGGGTGATCCGGGCAACCTCCACCGTGCTGGCCTCGGCTGGGTCGAGGACCTGCCAGACCCTGCCGACGGTGCCAGCCGTCGGTGACGCAGCGACAGTGACCTCCAAGCGGTCGCCGCGCTGGGGCAACGGAGCCGACAGAGGCGTGACTAGCCCGTACCAACTCGCTGCATCGTCAACCCACTTCGCGCCCACCAGGTGCTCGACGGTGGACAGGCCGTGCGAGGAGAGGACCGCGCCAGGTCCTTCCCAAATGGTCGATGCGGGCACGGGTCCGACCAGACCCGTGTCAATGTCCAACGCCGCTGTCCCTGTCGGCCGGGAGATCCGGACGCGGTCCACCATGATCGTGGTCTCTAGGCTCTGGCGGACCGCATCGAGGTCCGGCGGCGTGCTCACGCGGTGCCTCCCGACTTCTGGATACGCATCCACGTGGTCCGCAGCACCTCGACAGTGCCGGTCTCGCCCGGGTCGAGGACTGTCCAGACCCGCCCGATCGCGGCGCTGTCCTCGCTGCGCACGACGGTCACGAGGTCACCGGTCGCGGCCACGGGCGCGGACAGCGATGTGAACAGGGTGTAGCGGGCGTCGCCGTCGTCGCGGTACGGCTGTCCTTCGAGCCGCAGCACGATGCCGGGGCCTCCGGCAGGGCGGTGCGCGCCTGGGCCCTCGTACACGGTGACGTCGGGCCCAGGCACGTACTGTCCGGTGGTGGGGTCGAGGACCATCGGTCCGGGTCGGTAGATCCGGACGGTGTCGTTCAGGAGCTTGCGCTCCACCAGAGTGGCCAGCGAGGCTGGGAGGATGCTGTTCGAATCAGTTGGGGATGTGGGGCTGCTCATGATTCGAGCGTAGGTAGCGTGTCGGACACATCCCGGCCTCTGGTCGGTTAGTGAATCGGGGCCAACGCAAGGCGTTCGATGCGGGCCGCGAGTTCGGGATCGCTGGCGGTCCTTCCCAGGCGACATGCGGTGAGAGTTTGCACCGAGTTCGCCTCGACACCGCGCATGCTCATGCAGAGGTGCTCGCCTTCGGCGTAGACCGCAACGTCGTCGGTGCCGGCCTGCTTGGCGATGTCCTGCGCAACGGCCTGTGTGATTCGTTCCTGGAGCTGGAGACCGTGAGTGTGGACGCGCAGTTGGCGCACCAGCTTGGACAGGCCGAGGACTTGGGCTTGCGGCACGTAGGCGATGGAGACGGTGAGGTGGAACGGCAGCAGGTGGTGCTCGCACAAGCTCCAAGCACGGATGCCGCGCAGCATGACGAAGTCGCCCTGATTGCTGGTGTGGTTGAAGGTGGTGCCGAGGGTGCCGGGGTCACGGTTGAGGAACTCGGTCCACCATGAGGCAACTCGGCGCGGTGTATCGATTAGTCCTTCGCGGTCTGGGTCCTCGCCGAGGGCGAGGAGCAGCTCGCGGGTGAGGCTCTCCACGCGTCCGGTGTCGACGGGCCGTCGCGCGGGCGTACGTATGGAGCTGGCCATTGGGGCTCCTTCGAGAAGAGTTGGGCTGACACCTCTGCCGGAAAGGGCGGCTTGTATCCGCGACGACCTGTTTTCAGAGCTGGGTCGCGGCGGGGAGGCGGCCAAGGATGGGCAGAGCTGTGAATGCCTCGGCGTAGGTGGTGCCGATTCGGGCACCCCAGAGGCGGCCGAGATGTTCGGCCATGGGCCCGAAGTGGCTTTCGATGGGTTGCGAGGCGTGCTGCCGCAGTGCCTGCATCTTGGTGCCGAACGTGGCCGTGGTGTCCACGATCGTGTCGGCTCGTACCGGGCCGTCGAGCGTGAGTGAGTTGTAGGTATCGCAGGTGTATAGCCGCTGGGGGTGTCCGGTGCTGATGACGGCGTCGGGCAGTGCGGCGAGGACCGCTTCGCTGATTCTCCGGTGGTCCGGGTGGACGTCACGGACGGGGTGGGTGACCACGACGTCGGGGCGGAGGTCGATGAGGAGCTGGTGGATCTCTGTGGGGTCGAGCAGCTGGGCTTGGTGCAGGCGCGCGCCGAGCACCTTCGTTCCGGCCGCTGCCTCGGAGTCTCGTTCGGCGCTGTGGAACGGGACGGCGACGGTTACCAGTGCGTGGGCTGCATGGTGGGCGAGGGTGCCGCCTGCCCACAGTTCGGCGTCGTCGGGATGCGCGAAGACCGCCAGGACGGATCCTGGGGAGGTGGCGGTCACCAGAGCCCCAGCTTCTCGACGACTTCGCCGGCCTTGGGCATCCTCGGCGTGGGCTGGCCGGTCGGGGTGAGCGGCACGTCGAGGTCGCGGTTCATCTGGATCATGGAGTGCCAGCGCAGTACGTCGGGCCAGGCCGCCTTAACGGCGGCGCCCTTGGCTCCGGTGAGGCGGTCGGAGGCGAGCAGGTCATCGAGTTGGAGGCCGTCGGCGAGGAACGCGGCGGCGGCCTTGGGGCCGATGCCCTTGACGCCGGGAATGTTGTCGGCGGGGTCTCCGGTCAAGGCCCGGTAAGCGGGCCATTGATCGGGGGTGACGTGGTAGCGCGCCGCGACTTCATGAGGGGTGATCAGGCGGTGGGTGGCCTTCCTGGACCGGTTGATGATGTGGATGCTCTCGGAGAGCAGTTGGTAGTAGTCGGCGTCGCGGGACATGATCCGTACCGGTCGGGTGGTGGCGGCCTGGGTGGCTAGGGTTCCGATCACGTCGTCGGCCTCGGCGTCGTCGATCTCGACCCACCGGATGCCGATCAGGTCGAGTCCGTCCTTGACCGGCTGAAGGAACTGCAGGGGTTTGAGGGCTTCGGGGGTGCTCTCCCGGTTGGCCTTGTAGGAGGCGTCCTCGGTGCTGCGTTCGGCGATGCCCTGCTGGCCGTCGAAGACTGCGATGACCTCGGGGGCTGGCACGTCGACGTCGTCGCGCAGGGTCGCGCCGAGCAGCGCGAAGAAGGCGAAGAGACCGGTCAGCTCGCGGGTCTTGTCGCGGGAGAAGATGGCGGCGGGAAATCCGAAGGTGCCCGCCCACAGGACGTTGAAGGCGTCAACGAGAAGCAACGGAGCTGGCGTTGCAGGCTGGGTGTTTTCGGGCATCACGAGACCGCCTCTATGAAGAGTTCAGCGATCCGGTGGGGGGCGAAGTCGCCTGCGCGCCGGTACACGGCCTGTGTAGTCGCGCCGTACAGTATGGCATCGTCCAGTAGGGCGGTTGCGGTCTTCAGGAGGCCGTGGGGTCCGGAGTCGTGGTCGGTGAGCAGGTGTTCGCCGTGGCCGGTGGGTTCGATGAGGTCAGGCAGATTGCCGACGCGGTAGGCGATGATTGGCGTGCCGACGCTCATGGCTTCCAGGGCGACGAGGCCGAAGGTCTCCTTGTGGCTGGGCACGATGACCGCTGCGGCGCCGGCGAGCCAGTTGGGTACGTCGGACCAAGGCAGGGCGCTGCGGAGGCTGACGTTGGGGCAGTGGTCGGCGAGGTGTCGGCAGCGGTCCAACAGGTGACGCTGGGAGCCGTCGTGGTCCTCGAACCCGGCGGATGCGAGGGCGATCTCCACAGTGCGGTCGAAGGCGGGGAGGGCCTCGAGGAGTTCGGCGACGCCCTTCTCTGGGCCGAGGCGCGCCAGTACCCGGATTGGGGCGGTACGTCGAAGTACCTCACGGCGGGCAGCATCTGGTGCGGGGCCAGCGGCCGGGTCGCTCATCAGGGCGTTGGGGACGACCTGGCCGAGCACGGCCCAGTCGATTGCGTGCTGCTGAATGGTGGAGGAGGGGAAGAGGATGCGCGTCGCGCGAGCGACGGCGGGTCCGGCGTCGACGATGTGCGGGGGGACGTGGACTGCGAGGGCCCGGCGGACGTGGCCGGGGATCTCGCCGCGCAGGCGGCCAAGGCCCCACAGGGCATCCGTGAACAGGACGGTGTCGATGCGGTGGCGCAGGACCATGGCGCGGATCTGTGCTGAGAGTAATCCGTCCTGAAGGGTGACGGCCCGGCGGAGGGCCTGGTCGTCACACGGGAAGGTGAGGCCCTCGATAGTCAGGTGATCGACAGTGACTCCGGGCAGGAGTTCGGAGTCGATGTCGGGTTGCGGAGCGGCGGTGGCGATAACAGGGCGGTGGCCGCTTTGGGCGAGGCCCAGGGCAAGAGCGGCGGTGGCTCGTTCGATGCCCGCGGGCGCGTCGGGTGCCCAGGAGACAAGGACGAGCAGCACACGCCGGGATGTGGCGGTCTTGGTCACGGCGTCGCCACCTTCTTCGGTACCGGCAGCTGCCGTGTATCACCGTCGTGGCTGGCCTCCCAGGGGAAGACCACCCAGTTGTTCACGTCCCAGATCCATCCGTCGGGGCCCTCGGTGCAGCCCGCGTTGCGGCACAGGGCCAGCGTCTTCGGGACGGCCGAGCTGCCGAGCTTCGGGCCCAGAGCGCGGGCGACGGCGGTGAAGGTGGCGCCGGAGCCAGCGATGTCGTCGACCAGGAGCACGGTGCCGTCGAAGCGGTCGGGCAGATCGTTGGACAGGACCACGCTGACGTCGCCGGTGGCCTGCTGCCAGGGCTCATCCGTTCGGTTGTGCCGGGCGGTGACGTTGTACAGCGGGACCTCGAGGCAGTCCGCGATGACAGCGGCCGGCCTGGTGCCGCCGTTGGCGATCCCGATGACGGCGGTCACCGGTGGATCGAAGCTGGCGGCGGACTCGGCCAGGAGGCGGGCGCCGTCGTAGCACTGGTAGCGGGTAGGGGCGTAGGGCGCGCTTCGGGTGAAGAGCCGCCGCCCGCCAGTGGGCTGCTGGGCGGTGTCCGTCACGCTGCACTCCCGGTCGTGGGCAGGTGCAGGTCCTCGGGTCCGGTGACGGGCAGGAAGGCACTGATGCTGGTCGCGCCGCCCGTGTTACGCCAGGCGTAGCCGTCCGCGCGCAGGACCGTGAAGCCGTCGGCGCTGCCGCGGGTGCGCAACCGCACTCGCACTCCACTGGGGACGGTGAGCGCGTCGAAGGTGGCACGGGCCTCATCGTCGGTGAGCATCTGCTGTTCGGCGATGGCCTTGCCTTCACCGATGGGCAGCATCTGCAGGAACGTGACGCCGCCGACGCCAAGCTGTGCGGCCAGCTCCAGGAGGGCCTGCGCTTCGTGGTGAGTGGAGCGCATCAGCACCATCTGGAACTGGACTCGGATGCCCTCATCAACTGCGGCCTGGGTGCCGGAGATCGCACGAGAGTAGCTGCTCTCTCCGCGCCAGGCGTCGTGGGTGGACTCGGTGCCGCCGTCCAGGGAGACACGGATGGCGTCGAGCACCGGACAGCTCGGCGGCGCGACGGGCGAGGTGCCAGCCGTTGGTCGTGCAGCTGACCACCGCCCGCCCGCCGGCGCGGATCGCATAGGCGAGGTCGGGCAGGTCGCGCAGCAGCAGCGGTTCGCCGCCGGAGATGTCCACGCCCAGGACACCGGAGGCGGCGATGTGCCCGGCCAACGTGCGCCGCTCCTCCGCGGTGGACTCTCGCACGCCCTTGTCGTCCAGGCAGTGCGGGCAGGCGAGGTTGCAGCGCACGATCGGCGAGAAGCACATGCTCAACGGCGCTTTCGGGTTGAGCTGGCCGGGTCGAACCTCGGGCCAGTCTGCGACCTCGTGCTCGTCAAGGCCGACACATCCCAGCGGTACGGGTCGCGGGGGCAGGTGGTGGGAGCCGACTGCCGGGTCGTGGACAACGGTCGTGCCGTCGATGTCGGCGGCGGCAAAGGCGCGGATCATGCGGTGATCACCTCGGAGTCGGTCAGGAGCTTGTCGGTGGCGGTGGCGAAGTCGTGGCCGCGCCCGCTGGGAGCAGGCCGGGCGAGCAGAGCGCGGTAGTGGGCGAGAGTGGCGGGCCAGGCGGTGAGCTTGGTCTGCCACTGGGCGGCGGCATCCGGCGGGTCGAGGTGGTAGCCGACGGCCTGGCGCAGAGGGACGACCAGGCAGCCGGCAGCGATCAGCGCGGCGCCGAGGTGGGTGTCCTCCATGCCCCAGCCGATACGGCCGAACTCCTCGTCGAAACCCCCGACGTCCACCAGTCGATCGCGGGGTACGCCGAGCAGCGCCGTGACGGCCATCCGAGGCAGGTCCCAGTCGTAGTAGAACCGCCCGTACCCGAGGTTCTGGAAGTCGTCGGTGGCGTCCAGCGGTCGGCCGTCCAGCGGGTCGGTGAGGGTGATGCTCGAGTACGGCAGCGCGGTGTTGGTCGGCGGTGTCCAGGTGACGCGGTGATCGGCGGCCAACTGCGGCGGCACCTCGGGCATCACCGGCCCGCCGGGCCCGCCCTGATGGGGAAGGTTGTGGCGGAAGCCGGCCAGGACGGCGTCAGGGCAGGCGCGGGCTGCGAAGTCGGCGAGGACGTGCCTGGGCAGCACCATGTCTGCGTCGACGAACAGCAGGTTCTCGGTCTGCGCGAGGCGGGCGCCGACGTTGCGGGCCGCTCCCGAGCCGGAGCGGGACGCCAGCCGAACGGCGGTGGTGACAGCGGGATGGCGGCGGGCGATCTCGAAGGTCGTGTCGGCGGAGGCGTCGTCCACGACGATCACCTCCACCGGCCCGGCCGTGTGCTGAACCGCGAGCGCGTCCAGCACCGTCGGCAGGGCGTAGGCGGTGTTGCGGGCCGGAAGCACGACCGACAGCGGGCGGCTGGCGACGTGCGCCGGAGTGGGCTGGTGCCAACCGAGACCGGTCCGGCCGTAGAACGCGCTGGTGACGTGGCTGTGGTAGTTGGGGCGGAGCTTGAGCGAGTCGGCGAGCGTGCCGGTCACGGCCACCTCCATTCGTCGAGGACGGCTGTGGCCTCGGCCCAACCGTGAGGGTTGTGGACCCAGTGCAGGCTTGGCCTGGCCGGGTGGGCGAGCAGGTCGGTGAGCAGCACGAGGTAGGCGGGTTCCAGGACGAGTAGGACCCGCTCCGGGATGCCTGCGATCTGGAACTCGCGTTCCAGCTGCGCGGCGACGCGCGGGCGCAGCTGCTCGGCGCGCGAGATCGTCAGCTGGCGGTCGTAGGGCGTGAGCGGCGTGTCGGCGTGGACGAGGCCGTGTTCCGCCGACAGGAACCTGATCCGGTCCCGCGCGTGCCGGTGGCCAGCGAACCGTGTCTGGAGGTGCGGGGCAATACCGCCGGTATATCGCTCCAGGGCGGGCAGCGGCCTGCGCTCAGGTGCCTTGCATCGGGAGCACCCCGCGATCAGCAGGTCAGTGATCACGCTGCCCTCACCACCCGCACGCCGATGCCAGGTGAGCCCAGCTCAGCCGGCGCCGCATTGAGGAACGTGCACCGTGCGTACAGCGGCAGGGAGTTGTAAGAGCCTCCACGAATGACGTAGCCATCACCGATGGTCGGGCTAGAGGTCCACTCCCAGCAGGTGCCGCCCATGTCGAGCAGCCCAGTCGGCGTCGCCCCGTCCGGGTAGGTACCCACCACGGTCAGGCGCCCGGCACCACCGCGCAGATTCGCCCGCACGGGGCCCGGTTCCTCATCACCCCAGGGGTAGAGCCTGCGGTCGGGCCCGGCCGCGGCCCACTCCCACTCCGAGGAGCGAGGCAGCCGACCGCCGAGTTCAGCAGCCAGCCGCACGGCCTCCTCGTGGGCGAGGCCGGTCAGAGGGAGCGCGCTGCTCCCCTGCCTGGCCTGGGCCCAGGTGACCGGGGTGGCCGTCCATTCAAGGTCAGGCACCGCCACGCGGCGCTGCCGGTCGCCGAACAGGCAGGTGCCGCCTCGGATCGGCAGCCACACCACCTGGTGGCCTGGGGTCATCTCCATGGCGTCGCTCCCTTCATCCGGCGATCAGGAACAGGTCCTCGGCGTTCGCGCCGCTGCGGATCTGGCTCTTGTCCGGGTGAGGCTCCAGGCCACACCGGGCAAGGGCCCCTTCGACGGCGGCCATCGCGTCGCGGGCCTGCGCCTCGTCCAGGCAGAACAGGCAGTAGTTGTCGGCGAACCGCACCACTCTGTGGCCGCTCAGGGCCACGTCGGCTCGTGACAGCCGCAGGTTGATCAACGTGGGCGCCAGCGCCGTGCCCGGCACAATCGGGTAGGGCAGCGGCTCCAGCACCCGGCGGAAGTAGCCGAGGAACGTCCCGTCGGCGACGTACTCGGCCAACCAGTCGGTGACCTCGGCGGCACTGGACCCGGCGGAGGTCTGGCGCACGTCCACGTCGGCCACCCACCGACAACCGGCCTGGAGGTGCCGGTCGGCGTCCCGCAGGGCAGTGATCCGGTTCCGTCCGGCGCGGTAGCCGGACACCCAGTCGGCGAACGCCCGTTGCTCCAGCACGGGTTCGATGGCGTTGCGCATGGCCCGCTGCACCACCCGGTCGGCGACGGTGGGGATCACGGCGGTGAACTCCTTGCCGGTGTAGGCAGTGATCGTCACCTCCCGGATGGGGGACGGCTGCCAGGTCCCGTTCCGCAAGGCGGTGGCGAGGACGTCCAGTCGGTTGCGCATGCCGGTGCGGAACTCGGCCCACGTCATCCCGTCGCCGCCGGGCGCGCCGGCGCGCCGCATGCAGGCCCGCGCCGCGTCCTTCAGGCGACGGACGTCAACGAGATACGGCATGAGCGAATGTGCCCTCGAGGCAAGGAAGTTGGGTATAGTAGGCGATGCCTGAGCGGCAGGAACGATCCCGCTCCCCCTGTTGTCAGCTTGGCCGCTATCCCACACGCGCGGCCTGGGGGAGCCTGTGGAACGACGGCCCCGCTCAGGCGCTCTTGTGTCAGCGTCCACTCTCGTTCTCCCAGATGAGCGTGTGGAGTCGGGCGCTGAGGTTCCAGCCCCGCGCGAGCACGGCATCGGCCAGGTTCCTCATCCCGTCCAGTACGGCCGCGCTGCACGTGCCTTCTGGCATCACCCAGACCGGCGCGAGCCCGAACTGATCGACTAGTGCGGCGACTTCGTCCAGTTCGCTGAGGTCGTGCACGACGAACTTGAAGCGGGTCTTGCCGCATCGGGCCAGGGCACGGAGAGCCTTCGGGCTGGTCCTTCGATCGCCGGGCGCGGCGAAGCCCGCGAGCTTCGGCGAGACGTTGAACGCCTCCACCCGCTCGACCAACTCGGGCAGCGGCATGATCGTGCCGTTCGTCTCGATCTCGACCCCGTAGCCACCCAGGAGGCGCAGCAGCGGTAACAGGGCGCGCTGCTGCATCAGCGGCTCGCCGCCGGTGACGACCAGGCGCTTCCCCGGCCGGTTCGTCAGCCAGTCGGCGATCTGCTGGGCGGTGTAGTGCTGGGCGACGTCGGCGGGGTCGAAGCGCGTTCGATCCCAGGTGTCTGGGGTGTCGCACCGCGGGCAGCGCAGGTTGCAGCCCCACAGGCGCAGGAAGTGCGTGATCTGGCCCGTGCTGGCGCCTTCGCCCTGAAAGGTGGGGCCGAACCGCTCTCTCACGAGCAGCGGCCGCTCAAGAGCCGGCGGAAGAAGCAGGGCGGGGGCGGTCACCGTGCCACCTCGAATTCGGCCATGGACGTCGGCGTCTCCGACACTCGGACTGCCAACAGCTGGCCGGGGATGATCGGCTCGACGTTGTCGATGAACCAGGCGGCCAGGTACTCAGCCAGGTTCTCGGACGTCGGCACGATCGGCAGGACCTCGTTGAGCACCCGGTGGTCGAGCACTCCGTCGATGTACGCCTTGACCGGGGCGAGGTCTCCGAAGTCCGTGACGAACCCGGGCCCGTCCAGTTCCTTCGCGGTGAGGAGGAACTCGACCTCGTAGGAGTGGCCGTGCATGCGCGCGCACTGGTGGCCGGGCGGCAGACCGGTGATGAAGTGGGATGCCTCAAAGCGGAACCGCTTACCGATCCGGTGGCGGCCGCGCACGGGCGTCACCGGCCCTCTCCGGTCGCGTACTCGGTCGGGTCCTCGACGCCGGCCACCTCGAACGCCTCGCGCCGCTCGGTGCACGTCCCGCACGTGCCGCAGTGCACTGGGCCGCCCTTGTAGCAGGACCAGGTCCGCTCGAACGGTACGCCGACCTGGACCCCGACAGTGACGATGTCGGCCTTGGTCAGGGCCAGGAACGGCGCGATGAGGTCGAAGCCTTCCGCGTGGAACCCGTTAGTGGCCGCGCGAGCGGTCTCGGCGAACTGGTCGAAGAACTCGCTGCGGCAGTCCGGGTAGATCGGATGGTCACCCGCGTGTGCGCCGAACGCCACGGCGTCGGCCCCGGCGGCCACGGCCGCGCCGACCGCCACCGACAGCATGATCATGTTCCGGTTCGGTACCACCGTGGCGCGCATGCTCTGGTCGCTGTAGTGCCCGTCGGGCACCTGCACCGCCGTGTCGGTCAGTGCGGATCCTCCGAGAAGCCGACCAACGCTGGTCAGGTCGACCACTTCGTGGCTGGCATTCAGAAGTTGGGCGACATCTCGGGCATGGTCCAACTCCTTGCGGTGACGCTGCCCGTAGTCGAAGGACAGCAGCGTCATGCGGCTCCCCAGACTGGCCAGCCAGTACGCCACGGTAGTGCTGTCGAGTCCACCGGATGCGATCACCACGGCGTGGCCCGGCGGCGTTGCGAGCTTGATCATCTCCTACGTCCCTTGCTGTAGTCCTCCGTTGCCGGAGGGCGGAGTGAGTCCGTCGCCCCAGGGGCGACGGCTTGCTGGAGGTGGCCGGAGTTCCAGCTACCGCGCGATTTGGGAACCGTGATCGCGGGAGGCAACCACAAAGCAGGCCTCCTGACCTTCGGCCCCCCGATCATTCGTCCGGTTCGTGGCCGGCTGCGATGGGGTCAGCGAAGGAACTCCCGGCTTCGGCGCCATCAGCAGCGTCCTGGCGAGAGCCAACCCCGCGCACGCTGCGCGAAGTTGCTGAAGCTGCACAGCCGGGAGGGCACTGCGCAGTCGGCTCGTCGCCTCCAGGAACGTGGCGCATCGGGCGAGAACCTGGCTGGCAGCGGCGGCCGCAGGGTGGTGGCCGTGCCAATCGGTCACTCGCAGCGCGAGGACGCTGCACTCGTGAGCCAGCTCGCCGATGCCGGGGTCCTCCTCCACGAGGGCCCCCCACCAGTCGAGTTCCGCCGCCACGTACATCACGGCCCGTGCTCGGGAGAACCTCGGAAGGCCACTGACCATAGTGGGAACGGGCCACTCGTAGGCAGCCTGTGGTACTGGGATCCTTGGATCGGTCGCATCCGTAGCGTCGTGCAGGACTACATCGACCACGCTGACTCCCGCCCTGCGTGCACGGGCGCCAGCTCCGCGCCGGACTGCGCGATGAACACGTAGGCCGCCTGGTCGTCCGAGAAGCCAACCGAGTACGGCTCCCCGCTGCGAAGAGCGTCCATCGCGATCTCCGACTCCTGGTGATCAGTCAGCCAGAGGATTGGCGTTACGGCGTGATCAGGGTCCAACTGATCGACGAGCTGCGTCACGCGCATCTGCATCCAGCGAACGGCCCGCCGGGCGTCAGCCGTGGGCTGCGAGCCGAAGAGAATTGGCTCTCCATCACCGTGCCTATAGGCGACCGCGTAGCACCAGAACGCCGTTCGAGACTGGTCGAGTGTCCGGAGACTGGCGGGTGGCGGCCCCACCCGCAGACCGCCAGTGGGTGCACCGGCCGCCGGCTTGCCCGCTCGCCGACCGGGAGGTCGGGTGGCATGCTTCGCCCGGCGACGCCCCCCGCCGAAACCCAGCGCCTTCCGCACTAAGCCCCTCACGCCGCTGCCCCCTGCTGCCCGCTGCGCTGCGGCAGGAGTACTGGTCGCCAGGAGCCGAACCACAGCGCACAGCGAAGTCCGGTTCTCACGCGACCGCCTCCTGATGACGCAGTACCCGTGCCCACACGATCTTGCTCTCCTTCGTCGTATTTACGTCCATCTCAGCGGCCATCTCCCGGACCAACATCAGTCCCCGTCCGTGCTCCCGGTCCGGGTCAGCCATGATGTGAAGCGCCAAGTCCGGGCGCTGGTCCTGAACTTCAAGGCGACAGCCGTCGAATCCGCCTTCGATCCGGACACGGACCAGATCTCCCGGCTTACTCGCGTGACTGACAGCGTTGGTGATCAGCTCCGAGAAGATGAGGAGCACCTCGGCCAGCCGATCCGTCTCCGACCAGCCCCAGGCGCACAGGACCGTTCGAACTTCGCGACGGGCAGCAGGCACCGAGCCGGGGGCGGCTTCGAATGCCCGCTGCCACACGCGCAGTTGCTTCTCAGCCGCCATGGTTGCCACCTCGATCGCTCCGATCTTGCGGGCACTGGAATGCCTCCACGGGCTGCTGCCATGCAGGAAGGAGGTCCCGGCGCCAGACTTCGATCACTGTGCGTCTTGAGACAGAAACGCTACGCTTTGCATCGGACCAAAAGGACTGACTGCCAGTACGGGTAACTCCGCATGGTTGGTGCGAGGTTGGAGCAACGTGGCGGCTCGTAGCGGGGCCCCGGGCCTCGAAACACTGACTGGCAGCAGCCTTGAGCCTGCAAAGCGGCCCGGGGCCGTCTCCGGGCACCTGCTCAAGGAGATTCGAACACGCATCGGCGTCTCGCAGGACGACCTGGCGGAGCTTCTGCAGGTCGACAAGAGCACGATTCAAGGTTGGGAGTCGGGTCGCCGGGCACTGAACTCCGCGCGCGCCGGATCACTTCGCGTCCTCAAGCGCAACCTGCTCCGCTTAGGGGGCGACCCTGCGCTTCTGCTCATGCTCGACCAGGCGCTCGACGCAGACAGCGTCATCTCCTTCGTCGTGAACGCGCCTGCCCTCCACCATGCCGACGATCACCCCCTCGCGAGCTGGGTCCTCACCCGGGACACCACCCACATGCTGGCCTGGGCGCTCACCGGAAACCCTCCCGCGTCTCTACCCACGACAACGAAGCTCCCCCGGCGTGGCCCCACCCCGAGTTCTCCCCGCCTACCCAACGACGAGTTGGGCACGTTCTTCAGCCAGATGCGCCGCACCGCCGAACTCGCGCAACGGTCGGGCGACGAGGCCGCGCTTCTTCGCCGGCAGGCGCTCTACCTCTGCTCGTACGACAGCTCACCCGACACGGCCGCATGGCTTGCCGAGATACGGCGTCGCCCGGAACAAGCCCGTCCACGCGGCTGGTCACCGGACTGGGCCGACGCTCGCTCCGTCGCAACATCGCTTACCCGGCACGGGGACCAAGCCGCACTGACCGCATTCATCGAGACCGGCATGGACGACGAGATCGGTGAAGCCGCGAACCTGAACTACTGGGCCTACTGGCTCGGGATCGACTCACTGCCTAAGACCAACGACCAATTCATGATCGCCACCCCGGCCCAGTCCTGGGACGCCCTTGCCCTCCTACGCGGACTCACGGACAGACTCAAGCCGGGACTCGCCGCAGTCGACCTCAACATCCACTCGGTGTGGGCTCTGCTGGCACTCCGTGGTGGCCTCCTGGCCGCCGACCCCATCCTCAATCGGACTCTCCAGGAACAGGTCACGGTCCTCCTCGACTCCGACGGAATCTCGGCACAAGCGCGGCGGGAGCTCACATCCGTGCACTACGGTCTGAGACTGACCACCTGATCTTCAGGAAGGACGAGTTCAGTGAATGACCGTCAGGAAGCCGAAGGCACCGTCAGCTATCTGCTGGAGGCGGGTGCCCTCAAGCGCGCGAAGCGCGCCGGGTGGTGGATCGCCGGCATCAAGGATCCCGAGACGATCGCCGAGCACTCCTGGCGAACGGCCGTTGTCGGCGCGGTGCTCGCCATGATGGAAGGCGCCGACCCAGCGCGGGTCGCGCTGCTCTGCACGTTCCACGACACCCAGGAAACTCGTATCGGCGACATTCCCTGGATCGGCCGCCGGTACATCCAGGCCGCGTCGAACGAGACGGTGACCGCCGACCAGGTGGCCGACAGTCACCCCGCCGTTGCCGAGGGGATCAGCGCGATCGTCCACGACTACGAGAACGGTGACTCCCTGGAAGTCCAGGTCGCGCACGACGCGGACAAGTTGGAGTGCATGCTCCAGGGGCTCGAATACCTCCAGCAGGGCTACCCCGCTGCCCAAGAGTGGGTGGACAGCACCCGGGCGAAGCTCAAGCTCCCGTCGGCGATCGCCTTGGCCGATGCCGCACAGACCATGTCGCTGGCCGAGTGGCAGCGAACCTACCTGCGGTAGTCACTGCACATCAGGTCGTGGCCCGAACGCCCGTCGGCAACGCGGGTGGGAGGTCGGCCAGTCGGCGGCGTCGTGCACGGTGCGCAGTGTCCGGGCTGCCTTGTCAGGATCGCCGTGGGACGTCCAGCCGCAGTCGGGTCCGTCGAAGACCTCGACGAACTTCACTCCCTGCTCTCGGGCTTGGTTGAGGGTGCCTGCGTTGTACGCCACCGCGCTCTTGGCCAGCACGGCGGCCTCGGCCCAGGCGCGGACTGGCACGCGAGCACCGTTGCGATAGACGACGTACTCGAGCTGGGTGCTCGCGGCCAGCCGCTCTGCAAGAGCCCGGGCGGCCTGCCACGCGGTGACGTTCCCCGCCGCGAGCAGCGGAACCTCGCGGCGGGCAGCGGCGCGGGCCGCCCGGTAGAAGGCATCGGCCATCCGACCGGTCTGCTGGCTGCGAGAGAGGAAGTCAGCGTAGGAATCTGCAGCGAGCGCCTGGAGCGCGTCATGGTGGATCAGCGTCCACACGAAACGGCTGCCCGTCACAGCTCCAGCAGCTGCCGCCCCCTGCTCGTACAGGTGCGGAAGCTGCCGACTGACGAACTGCACCGCCTCGTCGTCCACATCCCGCCGGAACGCCTCGATGGCCTGCTTGAACTCCTCCAGGGTGGCCAGGATGTGAGACGCCCGCCGGTTGTCCGCGAACGCGGCGATCACGGCGGCTTGGCGTGCGGCGAGCCGCTGCCAGGCGTCCTCGAGGACGGCGGCGACCCGGTGGGCCACCTCCTCGGCGCCGCCGGGCACCAGCGGCGGCCAGTCGTACGGCACGGCGGGCTACCGGGCGCGTCGCGTCGGTACGAGGGCGGTGACGTCCAGGTGCGGGGCCGTGTCGTCGGCCGGAATCTCGTCGGGGCCGGGGTTGGCCTGGATCGCGGCGAGCTGCCGTTCCAGGCCGGTCAGGTTGGCGGTCTGGTCCATGGTGACCACGCCGTCCACGACCAGGCGCAGGGGTTCCGCGAGCAGCTTGGCGCGGCGCTCGGCCAGCACCTCCACGGCGACGGCGCGGGCGCTGCGCAGGCGTTCGTAGCGGCCGGCGAGCTGCTCCGGGTCGGTGGGGCCGAGCTGGGCGAGCAGCCAGGCCCGCACGGTGTCGTCCATGTGGGTCTCCTCTTGGGTGCGGTGAGGCCCGGCACCGTGCGGTGCCGGGCCTCGACGGGCTACTCGGAGTCGCTGTCGTTTCTGTCCGGCGCCTCGTCGGGTTCCCAGGCGTCGGGGTGGGTGATCAGCGCGGCGACCTCGGGCTCGGGCTCGTCTCCGGGTTGGAGGATGATCCGCTCGCGCGTGGTGGGGTGGTCGAGGTGGACGGCGGTTGCCAGGCGGGCGCCCATCAGAGGACCTTCGCCACGATGTGGGCGTCCGGAGTGTGCAGCACGGGCATGCCGACGGCGGCGCCCTTGGTCCAGATCTGCACCGGGTCGTCCTGCACGCCGCGGGTGATGATCACGCCGGGCGCGTCCTCGCGGTCGATCTCCGGGTTGCTGCCGCGCGACAGGACCAGGGCCTCGGCCGTGATGCCGAACTGCAACTGGCCCCACTTCGTCCGGTCCGGCGGCAGCATGATCCACCGGTCCTCGGGCAGGACCCGAGTCGGTGCCCCGTCCACCCGGACCTGCGCCTTGTAGAAGGTGATCGGCGGGAGGCCGTAGTTGCCGCGCACCACGTTGACCTGCTGCGGCGTCAGGGTCGCGGTCGGCGTGTTCGACGGGTTCACCGACCCGTAGTAGGCGGCCCGGTAGGAGTTGTTCTTCGCCAGGAAGCTGAACGCCTTGCGGGAGGTGAGCACCATGGCGGGCTCGGGCGCACCGAGGTCGTCCAGGTACTGGATCCAGGCGAGCTCGTCCGCGATCGGGTCGGAGGTGGGATCGGACCACGGCTTCGCGGCGGTCGGCATGTTCCCGGCGGGAACACCGAAGTCCACCTCCAGGGTCAGGCCATTCTCCCCCGCGAGCGTGAACTTGCCGTCGAGGAGGACATCGCCGGCGGCGAGCTCCAGCCGGGAGCGGATCGCCTCGACGTGGCGCTCCACGTCGTCGTAGAGGAGCTCGATCAGCCGGTCCTGGTCGGCGCCGTGGGACTGCTCCAGCAGGATCTGCTCCTGCTCGCCGACGACGAGCTTCTGGCCGAGGGGCGGCAGGAAGCCCTCGCGGGCGTTCTCCCACGCTTGCCGGTCAGCGAACGGCACGGACGCGTCGTAGGCGCGGTACTTCGCGGTGTTGACGTAGCGGCCGTTGTTCTTGATCCGCCACTTCACCTCGCGCGAGACCAGCGTGGGGAACACGCTGTCGGTCAGCAGGAAGTCGGCCGGGCTCGGGATGGCGCGGGCGAAGGCGGTCAGGTCGTGGGCGGTGACGCCCTTGATGAGGTCCTGGATGGTCATCGGTCAACTCCTCTCAGACGAAACGGATCTGCGGGCCGGTCACCGACGGTGTGACCTTGGTGGTGTCGATCCCGCCGGGCACCTTCGCGGCCTTGACGACGCCGTGCCACAGGAGTGCGGCGGGCACCTTCGGCTGGCCAGGGGCGAACAGGGCCTCGGCGAAGACCAGGCCGGCGAGGTTCTGGGTGCCGTCGGCGGCGGCCGGGTTGAACGGTCCGTAAAGGCCGCTCGCGGTGATCTTCCCGACCGGGACGCCGGACACGACCCGGCTGTACGGCTGTGTGGTGTCGGTGGACACCTGGTAGTGAGTGCCTGCGGTGAACTTCGAGATGTCGAGGGTGATCGTGTCGATACTGTCGGTGCCGTGCAGGCTCGCGAGCCAGCTGCGGTCGGCGGTGTAGCTCGCCGAGCTGCTGATCGGCTGGATGGTCAAAGCCCCTCCAAGGGACGGAAGGCGGAATGGTCGCGTCTCGCACTCACCAGCCGGTGGTGCCGTCCACGAGGAGGGGCGTGGTCCCAAAGGCCCGGGTGACCGCCGGGTCAGGAAGGCAGGAGGAGGTCTGGAGGTACCCGCGCCGCTTGGCCATCTCCAGCCCAGCGGAGCCGGTGGCCGGGGCCTGGCCGCGGGGCGGCGGTCCCCCAGCGGGAGCACCACCGGGAGCGGGAGGAGCCGTCACGGGCGCGGCCGGTCCGAACAGCTCCGGCCGGCGGGTCTTCAGGGCGGCTGCGGCGTCCCTCACTGCCTGGTCGTCGGCGTCGTCCGCCACGTCGAGAAGCCGCTCCGCATCAGCGAGGCCGTCGCCCGAGGCGCCGAGGCGGGCCAGCGCGGTCTGCCGGACAGCGGCACGCAGCCGCGCCTCGGCAGCCTGCTCACGCAGCTGAGCGGCCTGCTCGCGCTGATCGGCGGCCTGCTCGCGCCGCTGGACCTCGCTCAGGGCGGCCTGCTCTGCGGTGCGCTGCGCCTCGACCCAAGCCGCCAGGGCGGCTGCGTCGGCGAACCCGAGGTCGGAGACGAGCTTGCGGACCGCGGCGCGCTCGCCCTGCGACTTCTCGCGGGCCAAGAGGCGAGTCAGGGTGTCCTGGGTGATCAGGGTGCTGCCCGGGTCCGGGAGCGGCGGTGCGGGAGGCAGCGTCGGATCGGCTGCCGGTAGGGGCGGCTGGGGAACGGCGGTCATACGGATTCCTCCAGTACAGCGCCCCCGCGCCGATGATCAGTGTACTCAGCCGTTCGGCTGCCAGCAGGCTTCCGAGATGCGCCCACCCGGCGGCGACTGCACGCTGTGGTGGTGAGCATCGTGGTGGTCCTGGAGCTCGACGAGCAAGGCTCGGCGCCCAGCTCCCTGCCCGGCGGGGAGCCGGACGACACCAACATGGTCCGACAGGTACACGCGGCCCCGAGTGACCCCGACGTGCCGAACGACCCCGGATCGACCACCCTGTGCGGTCTCGACACGGCCGGGATGCTCACCGAACCGTGGTCACCAGACCGACCCGGATCACGGTGGTACCCACCGCACTGGGCCAGGCAGATCTGCTCAGCCTGCGACGCCGCGGTCCGATCCGTCTGAACTGGACAATGCCCGGAGGTCCAATGGATTGGGATGCCCTCGTCGGAGGTCTCGTCGGTGCCGCTGTAGGCGCAGGGATTCCCGCAGTTGCTGGCTACCACCAGCTTCGGCGAGCCCGCCAAGCAACCGATGCTGAAGCGTTTGGCCCGGCATTGCTGCTGCTTGACCAGATCCATCCTGACCGTGTGTCAATGAACGTCAGTACGGACCCCACTGTTGAGGATGCAAAGTGGGTTCCACTTGCGAAACAAGCGCAAGTGGCTCGTGAACGGCTGCTTGTAGTCCGCGCTGGCCACCCCCGACGGCGCGTCCGGGACAAAGCCGGAGACGCCGAGGTCAAGCTCGCCAACGCCTACATATCCTCGCGGTGGCAGGCAAGCGACATGGCGCAACACAAGGGCAGCTTGGAATACCGAGAGACTGCCCTTGGCAACCATGCCGAGGCGGTAAAAGCGGTGACCGATCTGATCAACGCGAACTTCAGCCGTTGGTAGTGGGACCCACCGCAGCGGGACTTACGGCCCAGCTGGCGTAGCCGCTCGCGGTTTGGTCAACTCGGGCATCGGTACCTTGGGGATCTCGGTGCTGGCCTTTGGCAGGCCGAGGTATTCGCGGACTGCGTCGTTGTCGGCGGTAGCGTCTGCGAGCGCGACGGCAGCGACGAAGGCGCGGGCCTGGATGCGCTTCACTTCGGCGGTGGCGTCCTCGATCGGGTACCCGGCGTCGGAGAGCATCCGCACCGAGGTCTCCAAGCTGAGCACTCCGGCCTGGAAGCCCTTGGTGACCTCGTCCAGTACGGCGGCACGGTCGGTGGGAGTGTGCGGCCCCCACACCAGCCTGGCGGGCAGCGTCTCCCCCGCCGGCCAGCCGTCCGCGTGCCCGGCCTGGTGCAGACGGCACACCATCTTGAACAGCAGGGCGTACTTGTGCGCACGGGCAAGGCGCATCGCCGAGACCAAGGCGTCGAGCGGGCCCAGCGCGAGTTGCAGGGCGTAGCCGGACGGCACGGCCGACGGGTCGAGGGTGCCGAGCCCGGAGGAGGTGAGGCGGCTGTTGCCTGCCACCCGGTCGAGGAGGTGGTCGACGCGGGCGCGCAGCTCGGCCAGCTGCGCCGACGTGTCGAGGGTGTCCATGGAGCCGCCTTCGGCCAGCGACCAGACGGTGCCGGCGCGGACCTGGAGCGGCAGGGTGGCGCCGGTGGTGCGGTCCTTGGGCAGTCGCACACCCGACAGGCCGATGATCGGTGTGCCGGTGGTCGCCGAGGCGGCGGCCGAGTCCGAGTCCGTCGCGGCGAGTTCGTCGAGCGTCTGCATGACCTTGGCGATGCTCGGCTGTCCCCAGTGCTCGCCGGCGTCGGGGATGGTGTTGGTGACGTGGACGACCGGCAGGAAGTCGATCATCAGGTCGAGGGCCTGGAGAACCTCCCCGTCCGAGCGGACCCGATAGGCGGCCTTTGCCGACGGCAGGTTGTAGACGTCCTCGCCCGCCTTCAGCTCGTCCAGGAGCCACTCGGCGTCGGTGAGGTAGCAGGTGACCCCAGACGGGCGTCCCGGCGCCCACGGGTAGGTCCGCGTGATGCGGCCCGTCGCCGCGTCGAGCTGATCGCCAACGATCAGCACCCCGTCCCCGCCTTCGCCCTGGGCCCACTCCCGCATAGGGAGCCCGGCCTTGGACCGGCCTGGCCTGGTCGCCGGGCCGATCGGCCCCAGCTCGTAGGTGATCCGGCGCAGCCGAGCCTTGAGACCCCGCCGTTCGTCAGCGGGCAGCTCCCACGCGAAGTGGACTCGCGCCGGGCACTCCGCCGCGTCGACCTCATCGTCCGTCCACTCCGGGAAGTAGAACCCCGCGTCCATCATCCGCAGGGTCGGGCGGCCCTTGGCCGGCTCCCACGCCAGCGTGTACACCGCGTCCCCGCTGCGGACTGCGGCCCGCTCTGCCTGCTGGATGCGCAGCGGCAGGAGCTCCCTCTCCGCCCACTCACGAAGCCGCCCCTGCAGCCCGAGCGCCCGCTGCGCGTCGGCGGGCTGCTCCCCGCTCCCCTGATGCTCGGCGCCGGGGACCACGATGGTCTGCTCGCTGCCGAGCATGTAGCCGAGCGCGGTGTCGATCAGCTTCGAGGCGTCACCGAGCTCCCGCCGCTCAAGGCCGCTCTCGTCACCGGAGATGGCCGCGAGTTGCCCGGCCTGGTTGTTGTCGTACGCGGCGAGCAGCTTGTACGCCTGAAGGCGGCGAAGATCCTCCGGCGGCACCCAGCTGGCGGCCAGCTCCCCGAACGGGCCTGAGCCCCGGCGGATCGGGTTGGCCATCACCGGCTTGTAGTTCAGCCAGCTCCAGGCGTCGATGACGAGATCACGAAGGCCCACAGTGCCCCTCCGGCAGTCGGCCCCACGCCCGTGATGCAGCCTATCTGCGGCCGCGAGTAGCCCGAACGGGCTACTCAGTTCCAGAGCCCCGGAGTTATCCACAGGTTTCAGCAAAGCGGGCGCACGCCGATCCGCTCGCCCTTAACGTGGAACCCGCAGTGACGCAACGTCATGTCGCACCCTCACCAAGCCAGCGAGCAGGAGAGGGGGTGAGTGGAATGATCAAGTTCTTGGCCGTCATGACCAAGAAGGCGAGGACGTTATTGAAGTTCCACCCTGCGGCTGGACACTCTCCGTCTACGCCGCGAGGGTGTGGCCTTGCTGGTGCCGCTGGCGGATCTCGAGTGGCGTGAGGTAGC
>NZ_JBEOWY010000064.1:0-42484 GCF_040296285.1 Kitasatospora sp. NPDC002227
GGAACCGGCCACACGACGTCCACACCGGCGCCGCGGACCCGCTCGTCCCCAACTTTCCCGAACCCGAAAACCTGCCAACTACTTGACGCGGGACACCCGTAGCGGCTGTGCACCCGCATCGACAACGTCCCGCACTCCGGACAGACGGCCGCCGTCCCGTCCTTCGTGCTCGCCGCGATCCGCAGCACGCCGCTCTTCACCACCACGCGTTCCACCAGCACCGTTACCAGGTGCGGGAACACCAACTCCAGCAAGGTCTCACACGACCGAAGGATGAGGCCCAGGATGACGGAGCGTCACCGGCGCACGGCAGCACGATCCACTTCACGGAATCCGTGCCTGAACCGTTGATTGAGAGCCACTCGGACACCGAGAATGAGGCCCACGTAGCTCGGTCTGTGGAGCCAGCGGATAGGCCAATCGACCGCCATGCCCGACCTCAGTTTGGCGCCAGCGGCATCGCCGGGTAGTTGTCGAAGAGATAGGCGTACACCTGCGCCAGATACACCGTCAGTGCCTGCTCGTCGGGAAAGAGAACGTACGTCAGCTCGTACCACTGACGCACCGTCATGGGACGGTGCTCCGCCATGTGCAGCAGGCCGGCTCGGACCGTCTCCCGGTAGTCCGGCCAGGCTGCGTCGAACGTCGCCCTGAGCATTCCCAGGTCGTCCACGGCCTCGACGCCGAGCATGCCCGCGCAGAAGTTGACGAACCGCCGGTCCACTCCGGGCACCTCAAGCCCCAGCTCCGCGAGCGACACCGAGGTCGGATCCACCGCACCACCCGGGTACGGATAGAGCGTGGTGTTCCACAGCTCATCCTCCCGGGCCGGACCGGCGTCACCGACACCCTCGGCTGGGCGGTACACGCCATACACGAGTGCCCCGGTGTAGAAGTCCCCATAGACGTAGTTGATCTCCCCGCCCGGCCCGTACGGGTTCACCTGGTCGATCCCGATGGCGGTGGCCTGCGCGGCACGGGTCACCATGTCCGGACCGTAGACTTCCTCGAACCGGAGAATCGGCGACAGGTCGTGGTTCTTGAGCGCCGCCGCCCGGAGGGCATCGTCGCCCCGGACCAACGCCTCCTCGGAATCGAATCGGCTGGCCCAGGGGCCAGTACGTGGGGGCAATTCATCGCGCGTGGGCATAGAGGTTCCTCTTCGGGTCGGGCAGGCTGTCAGTGCCAGTACTTCTCCGGGGGGATCTCCTCCGGATCCGGCGGCACGGGAGGATCCGCCCGATCACCGTAGAAGTAGTCGTAAAGCTTCTGCAGGTAGCCGTAGAGGCGATCGTCCTCCCAGAAGCTGACCTCGGTCAGCCGAGCCCACTGGGTCGAGGTGGCCGGACGCTCACGCAGGAGGTACTCAAGTGCTTCCCTGACGTGCCGCGCAGAAGGCTTCTTCCCCCTCGCCCACTCCCGGTGCAGATGAACATCGTCGATGTACTCGAGGCCGAGCATCGTGCGGAAGAACGTCTCGACCTCACGGTCGTCGGAGAAGTGCGGAATGCTCTGGGGAAACTCCATCACTTGTTCCTCTCCTTGACCGGCTCCGGGTACATGGTGACCAACCTGACGTCACCTGTGCGCTCGTCACGACGGTAAACGGCGATGAGGTCCGCACCCTGGAAGTCGACCGGCTTGTAGTTGATATTGCCATGAGTCACCGGACGTTCCGGATCGATGTAGAAGCCCCGGAACCTCTCGCTGTGGTCGCCCGGCCCCCATGCCTTTCCAGGCGGGAACCGTACCGGCCTCAGGGGATCCTCACTCAGGTCGAGTTGCTGCCTGGCGTACCGCTCGGCATGCATGAACGCCTCGTCCTCGCCCGGTTTGAAGGCTGTGGAGAAGGCGCCGCACTTGTGTCGCCTGGTCGGATCCTCGGCATCCATGTACCGATCCGGCTCCGGGAGCTGCTTCCCATGGGGCCCGTGTGCAGGGTCGATCTTCCGCTCGGTCTGCACGTACCCGTGTTCCATACGGTGGTATTCGAGCTGGTTGTCCACCATGCGCGGCGGCGTGGGGACACCCAGCCGGTCCTTCAGCATCTGGTCGGTCGGATCCAGGTGGCGCTGCGGGCCGTGGCCCTCCTGGCGCAGCCCGTCGATGCGGGTGGAGACGGCATCGCGGTATTCGTCCTCCAGGTCCTCTTTCTTCAGGACGTTCTGCCCCGGCTTGAGGTGAATTCCGTCCTCCGCCGCCCTGTGGTCCGTGTGGAGGCCCCGGCGGATGTTCTCCTCCGCTTCGTTCAGGTTCTTCCTGGTGACCTCCAGCCCATGGCCGATCGAGCGATGGCCCTTGGCCATCGCCTTCCCCATGTCGTGGACCATCGCCTCGATCACCGGGCGGACGGACTTCTCCCCGTTCGGACGGGGGCCGGGAGCTGACGGGCCGGGTGGTACGGGCGCGTAGCATGCGCTCATGGCTCATGATCTCGCCGCGCTCGACGCGAGCTACCTCGCCTTCTGGCGCGAGTACCACCTGTGCACCCTGACCACGCTGCGCCCGGACGGCTCGCCGCACGTGGTGCCGGTCGGGGCCACCTACGACCCCGAGACCCGGACGGCGCGGGTGATCAGCCACGGCGCGAGCCGGAAGGTGCGCAACGTGCTGGCCGCCGGGGAGGCCGGGATGCGGGTGGCGCTGTGCCAGGTGGACCGGGCGCGCTGGTCGACGCTGGAGGGGGTCGCGGTGGTGCGCGCCGACGCGGAGTCGGTGGCCGAGGGCGTGCGGCGCTACGCCGAGCGGTACCGGGAGCCCCGGGTGAACCCCGAACGGGTGGTCATCGAGATCGCGGTGGACCGGGCGCTCGGGCGGGCCTGAGCGCCGGAGCGGGCGGGCGCCCGGGCGGGCGTGACCCGGGCGGTGGACGGGCGACCGGGCGGGCGTTTATCGAGCGTTGACCCGCTCCCGTGAGGATGTGGCCCCGTAGACCCCGCCCGTCCCGCGCGCCACGTCCGAAAGCAGATGCCCAGCATGTCGCAGCCGTACGCACCTCAGCCGCTCGACCACGCCGACACCCAGCGCTTCCAGCGGCTGCTCGACCGGCTGGCGGCCTCGCTGGAGGCCGACCGGCGGGCCGTGGAGTACGCGGCTGCCGAGGCGGAGGCGGTGGTCGCGGCGGCGGCCGTCTCGGTGGTCGCGGCGGGCCAACTCCCCGCATAGGCAGGCAGTTCGGTCACGACCGGCACCCGGGCGGGTGACAGGCCGTCAATCCTTTAACAGCCCGCGCTACACCATGCGCCTGCCCCTGGCGGCGTGACGCACCCCACACTGGGCCAACTCCGCGTCGGCAGCGACCGACCCGGAGCCTCACCAAGCAGCCCAGTGCTCAGGGAGCTCACCCATGCCCGTCCAGCCGCCCTCCCTCGCGGACACCCCCGCCACCGCCGCGCCGCCCGGCGTCCAACGCCTGAAGGCCAACTCGGTCGGTCTGGCCGGGGTGGTGTTCATGGCACTGGCCACCGCCGCCCCGATCACCGCGATGACGGGCAACCTCCCGGTCATCGTCGGCGGCGGCAACGGCGTGCACGCCCCCGCCGGCTTCCTCTTCGTCACCGTGGTGCTCACCGTCTTCACCGTCGGGTACGTCTCGATGGCGCGCCACATCACCACCGCCGGGGCGTTCTACGGCTTCGTCTCGCACGGCCTGGGCCGGATCGCGGGGATGGCCTCGGGGCTGCTCGCGGTGCTCGCCTACGTGGTCTTCGAGGCGTCCATCGTCGGCATCTTCGCCTACTTCGCCCAGCAGGCCTTCGCCTCCCAGTTCGGCCTGCACTGGCCCTGGCAGGTCTTCGCGCTGGCGATGCTGGCCGTCACCGCCGTGCTCTCCTACTTCGACCTCGAGGTCGCCTCCAAGGTGCTGGCGGTCTTCCTGGTCGGCGAGGTGGTGATGCTCCTGCTGCTCGGCGGCGCGGTGCTGGCCCACGGCGGCGGCCCGGGCGGCCTGCACTTCGGCACGCTCAACCCGACCGGCGCCTTCGCGGGCGTCAACGCCGGGGTCGGGCTGTTCTTCTGCTTCTGGTCCTGGATCGGCTTCGAGTCGACGGCCATGTACGGCGAGGAGTCGCGCGACCCGAAGCGGATCATCCCGCGCGCCACCCTGGCGGCCGTGCTGATCCTCGGCGTGCTCTACACCTTCGTCAGCTGGATGGTGCTGGCCGCCGACGGGCCGGAGGCGGCCGTCACGGCGGCCGGCGGCAGCAACCCGCTCGACCTCTTCCTCGCCCCCGCGCAGACCTACCTGGGCCACTGGGCCGTCACCGCCTTCCAGTGGCTGATGTGCACCAGCGCCTTCGCCTGCGGGATGGCCTTCCACCAGTGCGCGGCGCGCTACCTCTACGCGATCGGCCGCGAGGGCTTCCTGCACCCGGCGCTCGGCCGCACCCACGCCAAGCACGGCTCGCCGTACATCGCGTCCTTCACCCAGACGGCCATCGCGCTGGCGATCGTCGGCGGCTTCTGGGCGGCCGGGCAGGACCCGTACATCAGCCTCTACACCCTCACCGCGATCCTCGGCACGCTGGCGCTGCTGGTGGTGCAGACGCTCTGCTCCTTCGCGGTGATCGCCTACTTCCGCCGCCACCACCCCGAATCCCGGCACTGGTTCCGGACGTTCACCGCGCCGCTGCTCGGCGGGCTCGGCATGCTCGCCGCGATAGCGCTGCTCGTGGTCAACCTGGACACGGCCGCGGGCGCAGCCTCGAAGATCTTCTTCTTCAAGCTGATCCCGTGGATCGTCGGCGCCGTCTTCGCCCTGGGCGTCGCCCTGGCGCTCTACATGCGGGCCAGGCACCCGCAGAAGTACGAGGTCATGGGCCGTCTCGTGGTCGAGGACGCCCAGGAGCGCACCACCGTCTGACCCCCGTTCCACCGCATCAGAGAGGACCTACCCCCACATGGCTCGCTCTCCACTCGCCCGGCACCTGCGCCGGGAGTTCACCGACCTGGCCACCGCCGAGCGGCTCCAACTGCCCGTCGAGGAGTACCGGGGGCTGCGCGAGGAGGCCCGCACCGACCCGGCCGGCCCCTCCCGCCGGGCGCTGCTCGCCCGGGCCGCCGCCCTCGGGCTCGGCGCCACCGTGCTGGCCCGGGCCCCGCGCGCCCAGGCCGTCACCGAGACCCCGCACACCGGGCAGCAGCCCCGGGTGGCGATCATCGGCGCCGGCATCTCCGGCCTGAACGCGGCCCTGACCCTGGCGGACAAGGGCATCAGCTCCACCGTCTACGAGGCGAACCCCACCCGCCTCGGCGGCCGGATGTACTCCGGCGGCGGACCGACCAGCCCCGGGCTCTGGTCGGAAGGCCAAGTCTCGGAGTACGGCGGCGAGTTGATCGACACCGGGCATCACGTGATCCGCCAGCTCTGCCAGCGGTTCGGCCTGCAGACGGTGGACGTGCTCGCCGCGACCCAGGCCGGCGCCGACCAGATCCTGCGCTTCCAGGGCGACTACTACCCGCGCGCCCAGGCCGACGACGACTTCAAGGCGATCTGGCAGGCGCTCAAGACCGACGCCCAGAACGGCGGCTCGCCCACCTGGGACAACCACACCGCGGCCGCCGTGACGCTCGACCGGATGTCGATCCGGGACTGGATCAACTCGCGGGTCCCAGGCGGGTACGCGGGCAGGCTCGGTGCGTTCCTCGACGTCGCCTACGCGGTGGAGTACGGCGCCGACACCACGGTGCAGTCCTCCTTCGCCCTGATCGAGATGCTGTCCGCGCAGTCCAACCCGGGCAGCTTCGAGATCTGGGGCGCCTCCGACGAGCGGTTCCACATCGTGGGCGGGAACGACCAACTCCCGTACGCCATCGCGGCCGCGCTCCCGGCGGGCACGGTGCGCAAGGGGTACACGCTGACCGCGGTGACCCGCAACGCCGACGGCACCCAGACGCTCGCCTTCGACCTGGACGGTGGCGGCAGCACGACCGTCACCGCGGACCACACCATCCTGGCGGTGGCGCTGCCGATCCTGCAGAAGCACATCGACCTGAGCCGGGCCGGGCTGGACGCCCGGATGCAGGGCGTGCTGAAGAACATGGTGATGGGCTACTGCACCAAGCTCAACATGCAGTTCACCAGCCGGACTTGGCAGGGCACCGGCCCCTGGCCCGGCAGCTCCAACGGCGAGTGCTTCGCCGACCTGCCGTTCCAGCAGGCCTGGGACGTCACCCGGGGCCAGGCCGGCAGCGGCGGCATCCTGGTCCAGTACGGCGGGGGCACCCTGGCCGGCGGGCTGCAGCCGCCGCGCGCCTTCACCGACGCCTCGACCCCGTACACCCGCACGCTGGCGCAGAGCTACCAGGCCCAGATCGACCAGCTCTGGCCCGGCACCAGTGCCGTCTGGAACGGCCGGGCCACGCTCTCGGCCTGGCACCTCAACCCCTACTCCTACGGCGCCTACTCCTACTGGCCGGTGGGGTACCTGACCACCTACGCGGGCTACGAGGGCACCGCGCAGGGCAACCTGCACTTCGCGGGCGAACACACCTCCTACGACTTCCAGGGCTACATGAACGGCGGCGCGGCCGAGGGTGCCCGGGCGGCCGGGGAGGTGCTCACCGCGATCGGTCTGTGACGGTGGGGCGGCGCGGGTCAAGCCAGGCAGGTGGCGGGCCCGCGCCAGCGCCGTCCGGGTGGTGCTCCACTGGCGTAAACCGGTCAACACCCCCGCCTTCAGCCGGGTTTACGCCCCGGCTCGCGTACGCTACGTGCGCTCCGGTGCGGAGCCCAGAGCGGAAGGTGGGGCATGACTACCGACGGGGGATGGCAGCTACCGGGAGCGGGGTGGGGGCCCACGGTCCACCACCCGGCGCGGCCGGGGGTGATACCGCTGCGCCCGCTGGGCGTGGCGGACTTGCTGGGGGCGGTGTTCGACACCGTCAGACGGTGCACCAAGGCGGTCTACCTGCCGGTGCTCGCGGCGGCCGGGGTGGCGATCGGCCTGCTCGGCGTGGCGGTCGGAGCGGTGGCCTTCAGTCTGGAGGACACCTTCGGGGACTTGGACGACGAGCCGCTGAGCCGGCTGGCGGACGGGCGGCCGGCGGACCTCACCACCACCGTGGTGATCGCCGCCCTGGTCGTGCTCTGCTGCCTCGCCGGGCTCTACGCCGTCGGGTACACCACGGCCACCACGGTGGTCCGGCACGCCGTGGTCGGCCGCCAGGTGACGGCGGGCCAGATCTGGCGGGAGGCGAAGCCGTTCGTCGGCCGGGTGCTGGCGGCCCAACTGCTCGCCGGGCTCGGCAGCCTGGCGGTGGTGGCGGCCTCGGCCGTGCCGGGCGGGCTGCTCGGCCTGACCGGGCGGGGCTGGTCCGGCGCCGGGTTCGCCCTGGTGCTGCCCGGGTTCGCGCTCGCGCTCTACGCACAGGTGCGGCTGGTCCTGCTCGTCCCGGTGCTGGTCCTCGAGAACGTCTCTCCGGCGGTGGCCATCAGGAGGGCCTGGGGGCTCAACAAGGGCGCCTGGTGGCGCAGCCTGGGTATCCCGTACGTGGTCGCGGTGGTCGGCTCGACGGCCGCGCAGCTGCTGCTGCTCCCGTGCCTGGTCCTCGGCCTGGCGCTGCTCGCGGCGAGCTCGGCCGCGGCCGGCCAGATCAGCCTGCTCGGCGCCGTCCTGTTCGCCGCCGCCACCGGCCTCGGCCTGGTGCTCGGCCTGGCCGTCACGCTGCCGCTCGCCCCGGTCGCCCACAGCCTGCTGTACGTGGACCGCCGGATCCGCCGCGAGGACTTCGGCACCCTGCTCAACGCCGAGGCGGGCGTCCCGCGGTGGGGCCGCCCGGCACCCGCCTTGAGGTAGGCGCACCCGCCTTGAGGTAGGCCTCCCACCGGCCGCTAGCATCGTGATCATGGCGGATTGGGAACTGCGGCCGGCCACGCCGGCGGACGTCGAGGTGCTGGCCGAGCTGCGGGCCGTGGCCCTGCGGACGGACCTGGAGCGGCTCGGGGTGTACGACGAGCACCGGGTCCGCCAGCGCCTGCGCGACAAGTTCGAGGCCGAGCACACCTGGATCATCGAGGTGGCCGGCGCGTTCGCGGGCTGCGTGGCGCTGCGCCCGGCCGAGGACGCCCACTGGCTGGAGCACTTCTACCTGACGGACGAGCACCAGGGCCGCGGCATCGGCGGCGCCGTGCTGGAGCACCTGACGGCGAGCGCCGAGGTGGTCCGTCTGCAGGTGCTCCAGGGCAGCGCGGCCCGGCGCCTGTACGAGCGGTACGGCTTCACGGTGGAGTCCGAGGACTGGGCGGACGTCTTCATGGTGCGCCGCGCGGCCTGGCCCCGCCCGGCCCGAGGGCGGGTCAGTGCGGGAAGGCCCGGGCCGGGCGCAGGTGGGGGAGTCCGTCGCGGAAGTCCTCGATCACGGTGCTGATCTGGCGGGTCTGCCGGGTGCGTTCGAGGCGGTCGAGGTAGAGGTTGCGGGCGGCCAGGGCCTCGACGGTCACGGCGAAGTAGAGCGTCATCAGCGGGTTGACGAAGAGTTCGCTCGCGCCGGTCCGCTCGGTGAAGCGGACGTCGCCGAACCGGCCCTGGAGGGCGGCGGCGACCGAGCCGTGGACGATGCTGGGGTGCTCGGGGAAGGCCGCCCGGGCGTGGGCGACGGCGTCCAGGTAGAGGGCCCCTTCGCGGGACTCGCGCGGGAGCGAGAAGGCGCCCAGGTACCCGTCGGCCCGGTCGAGCGCGGCGAGATTCTCGAGCACCAGGCTGTGGTTGACGCCGTGGTAGGCGTCGATGCCGAAGCCCAGGCAGGCCACCAGCCGCTCGGGCACCTCGGAGAGCCCCGCGACGGCGCCGAGGCTGGCCATGTCCTCCTCGGGGGTGCCGAGCCCGGCCTCGTCCCCGCGCAGCAGGATGTCCGTGCCGCCGTCCACCAGCAGGATCGCGTCGATCCCGAGGTGACCGGTGAGCTCCCGGTAGGCCCTGCGCAGCGGCTGCACCCCGACGGAGGCGAAGGCCCAGACGGTGTCGGGCATCCGGTGCAGGCGCAGCCAGCGGGCCAGCGTGCGCTCGGGGAAGTACGGCTCGGCGGAGCCGGTGTCCGGGGTGATCCGGGCCAGGTCGGGCGCCAGCCAGACCTCGGAGTCGAGGCCGTAGAGGTGGCTGAAGGAGAGGTTGGCCAGGTGCACCTCCTTGCCGGCGGCCCGCAGGGCGAGCGCGATCGGCAGCCCCGCGTAGACGTCGAAGCCGCCTCCGGCGCCGGCGATCAGGATGCGGTCGGCCTGCTTCAGGCGGGTGAGCAGCGGTGGTTCGAAGAGTGTGGGCATCGCGGCGAAGGTAACCGGCCGGAGTGCGCGGTGTCACCCGGATTGGTGGGGCAGCTGGTCACGGCGGTGGGTGAGGTAGGCGGTCTCGGCGGCGTTTCCGGCGAGCCCGACCGCACGGTCGTACGCGGCGCGGGCCTCGGCGTGGCGGTCCAGGCGGCGCAGCAGTTCGGCGCGGGTCGCGTGGTAGGGGCGGTAGTCGGTCAATGCGGGGGCGAGCGGGCGGAGGGCGGCCAGGGCGACGGCGGGGCCGTCGAGTTCGGCCAGGGCGACGGCGCGGTTGAGGGCGACCACGGGGGAGGGGTCGAGCCGGGCCAGCTGGTCGTAGAGGGCGAGCACCTGTGACCAGTCGGTGTCGGCCACCGTGCGGGCGGAGGTGTGCACGGCGTTGACGGCGGCGAGCAGCTGGTAGCGGCCCGGCGCCTGGCCGGCGGCCAGGCGTTCGCGGACCAGCCGGTGGCCCTCGGCGATCAGCGCGGTGTCCCAGTCGCTCCGGTCCTGTTCGCCGAGCGGGACCAGCTCGCCGTCGGGGGTCAGGCGGGCGGTGCGGCGGGCCTCGGTGAGCAGCATCAGTGCCAGCAGCCCGGCGGCTTCGCCGTCCTGCGGCAGCAGGTCGCGGACCAGCCGGGTGAGGCGGATCGCCTCGGCGGTCAGGCCGGGCCGGACGGGGTCGGTGCCCGGGCCGGTGGCCAGGTAGCCCTCGTTGAAGACGAGGTAAAGGACGGCGAGCACGCCCGACAGGCGCGCGGGGAGGTCGGTTGCGGCGGGCACCCGGTAGGGGATGCGGGCGGCCTTGATCTTGCTCTTGGCGCGGGTGATCCGCTGACCCATCGCCGTCTCGCCCACCAGGAAGGCCCGGGCGATCTCCGGCACGGTCAGGCCACCGACCATCCGCAGGGTCAGCGCGACGCGCGCGGGCAGCGCCAGGGCCGGGTGGCAGCAGGTGAAGAGCAGCCGGAGCCGGTCGTCCTCCACCGCGCCGGGCGGCTCGCCCGGTCCGGGCGGGGCGTCGTACGACAACTGGGCCTCCTGCTCCTTGGCGTCGCGCCGGTGCTCGCGGCGGAGCCGGTCGAGTGCCTTGCGGGTGGCGGTGGTGGTCAGCCACCCGCCGGGGTTCGGCGGCACGCCGTCGGCGGGCCAGCGCTCGACGGCGGTGGCGAAGGCCTCGGCCGCCGCCTCCTCGGCGAGGTCGAGGTCGCCGAACCGTCTGGTGAGCGTGGCGACCACCCGGGCCCACTCCTCGTGGTGGGCCCGGGTGAGTGCCGTCCGCGCGTCGGTCACGGCGCGAGGATCGGCCGGACCTCGACCTTGCGGTTGCAGGCCCGTGACCCCTCGCCGGCCAGGGCCAGCGCCACGTCGAGGTCGGGCGCCTCGACGATCCAGAAGCCGATCATGAACTCCTTGGACTCCACGAACGGCCCGTCGGTGAGCACGGCCTCCCCGCCGCGGCCGTCGACCACGGTGGCGGAGCTCGGCGCGGCGAGCCCGGCGGCGAACACCCAGTGCTGCCCGGCCTGGAGCCGGTCGTTGAAGACGTCGATCGCCGCCGCCTCCTCGGGGGTGGCCATGGTGTCGTCGTCGTTGATCACTGCGAACAGGTACTGCATCGCGATCCATCTCCTGCGGTCCGGGGCCCGCCGCCGTCCGGCGGCCTCTCACCTCTGCTACGAACGCTGCCGCGCCAATCCGACACCACCGGCCGGAAATTCTTCCGGCGGCTTGGCCGAACGGCAGCTGGGGTACGCCATGCTTCGAGCAGAATCAGCTGACATGAATATCGGGGAGGGCTCATGCGCAGGCTCGGTGGCCTGGTCGCCGTGCTGGTCTGGATCGCCGTACTGGCGGTCTGCCTCGGCCTGCCGCTGTTCATGACCGCCTGGTGGCTCTGGGCCGTGGCCCACGGCCTGACGCCCCGGCCGCTGGGACCCGGCGGCTAGGGTCCGTCCGGCCTGGGGTCTGCCCGGCCGGCGGTCAGAGCGCGGTGCCGCGCAGGAGCAGCAGTGCCACGTCGAGCAGGGCGAGTGCGAGGACGGCGGCGAACGGGCGGCGGCCGCGCAGTGGCAGCAGCAGTGCCACCGGCAGGAGGAGGGCGTACCAGGGGTGGGGGCCCGGCGGGGCGAACAGCAGGACGGCCGAGGCGGCGAGCAGCGCGGCGACGGCGAGCAGCCGGGCCGCGCGGGGGCCCAGCCGCTGGGGCAGGCCCCGGACACCGGCGGCGAGGTCGTCGGGGATGTCCGGCAGCACGTTGGCCGCGTGCGCACCGAGGCCGAGCAGTGCGCCCGCCGCCATCGCCCACCAGGGCGGCCGGTGGCCGGCCGCGAAGACGGGCAGCAGCCCGAAGGCCAGCACGTACGGCAGCCAGGACCACCCGGTGCGCTTGACCCCCAGGTCGTACGCCCAGGCCGCCGCCACCGCGAGCAGGTGCGCGCCGCCCGCCACCGGCCCGGAGGCCGCGAGCGAGAGCGGCACGGCGGAAGCCAGCGCCGCGCCCGCCGCCGCCGAGACCGTCCCCGGCCGCACCGCGCCCGCCGCCAGCGGTTTGTCGCGCCGCCCGGCGGCCTGGTCCCGCCGCAGGTCGACCCGGTCGTTGCACCAGCCGACCGAGAGCTGCCCGGCGAGCACGGCCGCCCCGACCAGTGCGGCGTCCGCGAGGGAGCGCCCGGCAGCGGCCGCGAGTGCGACGGCGATCACCGTCACGGTGGCGGTCGGGGCGGGGTGGCAGGCGCCGAGAAGTGCCACCGCAGCGGGCCGAGGCAGCCGCTGCTGCTCGCCGGGGGCGAAATGCCGGGTATCCGCCATAACCTGATGATCGCTCACCCTGCACCTATTCTGACCGAATGACGCGAATTGCCGCTGTCCACGGCGTGCTGCCGCCGTACCGGTACGAGCAGCGCGAGATCACCGAGGCGCTCGCCGCGCTCTGCCTCGACGCCCCCGACGCCCTCGGCGCGGCTCCCGGTGACCGCGCACTGCTCGAGCGGCTGCACGCCGCCTCCGGCGTCGAGGCCCGGCACCTGGTGCTGCCGCTCGGCGAGTACGGGGCGGTCCGGGGTTTCGGGCAGGCCAACGACCTGTTCGTGGTGCACGGTCTGGCGCTGGCCGAGCAGGCGCTGACCGGGGCGCTGGCGGCCGCCGGGGTGGCGCCGCACGAGGTCGACCTGGTGATCTCCACCTCCGTGACCGGCATCGCCGCCCCCTCGCTGGAGGCCCGGCTGGCCGCCCGGGTCGGTCTGCGGCCGGACGTGCGGCGGGTGCCGATGTTCGGGCTGGGCTGCGCCGCCGGGGCGGCCGGCCTGGCGCTGCTGCACGAGCACCTGAGCGGCCACCCGGAGCAGACGGCCGTGCTGCTCTCCGTCGAACTCTGCTCGCTCACCCTCCAGCGCGCCGACACCAGCCCGGCGGGCCTGGTCGCCGGAGCGCTGTTCGGCGACGGCGCGGCCGCCGTGGTCGCGGTGGGGGACGGGCGGGCGCCGACCCCGGGGGAGGGGCGGCCGGGCCCGCGCGTGGTCGCCGGGCGGAGCAGGCTCCACCCCGGCACCGAGCGGGCGCTCGGCTGGGAGATCGGCGACAGCGGCTTCAAGATCGTGCTCGGCGCCGAACTGCCCGGCCTGGTCGAGCTGCACGTGGCGGAGGAGATCCAGTCCTTCCTCGCCGAGCACGACCTCAAGCCGGGCGAGGTGACCGGCTGGGTCTGCCACCCCGGCGGCCCGAAGGTGCTCGACGCACTGGAGCAGAGCCTCGGGCTCGGCGCCGACTGCCTCGCCCCATCGAGGCGTTCGCTGGCCCAGGTGGGCAACCTCTCCTCCGCGTCGGTGCTGCACATCCTCCGCGACACCCTCGCGGCGGGCCCGCCACCCGCCGGTACGCCCGGTCTGGTGGTCGCCCTCGGGCCGGGGTTCAGCTCCGAACTCGTCCTGGTCCGGTGGTAGTTGCCATGACCGCCTACCTCCTGCTGATCGCGCTGACCGCCCTCGAGCGGCTGGCCGAGCTTCGGCTCGCCCGCCGCAATGCCGCCTGGAGCCGCGCCCGGGGCGGCGTCGAGCACGGGCCGGGCCACTACCCGGTGATGGTCCTGCTGCACACCGGCCTGCTGCTCGGTTGCGTCCTCGAACCGCTGGTCGCCGCGCGGCCGTTCGTGCCGGCGCTCGGCTGGCCGATGCTGGCCCTCGCCCTCGCGGCCCAGGGGCTGCGCTGGTGGTGCATCGCCACTCTCGGGCCGCGCTGGAACACCCGGGTGATCGTGGTGCCGGGCCTGCCACTGGTCCGTACCGGCCCGTACCGGTGGCTCGCCCACCCCAACTACCTGGCGGTACTGGCCGAGGGGCTGGCCCTGCCGCTGGTCCACACCGCCTGGCTCACCGCCACCGCGTTCACCCTGCTCAACCTGGCGCTGCTCGCGGTGCGGCTGCGCTGCGAGAACACCGCGCTGGCCGCCACGTGAGCGAGCTCCTCGACCTGCTGGTGGTCGGCGGCGGCCCGGCCGGGCTGGCCACCGCGATCCGCGCCGCCGGGGCCGGGCTCAGCGTGGCCGTGGCCGAACCGCGCCCGCTGCCCGTCGACAAGGCCTGCGGCGAGGGCCTGATGCCGGGCGCGGTCCAGGCCCTGGCCGGCCTCGGCATCACCCCGGTCGGCCAACCCCTGCGCGGCATCCGGTACGTGGACCCACGGCACGAGGCCGAGGCGCGCTTCACCGGCGCGCCCGGGCTCGGCGTGCGCCGCACCGAGCTGCACCGCGCACTCGCCGACCGGGCGAGCCGACTCGGCATCCCTGTCACGCCCTTGAAAGTCACCGAGGTGCACCAGGACGCGCGGTCGGTGACCGCCGCCACGACCACCGGCGAGCTGCTCCGGGCCCGCCACCTGGCCGCCGCCGACGGCCTGCACTCGCCGATTCGCCGCCAACTCGGCCTGGCCGCCGAGGCCTTGGGCGTCCCTCGGTACGGGCTACGACGGCACTATCCGGTCGCGCCCTGGACGGACTGCGTCGAGGTGCACTGGTCACCGCACGCGGAGGCGTACGTCACGCCCGTCGCACCGGACCGGATCGGCGTGGCCCTGCTCACCGACCGCCGGGCCCCGTACCAGGACCAGCTCGCCGCCTTCCCCGCCCTGCGCGAGCGCCTCACCGCACCGGCGAGCTCGGCCGTCCGCGGCGCCGGGCCGCTGCGGCAGCGGGTGCGGGCCCGGGTGGCGGGCCGGGTGCTGCTGGTCGGCGACGCCGCCGGCTACGTGGACGCGCTGACCGGCGAGGGGGTCTCGCTCGCCCTGAGCGGGGCCGAGGCGCTGGTGGCGGCCGTCCGGGCCGGGCGGCCGGCGAGCTACGAGCGGGCCTGGCGCCGCGTCACCCGGCGCCACCGGCTGCTCACCGCGGCCCTGCTGGGCCTGCGCGGCCACCCCCTCACGGCGCCGCACCTGGTGGCCTCGGCCGCCCGGCTGCCAGGGGTGTTCGGCGGGATCGTCAACCACTGCCTGGTGTGAGAGCGGGCCGCCGCAGCCGCCCCGCCGAGCAGCGCCCGGCCCACCGGTCACTCGGGTGGCCGACCCCGCTCTCAACTCGGCAACGATGCGGCGCGGCGGGCTTTGGCGCGGCCCGGCGCCGGGGACCATCCGGGCGAGTCGACACGTCTACGGGGGGACGGCGATGAGTGTGCATCAGCATGGGCCGGACGCGCGGGGGAGCGGGGCCGAGAAGACCGACCTGGTGGGTCTGGGGGCTTTCGCGGTCATGGTGGCATCGGTGGACGGCTGGCTGTGCAGCCTGGTCTGGCGCGGCTACCGGTCGGCGGAGCAGGCCTCCGGCTGGGACGCGGAGTACCCGCACGAGCAGTTGCGGGGCGCAACTGTCGCCACGCTGGTGCTCGGCGGGATGGTCCTGGCCGGCGCCGTGCTCGGCGCCTGGGCGGCCGGGCGGCGCAGCACCCGGCAGCGCCGGTGGCGGTACGCGGCGGCGGGCGCCCTGGCGATCCACGCCCTGCTGCCGGTGCTGCTCGCCGCCGACCTGCCACGGTTCGCGGTCACGGGGTGAGCGAAGCCGGTCCGTTCGAACGGGAACCTTTCACCCCGGTGCCGCAGTCCGGACAGGTATGCACCGCACCACCACCCACGGCCTCGCCTCCGAGGCGCTGACCCCGCTCGACGGGCTGCTCGGCCTCGTGATCCTCGGGCTGCCCGTGGCCGCGCCGTTCGCGCTGCTCGTCGGCACGGCCGCGCTGGCGGCCCGGGCCCTGCGGGCCGCCGGGCGGCCGCGGGCGCTGCTCACCCCGGGCACGCTGCTGCTCGCTGCCGGGACCAGCCTGGCCGGGGCGGCCACCGCGGTGGTGGCCGGCTGGTTCAGCTCGGGCTTCCTGGTGCTCCGGCCGGACAAGTTCTGCCAGGCGTCGGCCACCGGCGGCAGCCGGCTGGTCACCCACCCCGTCTTCCCGGTGAGCGGACGCTGCGTGAGCCCGGACTTCCCGACCGGTACGGAGCTGGTGCCGGGCTGGGTGAACCCGGCGGTGCTCGCCGGGCTGCTGCTGGCGGTGGCGGCCGTCGGCGGTGCCCTCGGCCGCCGGCGGACCCGCCGCCGGGACGCGCGGCCGACCAGCGAGGATTCGCCGGAGCGTCACCGAATCGTCGAACGCATTTCCTGACGATGCGTCAGCCTCTGGCTCGGTGGCACTTCTGCCACGCTGCGCCGGGACGTCCAGAGCACCATCAGCGCGACCGACCCGAGCGCCGCCGAGCTGGCGGTCGACTACCCGGGCACCGCGATCGCCGGCTGCTACCTGGAGCCCGGCCGCCGCACCGCCGACACCTTCATCACCTACCAGGGCACCTACGCCGGCCCGCCGAACCCGTGGAACGTCAGCCCGGTGCGGAAGTTCAGCTCGCAGATCGACTGCGCCGCCTCGCTCGGCTGACCGGCCGTCACGGGGAGCAATCCGGACCCCTGCGGGCCGTGGCGCGGCCGCGGCCCGTAGGGTCTGGTCCATGATCCGTCACCTCGAGTTCCAGCGGCTGCGCAACTTCCGTGACCTCGGCGGGTACCCCGCCGCCGACGGCCGCACCGTCCGGTGGGGCCGCCTCTACCGCTCCGACTCGCTCGGCAAGCTGAACGGCGCGGCGGAGGCCGACCGGGCCGCGTTCCTGGAGCTCGGCATCCGCACCGTCATCGACCTGCGGTACCCGTGGGAGATCGAGGGCCGCGGCCGGGTGCCGGAGAGCTACGGCGTCGAGTACCACAACCTCAGCATCGAGCACCGCCCGTACGACCAGGAGGCGCTGGGCGCGGAGTTCGAGGTGGTGCCGTTCCTGGCCGAGAAGTTCGCCGAGGTCGCCGCGGACGGCGTCGAGGAGCTCCGGCAGGTGCTGCGGCTGGTCGCCGAGGCCGACAACGCCCCGCTGGTCTTCCACTGCGCGGCGGGCAAGGACCGCACCGGCATCGTCGCGGCGCTGCTGCTCACCCTGCTCGGGGTCGGCGAGGAGGACATCGTCGCCGACTTCGCCCTCACCGGCCTCGCCACCGAGAACCTGATCGCCGACTGGCGCGCCAACAACCCCGGCAAGTCCCCCCGCTGGCCCGGCTTCGCCCAGGCGCCCGCCGACCTGATGCGCAGCTTCCTCGCCGACCTGACCGCCCGCCACGGCTCGGTCGCCGGCTACGCCACCGAACAGCTCGAGGCCGACGCCGACCTGGTCGCCGCCCTGCGGGCCCACCTGCTGACCCCCTGACGGCCGGCCGATGGAGCGATACATCCTCACCGGCACCCCCGGCGCCGGGAAGACCACCCTGCTGCGCGAGCTCGCCCGGCGCGGGTACCCGGTGGTGGCGGAGGCCGCGACGGACCTGATCGCCGCCGCCCAGGCCCGGGGCGTGCCGGAGCCATGGGCCGAGCCGTCCTTCCTGGCGGAGGTCGTCGGCCTGCAGCGGGAGCGACAGCTGGGCGCGGGCACGGCCGCGGTGCAGCTCTTCGACCGCTCGCCGGTCTGCACCCACGCGCTCGCGGCCTACCTGGGCCGCCCGGCCCCGCCGGAGCTGACGGCCGAGCTCGACCGGATCGCGAGCGAGGCGGTGTACGAGCGGCAGGTGCTGTTCGTCCGCACCCTCGGCTTCGTCGAACGGACGCCCGTGCGACAGATCGACCACCAGGAGGCGCTCGTCTTCGAGCGGCTGCACGAGGAGAGCTACCGCCGCCACGGATTCGAGCTGGTGGAGATCCCGCCCGCGCCGCTCGCCGAGCGGGTCGCCCTGGCCGAGGCCGAGCTCAGTCGGCTGCGGGCTGCCAGAGCTCGATCCGGTGGCCCTCCGGGTCGGTGACCCAGCCGAAGCGGCCCACCCCGGCCATGTCCTGGGTCTCCTCGGCGACCTCGGCGCCCGCCGCGCGCAGTTGCGCCAGCATCGCGTCGAGGTCCCGGACCCGGAAGTTGAGCATGGTCTGCTGGGTAGGGGCGCCGAAGTAGTCCGTCCCGGCCTCGAAGGCGGCGAAGACCGTGGGCCCGGTCTGCTGCTGCCAGAGGCCGTGTCCGTCCGCGTCCAGCCCCAGGCAGTCCCGGTACCACGCACTCAGGGCCGCGGGGTCGGCCGCCCGCAGGAAGTAACCGCCGATGCCAAGCACTCGTTCCATACCGCCATCCTGCCAGGGCGGCGCTCCGCCGGATCGGCACCGCACCGTTCTACGCTCGGGAGCGGACGGTGCGTCAGCCGACGGGAGGCGAGAACGGCATGTGGCCGAGGGTGAACGGCATGCGGACGCTGGAGCTCGGTACGCCGGGCGGGATACGGGCCGAACTGAACGGGTTGGCGCTGGCTGGGCGGAAGACCGCCACCACCGGCCTGTTCGAGGACTACGCCAAGGAGGCCGAGGGGTTGGAGTACCCCGGTGAACGGCTGGCGCTGTTGGACGACGCGGGCCGGGAGGCCGGCGTCGTCGAGATCACCGGCGTGACGGTGCTGCCCTTCGCCGAGGTGCCCTGGGAGCACGCCGAGGCGGAGGGCGAGGGCGACACCTCGCTCGCGCAGTGGCGGGCCAACCACCGGGGCTACTGGCAGCAGCTGGGCAGCACGGTGGCGGACGCCACCCCGGTGGTCTGCCTGACCTTCCGTCTGGTCGGCGACGGCTCTCAGCCGAGCTCCGCCACCAGCGCGTAGCGCTCGTCGTCCACCGCACGCCCCCACAGCTCGGGCTCGCCGCTCAGCGGCTCGATCCGCAGCACGGGGGCGAGCGGACGGATGGCCGCCGCCAGCTCGTCCGCGCCGACGCCCCCGTGCCAGGGGAGAGCGCCCTCCTTCGAGACGTACCCGGCGGCCGACGCCGAACCGGGGTCGCTCTGGCGCCAACGCCCCTCGACCAGCACCAGGCGGCCGCCCGGCCGCAGCAGCCCGGCCCAGTGGCGCAGCGCCCGCTCGGGCTCGGGAAGCGTCCAGAGCAGGTGGCGGGCCAGCACCACGTCGAAGCGCCGCCCGCCCACGGGCGGGGCCGCGGCGTCACCGATCAGGAAGCCGGCCGCCAGCCCGGCGGTGGCGAACTTGGCACGGGCGTGGGCCACCATCCGTGGCGAGAGGTCGACCCCGACCACCCGGTGGCCGGCCGCCGCGGCGAGCAGGGACAGCGACCCGGTACCGCACCCGAGGTCGAGCACATCCAGCCCACCGGGGGCATCCGGCAGCCACCCCGCCAGCCGACGGGCCCAGGCAGTGCGGGTGCCGGCCGCCGCCAGGCCGTGGTCGGGCTCCTGGTCGAAGGACTCGGCGGCGGCGTCCCAGTACGCGGTGATCTCCTCAGCGGTGCTCATCCCGACATGCTGTCAGCCGCCACTGACAGCCTGAGAGTCCGTGGCCTTACTGCAGGATGTTGACCGCCCGCGCGACCACCAGCAGTACGGTCAGCAGCGAGATCGCGGACTGCAGCATCATGAGCAGCTTCGCCCAGCCGGAGAGCGGCATGGTGTCCGTCGGGCTGAAGGCGGTGGCGTTCGTGTAGGCGACGTACAGGTAGTCCAGGAATCCCGGCTCCCAGTCCGCCGGCCCGACGCCGTCCGTCTGCATCTGCGGGAACAGCAGGTCCGGATAGTCCCGCTCCCCGGCCGCGCGCGCGGCCGGCCCGCCCCGGTCCCACTCCCAGTACCAGAGCGCGAAGGCGATCACGTTGGTGGCCCAGACGGCCCCGGCCGTCCCGAGCAGGCCGAGCGCGTTGACCGCCCCGCCGCCGTGCAGCAGCTCCCGCACCAGCTTCACCGCGGACCACCCGTTGGCCAGGCTGATCACGGCGACAAGGCTCAGGCTGAGCGTGCGCAGCAGCCGCGAGCTGCGATCGAGGCGCCGGTGCGGGTTGAAGGCGAAGAGCGCGCCGAGCAGCAGCAGGTCCAGCGCGGGCAGCAGCCAGTGCGGGTGCGCGGTCAGCCGGGCCGGCAGGGACAGCTGCAGGACGACCGCCGTCAGGATCGCGGCCATCGCGGCCCAGCGCTGCTCGCCCTCGGTCTGCTGCCGCCAGGCCGGTTCGGCGGCCGGGGCTTCGGGGTCCGGCTTCCGGACGGTGGGGTCGAGCAGCCGCTCCATCCGGTCGAGGCGGTGCCAGAGCTGCTCGGCCAGTTCGTGGGAGCCGACGGGAGGCCGGGCGGGGGTCGGGTCGGCGGGTGGCTGCTCGTTCATGGCCGCCATTGTGGCGGAGGCGAGGCCGGCGGGGGCCGGCGGCGGCCCGCCCGGGCGGCGGTACGGGCGGCGGTACGGGCGGGCCTGGCGTGGGCCTGGCGTGGCGTCACCTGCGGCGCTCGGTGCGCCGATTGTGTCTACGCGCGTCACGAGATGTTCACCGCACGGTACTTCTGGCCGATTCCCGGCCGGTGCTGTCATGGACGCAACCGCCCGGCCACCCCTCGCCGGGCCGACTCCCTGGAGAGCCAGATGAGAGCCGTGCACCAGCGCCTCGCCGTGTCCACCACCGCGCTCGTCCTCGCCACCGGCGGTCTCGTCACCGGTACGGCCCACGCCGTGAGCGCCGCCCACCCCGCCACGGCGAAGCCGGCCGTGAGCACCCTGGCGGCCAGCTGCTCGCAGGACTACCTGCCGCTGCCCGACCCGAACTGCACGCCCGGTGCCCTGAACCCGAGCGTCAGCCAGAGCACCATCTACTCGACCATCTGCGTCTCGGGCTGGACGACCACCATCCGCCCGTCCACCAGCTACACCAACAACCTGAAGGCCCAGGGGATCGTGGCCTACGGGTACGCCGACACCAACATGTCGGACTACGAGGAGGACCACTTCATCCCGCTGGAGCTCGGCGGCGCGCCGAAGGACCCGGCGAACCTCTGGCCCGAGCCGCGCTACATCGGCAGCCAGACCTCGTACACCAAGGACGGCGTCGAGACCAAGCTCAAGAACGCCGTCTGCGCCGGCAAGGTGCAGCTCGCCGACGCCCAGGACGCGATAGCCACCGACTGGACCACCGCGCTCGCCACCCTCGGCCTCTGAGCGCCGGGCCGGAGCCGTCCGACTAGCTGCGGGCCGGAGCCGTCCGACCATGCTCCGGTTAACTTGCAAACAATTCGCGGCGGTTGGAGATACCGGCAGCTGACGGTCTATCGTTTCCGCCATGCCGTCCACCGAGCCGAGTGCTCTCCGTGACCCCAGTGGTGCCAGCCCCGAGCCGACCCCGAAGGAGGCCGGCGCCGTCGGGCCCGGCCCGGCCGCTCTGCCGACCGAGCTGATCAGGATCGTCTCGCGGTCCTCCCCGATGGCGCTGGCCCAGGTCGAGCGGGTCCGGGCCGAACTCGCGGCCCGGTACCCGGGGATCAGGACCGAGGTGGTGCCCGTCACCACCTCGGGCGACCGCTGGATGGGCGATCTCGCCAAGCTCGGCGGCAAGGGAGCCTTCACCAAGGAGGTCGACGCCGCTCTGCTCGCCGGCGAGGCCGACCTCGCCGTGCACTGCGTCAAGGACGTGCCCGCCGACCGGCCGCTGCCGGCCGGGACGGTCTTCGCCGCCTTCCTCAAGCGCGACGACGTCCGCGACGCACTGGTCCACCCGGGCGGCCTCACCCTGGACACCCTGCCGCCCGGCAGCCGGATCGGCACCTCCTCCGTCCGGCGGATCGCCCAACTCGCCATCTCCCACCCGCAGCTGGTCTGCGTGCCGATGCGCGGCAACGCCAACCGGCGGCTGGAGAAGCTCGCGGCGGGCGAGGCCGACGCTCTGCTGCTCGCGGTCTCCGGCCTGGAGCGGATCGGCGAGACGGCCCGGATCTCGGAGACCCTCTCGATCGAGACCATGTGCCCGCCGATCGGTGCCGGGGTGCTCGCCCTGCAGTGCCGCGAGGAGGACACCACCACCATCGCCGCCGTCACCGCCCTCGGCGACACCGACGCCTGGCGGGAGACCACCGCCGAGCGGATGCTGCTGCACGTCCTGCAGGGCCACTGCAACTCACCGATCGCCGGCTACGCCCGCGCCGAACGCGACGGCCGCCTGTCCCTGCGCGCCCGCGTCTTCACCCCGGACGGCAAGACCGTCCTCGACGCCCACGAGTGGGCCGGCCCCCTCGACCCGGCCACCCTCGGCACCTCGGTCGCCGTGGCCCTGCTCCGCCAGGGAGCCCGCGAACTGATCGACACCATCCCGCACTGACGAGCCGCGAGGCCCGGCAGACGCTCCTCAGCCCTCCTCAGCCCTCCACAGCCATCCGGAGGCCGAGCAGGAGCAGGACTGTGCCGGAGACCTGCTCCAGCCTCTTGCGCACCGCCGCCCGGGAGATGACCGCCTTCAGCCGCCCGACGAACCACACGTACAGCCCGTAGTACCCGACCTCGAAGAGGGCCCAGAGCGCCGCCAGCCCGACCATCGCCGGCAGCTGCGGCGCGCCCGCCGGTACGAACTGCGGCAGGAAGGACATCGCGAACACGGCCGCCTTCGGGTTGGCGAGGTTGATCAGCAGCCCGGCCCGGTAGGAGGCCCGGCCGGTGCGCTCCGGCCGGACGTCCTCCTGCTCAGGGTGCCCGCGCCGGGCGTCGAGCAGGGTGCGCACGCCGAACCAGACCAGCGTCACCGCACCGACGATCCGCATCCCGTCGTACGCGAGCCGGGAGGCGGCCAGCAGCGCGGTGAGCCCGAACGCGGCCACCAGACCCCAGACGAAGACCCCGGTCTCGTTGCCGAGGACGGTGAGGAAACCCGCGCGCCGGCTCTGCAGCGACTGTCGGATGATCAGCATGGTGCTGGGGCCGGGAGAGGCCGCGATCAAGGTACAGGCGCCCAGGAAGGCCACGAGAGTACTCAGCATGCGCCCCATGGTCGGAGCGCGGCCCCGTGCTGTCCAGGGGTTTTCCCGGGGGCGGCGTCCGGACGGCCTGCCGAGCACGGGTGCCCAAGAGCACGGCGGGTCCGTTCGAGGGCCTCGGTCAGAAGCCGGGGCTGCCGATGCGGTTCCGGCTCGACGGCTTCGACCTGGTCCGGTGCGTGGTCTCCAGCTCCAGCGGTACTCCGGCCCCTCTGAGGAGCGCCCCCAGCTCTACGACGAGCGCCTCGGGTTCGCCGTCGACCGAGCCGCAGGTTCCCTCCGTGCCGTAGTCCATGACGAGGGACACGGCGAAACTGGAGGAGGGCGGCCGCAGATCGCCGTCGTACGGATCCATGATCAACTGGTCGATCCGCACACACTTCAGCCGGGACACCGGCAGCCACTCCCCGGGCCGGCCGGCCCGCACCAGTCTCAGCTGCTGCGGAATTCCGGCGGGGGCGAACTCGACCCGCCGGACGTCGCGGAAGGTGCCCTTCCGACGCACCACCAGGTTGACGAGCATCAGCAGCCCGCCGATCGACCCACCCATCAGGAACTCCAGCCAGGTGTGGCCCCCCCAGCTGCTCAGGGCGAGCCCGACCAGTACACCTGTCAGCGCCGCGCCCAGCAGGTGGTCCAGCGCGGTGTACAGGTAGATCCAGGCGGCCTGGAGACGCGAGCCGCCACCACCCCGGATGACCAGGTCCGTCGACCCGGCATGGCGCACCAGCGCGCGGTCAGCGTGCACGGCCACCGCCGGCGGTCGGGCGCGGGAAGCGTGCCTCGGTCGGCCGCCCGGCACCCCGTCGAGTTGATAAGGCGTCAGAAACCATGCTTCCAGCATAAATGCGATGGCAAGAGGTATTCACCTCAGCTTATCTCTGTGGAGGTGCCACAGTGGAGTGGGGCCGGGGAGCCGGTACGAGCTGAGGCTGTCAGGGGCCCACGTGAGCGCTCTAGGCTGATCGCGTGATCATCAGGCTGGCGGCGAACGTGGTGCGGTCGGGGGAGCGGATGGCTCTGACGCTGGAGGGGTTGACGGAGGAGCAGGTACGGGAGCCGTCCGGGCTGGCGGGTTGCAGCAGGGGGTGGGTGGCCTCGCACGTGGTGCGAAGCGTGGAGGCGTACCAGTGGCTGTTGGGGCTGGCGGCTACCGGTACGGAGCCGGGTCCGCGGCTCAGCGGTGCGGAGATCGGGCAGGCGGTCGAGGCGGGGGCCGGGCGGAGCGGCGCGGTGCTGGCCGACGAGCTGCGGGGGCGGTTGGGGGAGCTGGCCGGGCTGGCCGGGGAGTTGTCGCAGGAGCGGTGGGAGTACCTGGTGACGGCGCTCGCGGGCTGGCGGCATCCGGCCTGGTACACGCTGTACCGGTGCTGGCGGGAGTTCGAGACGCACCATGCGGACCTGGCGGCGGGCTACGGCCCGGCGGACTGGCCGGAGGCGTACGTGCGCTGGGCACTGGAGGACACCCTCGCCGCGCTGACGGCCCGAGAAGTCCAGCTCGGCGTGGTCGAGGCGACCGACCTCGGGCTGCGCTGGGAGACCGGGGCCGGCCCGGGGCTGGCGGCACCGGGCTGGTCGCTGCTCGCCCGGCTGGCGGGGAGGAGCGCGGAGGGTCCGGCCATCGAGCTGCCCGCCTGGCCCCTGCCGCCCGCCCCCGGCTGGGGCTGAGCGGGCGGCCGGTGCTCAGCCGGCGACCAGCTGGAGGGCCGACCTGGGCCCGGCCATCGTGAAGCGGACGGGCCCGCCCACCTCCTCCGGCTGCCAGCCGGCCGCCAGTGCGGCGCGGAGGAGGCCGGCGGTGAGAGCGGGAGCGACGGGTTCGAGGTCGAACAGGTCGAGGGCTTCCGGGCCCCGGGCGTCCACGGCGGTCACGATCTCGCCGAAGTGGAGCCAGAAGTCGTCGACCCGCACGGTGACGACGAGCTGCCGCCCCCGGCCCGGCCTGTCCAGCCAGGCACGGACAGCCACGTGCCGGGGGTCGAGGCGACGGACCGTCCAGCGGTACTCACGTCCGTCGACCGAGATCCTGCGGGTCCGTCGCGATGCCATCCGCCGATGATACGGACCGGCTCCGACGCCGCTCAGCTGCGGAAGCCGACGTGGACGTGGTCGTGGTGGGTGTCGTCGGAGAAGAACTGGTTGGCCGTGGCGCCGCCGGAGAGCTGGCGGGGGCCGCCGACGTTGTAGGAGCCGGCGGCGGCCGCCGCCCGCATGAAGGCGTCGACCAGCTCGGTCGGGGTGGCCGGGTCGACCACGGCGTGGCCGTCGATCTGCCAGACGTCGAAGGCGCGGCCCAGGGGGTGGTCGCTGGGGCGGGTGGTGCCGAAGACGTCGACGGGGTGGCCGGACCGGACCACGCTGACGGCGAAGGAGTACGTCCGCGCGAGGGTGAGCATCGCCGTCAGGACGCTGTCGTGCACCGCACCCGAGGCGAGGTCGGCATGGGCGGCCGGCGGCAGCTGGATCCGGCTGCTGGTGAGGACCTGGCGGGCGGCGGAACTCAACTCCGCTGCGGGCGCGCCGGGCTGGGCCGGGTGCAGCTCGGTGACGGTCCAGCGCGGCCGGGCCTGGCTCAGCCGGACGTCCACCGTGGTGCCGCCCGCCGTGAGGGTGGCGCCGCTCGACTCCGACTGCTCGCAGACCACCAGCACGCTCGCCGAGTCGGCGAGCAGCCCGCCGTACTGGGCGTCCACCACCCGCAGACTGACGGCCTCCGCCGAGGGCCGCAGCGATCCGGCCTGGGCGACCAGCGACGGGTCGAGCCCGAGTGCCGAGACCCGGCTCCGGGCGGCATCGGCCCCGCCCGCCCCGGCGGGCCAGCTGCCGAGGGCCTCGACGAGCTGGACGGCCCGCAGCTTGACGTCCGGCTGGAGCTCGCCCGCCCCCGGTGCCCACGGCGGGACGGACGGAAGAGCCGCAGTGGACGGCGCCGCCGGACCGGTCGAGGAAGGCGGCAGGGATGAGGAAGGCGGCGCGGAGGAGGAAGGCGGCGGGGAGGAGGTGCCGGGCGCGGTGCTCGGTGACGGACCGGGCCCGGCAGGCCCGGCGGGCCCGGAGCAGGCGGCGGCGGTCAGGGAGACCGCGCCGCCCGCCGCCGCGCCCGCCAGGAACCCGCGCCGTGTCAGCGCCTGCTCGACCACAGGGCCCAGCATCGGCCACCGACCCGGCGCGGCGGCGCACCCGCGCCGGGCAGGTCCCCCGGACGGAGGGTCAGCTGTGCTTCCAGGTCACCGAGAAGGCGCTGCCACCGGAGAGGGCGGAGGTGGAGGCCTTGGTGGTGGAGCCCGAGCCCATGGTGATGTTGTCGGGCGAGAAGTTGCCGATGGCCTGGCCGTTGGCGGCGGCGTTGGTGAAGGAGACCTTGCCGAAGTTCGTCAGCGGGAGCACCCCGGTCGAGCTGGAGGGCGCCTCGGCGATGATCTCGGCGGAGGCCAGCGCCGCGTTCTTGAGCGACTTGTTGACGGTGCGGGTCCAGCCCTGGGTGGTGTCGCTCAGGGTCAGGGTGAAGCTGCCGCTGCCGTTGGTGGTGATGGTGGAGTTGAAGTGGTCGCCGGGGCGGACGGTGTTGCTGTAGTTCACCGGGTAGGCCGGGTACATCTCGTACCAGGCGTAGTACTGCGGCCGGCCGCTGGAGCAGTCGACCTCGGAGCCGGTCTGCTCGACGGAGTTGCTGCCGTCGCCGTCGATGCCGATCCAGAAGCTCGACCAGGTGGAGGTGCCGGTGCAGGTCGCGGCGGGCTGCACCCAGCTCGCGCTGACGCTGGTGAAGCGGGCACCGGTCGCCGCGTAGCCGGACCAGTTGCTGCTGGTGCTGTTCAGGACGTGGCCGTGGGCTCCGGCGAGATGGGGTGCGACACCGTCCGGGATCATCGGGGCCTGGAGTGACGCCGGGGCCGCGGCCAGGGCGGGGGCGGTGGAGGCGAGCACCGCGAGGAGCGCGGCGGCGACTGCGGGGGTGCGACGACGGGATGCAGCTGACATGGGCTACTCCGTAGGTGGGGGTGAGGGAGCGCGGACCGGCCCGACGGCCCGTCAGAGTCGGCCGGAGCCGGGCCCGTTGACCGCGTGCGGCCAACGGTAGGTGTCCGAGCGCTCAGGAGACGTCAAAGGGGAGGCAAATATTCGACGGGTCGTCGTGTGCTCCCCGGGGAGGTTCGGCTGCGGAGCGGTGGAATCAGTTGGACGTGTTCCGTTCAAGCAATGGTTGCCCGACCATGGGGGAACACGACGCCGGGCGCCCCCATGCTGCTTGACGGCAGTACGCCTACGCGCGTAGCTGATCCCAGGTTCCCCACACCCGAGGAGTTTGACGGATGATCAACAGCAAGGCTTCCGTGTCCAGAACCGCTCCGTCCGCCCGCACCGCGCCCCGTCGGGGCCGCGCCGCGCTGGCCGCTGCCGCGCTCTCCGCTGTCACCCTCCTGGGTGCGGGCCTTCCGGCGGTGGCCGCGCCCCTGCCGGCCGAGTCGGCGCCGAGCGTGCAGGCCGCCGCGACCGCAACGCACCGGGTGCTGTTCGACAACACCAAGGCCGAGACGGCCGGGAACGCCGACTGGATCATCAGCACCAGCCAGCCCGACCCGCTCGGCCAGAACGCCAACCCGAGCACCGAGACCTCCTGGACGGGCGCCATCTCCGCCTGGGGCGTCGCGCTCCAGAAGACGGGCCGCTACAGCCTCAAGACGCTGCCCGCCACGGGCAGCATCACCTACGGCAACGCCTCGAACCCGCTCGACCTCTCGAACTTCGACACCTTCGTGCTGCCCGAGCCGAACATCCGGCTCTCGGACGCCGAGAAGACCGCCGTGATGACCTTCGTGCAGAACGGCGGCGGTCTGTTCCTGATCTCGGACCACACCCAGAGCGACCGCAACAACGACGGCTGGGACTCCCCGGCCATCATCAACGACCTGATGACCAGCAACGGCGTCGACAACACCGACCCGTTCGGCTTCTCGGTCGACCTGAAGAACATCACCACCGACAACCCGCGCGCGATCTCGAACAGCAGCGACCCGGTCCTGAACGGCCCGTTCGGCACCGTCACCGGCAGCATCCTGCGCAACGGCACCACCTTCACCCTCAACCCGTCCGACAACCCGGCGGTCAAGGGCCTGGTCTACCTCTCCACCGGCCCGAGCGGCGGCAACACCAACGCCTTCTTCGTGACCAGCACCTTCGGCAAGGGCAAGGTCGCGATCTGGGGCGACAGCTCCACCATCGACGACGGCACCGGCCAGCCGAACAACACCCTCTTCGACGGCTGGGACGACCCGGCGGGCACCGACGCCGCGCTGGCCCTGAACGCCACCGAGTGGCTCTCCAGCGGCTCGGGCAGCACCAGTGGCGGCAGCGTCTCCGTCACGGCCCCGGGCAACCGCACCGCCACCGTCGGCACCGCCACCAGCCTCCAGCTGGCCGCCACCGACACCGCCGGCGGCACCCTGGGCTGGTCGGCCACCGGCCTGCCCGCCGGGCTGAGCCTCAATGCCTCGACCGGTCTGATCAGCGGCACCCCGATCACGGCCGGCACCTACAACGTGAGCGTCACCGCCACCGACTCCACCGGCCCGTCCGGCAGCGCGAGCTTCACCTGGACGGTCTCCGGCGCCGGCGGCAGCGGCTGCACGCCCACCCAGCTGCTCGGCAACGCCGGTTTCGAGAGCGGCGTCGCCTCGCCGTGGGTCGAGACCAACTCCAGCGGCTCCTCGACGATCAGCAACAGCGCGAGCGAGCCCGCCCACGGCGGCAGCTACGACGCCTGGCTCGACGGCTACGGCACCACCAACACCGACACCCTCGCCCAGACCGTCACCATCCCGGCCGGGTGCACCAGCGCCAACTTCAGCTTCTGGCTGCACATCGACTCCGCCGCCTCCACCACCACGGTGTTCGACACCCTCAAGGTGCAGGTGCTGAACAGCTCCGGCACCGTGCTCTCCACGCTGGCCACCTACTCGAACGTCAACGCCGCCAGCGGGTACACCCAGCGCAGCTTCAATCTGGCCGCGTACGCCGGGCAGACCGTCACCCTGAAGTTCACCGGTGCGGAGGACAACACCAAGCAGACCTCCTTCGTCATCGACGACACCGCGCTCAACGTCTCCTGACACCGGGCCGGAGCCGGTTCGCCGGGCCGCACCCCCGCCAGGGTGCGGCCCGGCCGCCGTCTCCTTCCGGGGGGCTACCGGCGCGTAGGGCCTGTGCGGCCTGGGCGTCAAGCGGTTCCGCGATCTTCGGCAACACTGCCCCGGGCCAGGGGCGCGACGCCTAAGCTCCCCCCCGTCCGTCCATGACAAGCACGTCGGTCCACGGCGCGCACGTCTGCCACGACACAGGGGGAGGGCCGCTCCGGTGCCCACGGGTGAACCGCACGTCCGGCACGCCGCACTGCTGATCGCCGATGCGGTCGAACGGCTCGACCGCCCGGCGCTGACCCGGCTCGGCGCCGAGGCGGCCCGGGCCCAGCTGGCCGCCCGGGAGCTGCTGCACGACCACCTCGAGCAGCTCTGGGAGGCCCTCAAGCAGCAGGGCGTCCGGCCCGCCGTCCGCCCCGAGTACCAGCCGCTCGCCGCTCTGATCGACGTACTCGGCAGTCTGCGGGACAGCGCTCACCACGTGGTGCACGAGCTCTGAGCGACGGGCAAGGGTGGTGGAGCTGACGTAGGGTCGGATACGGAAGATCCGTTCCGGCTCGGGAGTTGGCGCATGGAGATAAGCAGCATCGGATTCGTCGGCCTCGGCGGCATGGGCCAGGGGATGGTGGGCAGCCTGCTGCGGGCCGGCCACCGGGTGGTGGTGTGGAACCGCTCGCCCGGACCAGTTGCCACCATGGTCGCCCAGGGGGCCGAGCCCGCCGCCGACCTGGCGGAGGTGTTCCGGCAGTCCGCGGTGGTCTCGATGCTCGCCGACGACGCGGCCGTGGAGGCGCTGCTGCTCGACCCCGCCCTGCTGGCCGCTGCCGAGGCCAGCGTCCATCTGAACATGGCCACCGTCTCACCCGAACTCGCCGTCAAAGCAGCCGAGTTGCACGCCGGGCACGGCATCGGCTACCTCGCGGCCCCGGTGCTCGGGCGCGCGGAGGTGGCAGCGGCCGGGCAGTTGAACATCCTGGCCGCCGGTGCGCCCGAACACATCGACGCCTGCGCCCCGTTGTTCGAGGCGATGGGGCGGCGCACCTGGCGGATCGGCGCCCGGCCGGAGCAGGCGAACATCGCGAAGATCAGTGCCAACTACGTGATCGCCTGTGCGATCGAGTCGCTGGCCGAGGCCTGCTGCCTCGCCGAGGCCGGGGGAGTGCGCCCCGCGGACTTGGTGGAGCTGCTCACCGGCACCGTCTTCCCCGGCCCGGTGTACCAGGGGTACGGCTCGATGATCGCCGAACGGCGGCACGAACCGGCCGGGTTCCGCCTCGCACTCGGCCTCAAGGACGTCAACCTCGCGCGCTCGGTCGGCTCCGCCCACCAGGTGCCGCTGCCGCTCGGGGACGTGGTGCGGGACGCCTTGCTGGAGGCGGTCGCGCACGGCGAAGGGGACCGGGACTGGTCGGCCGTCGCGACGGTGGCCCGACGGCGGGCGGGTCTGCCGGACTGACAGTCGGACGGACTGCCGGGCCGACAGTCGGACGGGCAGGCTGACTGACTGTCGGACGGTCCGCGCGGCGCGCTCACCCGGCCGGGCCAACGCGCTGCGCCGCCTGACGCAGCGTCGTCGCCCCCAGGGGTGAGCGCGCGTGCCGGTCGGGGGTGCCCGGGATTAGGGCGCCGCCGATCCGGCGAGACTGGCAGGGAATCGTCCGTCCACGGAGAGGTTCCGGCCCGATGATGCTCACCGTGCTGCTGCTCACCACCCCGCCGCTGCTCGCCGCCGCCCTGGCCCACACGGTCCCGGGCGCCGGTGGCGAGGCGGGCCATCGCCGGTCCGGTCCGGCCGTGCGGCGCCGACATAGCCGTGGTGCGGGCGGCGGCCGTCACGCCGTCCGGCCGACCGGTCCGCGCACGCTGGCCTGAGCCGCGGCCCCGGGAGAAGTCCCCGGGGCCGCAGCCGTGTTCAGTGGTTCTCGTACTCCGCGATGATGGTGGCCCGGCCCAGGGCGTGGGCGCCGAGGTGGAAGCCGATGACGGCGGCCGAGGCGTCGGAGTCGGGGCCGAGCCGGTCGGTGTCGAGGGCGTGCACGGTGAAGACGTACCGGTGCGGGCCGTGGCCGGGCGGCGGGGCGGCGCCGCCGAAGTCCTTGGTGCCGTAGTCGTTGCGGCCGTGCACGGCGCCCTCGGGCAGGCCGGGGAAGACGCCGCTGCCCGCGCCCGCCGGGAGCTCGGTGAGGTCGGCCGGGAGGTCGAAGAGCACCCAGTGCCACCAGCCGCTGCCGGTCGGGGCGTCGGGGTCGAAACAGGTCACCGCGAAGCTCCTGGTCCCGTCCGGGAACCCCGCCCAGCGCAGCTGCGGGGAGGTGTTCCCCGCCGCGTACACCTGGGCCTGTGCGAGCGTGCCGCCGTCCGGGACGTCCGTGCTGGAGAGCGAGAAGGACGGGACGGGCCGCAGGAAGTCGTGGGGCAGCGGTGGACGGTCGGCCGTGGGCATGGTTGGTGCGCCTCCAGTACGACAGGACGGGTGGTCGGATGGGGCCGGGTGGCGGCCCACGGCCGAGCGTAGTGCCCCGGTGCCCCGGGACCGGTACGGCGGGCCGTCAGAAGCTGGCGGACGACCGGGACACCGTGCTGAGATGGCCCGATGACTTCGCCTGCCACGACGAACCACCCGGTGCCCCCTCCTGCCACGACCAACCACCCGGTGACCCTGACCCCGCTGCTGGCCACGGACTGGCCCGCCGTCCACACCTGGGCGAGCCTGCCGGAGGTCTGCCGCTACCAGGCCTGGGGGCCCAACACCCCCGAGCAGACCGAGCAGTTCGTGGCCGCCGCGGCCGGTGCCTGGTCGGTGCCGGACGGGCAGAGGCGGTACCCCTTCCTGGTGCGACTGGCCGAAGAACCGGTCGGTGTGGGGGAGTTGCACGTGCGCAGCCGGGCGAACCGGCAGGGCGAGATCACCTACGCGCTGCACCCGCGGGTCTGGGGCCGGGGCGTCGGCACCGCGGCCGGCCGGGAGCTGCTGGCCCGGGGCTTCGGGGAGTTGGGGCTGCACCGGGTGCACGCGACCTGCGATCCGCGCAATCTGGGCTCGGCCCGGGTGCTGGCCAAGCTCGGCATGCGGGAGGAGGGCCTGCTGCGGCACACCGCCTTGCTGCGCGACGGCTGGCGGGACTCGCTGGTCTTCGGCCTGCTCGAGGAGGAGTGGCGGGACCGGCTCCCGCAGTGATCCGCCGACTCGAGCGGGGGCAGTGCAATGGTACTGTCTGGCCATGTCCCAGGCTGAGACGTCCAAGGCTGAAATTGACGCGCTGACCGCCGAGTTCTTCGGCGCCTTCGACAACCGCGGCGGCAAGCCCGCCGAGGTGGACCGGATCAGGCGGCTTGTGCTGCCCCGCGGAGTGATCGTCCTGACCGGGCCCAACTACACGGTCTACGGGGTCGAGGAGTTCATCGAGCCCCGCGAGCGGCTGCTCGCCGACGGGCGGCTGGTCGACTTCTCCGAGTGGGAGACCTCCGAGCGCACCGAGATCGTCGGCGACATCGCCACCCGGACCGGCGAGTACCGCAAGTCCGGCACGCTGGACGGCGAGCCCTTCGAAGGCGGCGGGACGAAGACCTTCCAGTTCGTCCGGACGCCCGACGGCTGGCGGATCGCGGCCTTCTCCTGGATCGACGAGTCCTGAGGCGCGGTGGAGGGCCCGGCGGCACCGGGCCCTCCACGGTCGAAAGGTCAGCCCTTTGCGTAGTCCACGTACGCCTGCCAGTCGAGTACGACGCAGGCGCCGTCGCCGAGCACCCAGGCGTCGTGCCCGGGCGGGCAGACCATGAAGTCACCCGGGCCGAAGTCGTCCTCCTGGCCGTCGTCCATGGCGATGTGCATCCGCCCCGAGACGACGTACCCCACGTGGGAGGCCTGGCAACTGTCGGTCCCCACAATCGGCTTGACGTGCTTCGACCACTGCCAACCGGGCTCGAAGGTGGCCCGCCCCACGCCGCCACCGTCGACGTTCACGAGTTCAAACTTCCCCTTCCCGTCCTCGAACGGACGGGTCTCCTCAGGAGTGTCGAGGCTCTTACGGACAAGGCCGGACATGTGCGGCTCCTCTGGTCCGGACTGCGGCGGCCCGGCGCGGCCCGCACGACACCGGTCGCACCCGGCCCCCTCCTGTGATTCCAGTCTGCGCCGCCCGGTGGACGACCGCCCGGTGGACGACCGCCCGGCGGGCGATCGGCCACTGAGTGCCGCCGACGGTCACCCGAAGTGACGGAGCCCGCCGGGTGGACTCCTCGGCCGCCGGGCCCGCCGGCGTCAGCGGATCGCCGGCGGGCCGGGCCGGCGGATCGCCCGGGTCCGGCGAACGCTCCGACGGCGTGGGCCGGCGCTCGACCGACTCCGGCCGGGCCGCTCACCGGGCTGACGCCTCGGTGGAAGCGGTCCCTGCTGCGCGGGTGTGCAGGCGGTGTTCTCGGCAGGGAGGTCCAACTGCCCTTTGCCGTCGGTGTGTCAGCTGCTGTGGCGGACCAATCCATGCTGCGCTCCGGGCGGGTACGCGGTGCTGCTCAGCTCTGGCGGAGGCGCTCCACCTCGCGGCGGTCGCGTTTGGTGGGGCGTCCGGTGCCCCGGTCGCGCTGGGCGACGGGGGCGGCGAGCTCGGGGGCGGGCGGCGGCGGACTGTTGTCCACGTAGCACTCGGCCGCCGGGCCGGCGCCGACCCGCTTGCGGACGGTCTGCCGGACGACCACCACCCGCTCGTAACTGCCGCTCTGCCGCACCCGGACTTCGTCGCCGGGGCGCAGCGGCTGGGCGGGCTTGGCCCGCTCGCCGTTCACCCGGACGTGCCCGGCCCGGCAGGCCGCGGCCGCCAAGGCCCGGGTCTTGGTCAGCCGGACGGACCAGATCCAGCTGTCCACCCGTACCGTCTCTTCGCTCGCCACCATGCCCCGAGGGTAGCTGCCGGCGGGCGAACGGTCGGGACAGGCCGGGGTTGGGCGGGGCCGGGCGGGCGCGGCTTCCGGCCAGGTCGGCCGGACCGAGGCAGGCCGGGGTCAGCTGAGCGAGAGGGCGTCGACGTAGACCCAGGCGCCGTCGTGGCGGAGGAAGGTGCTGTTCTCCTGCATCGTGCCCTCCTGACCGCCCGCCAGGTAGTGCGCACGGAACTCGACCGTCCCGGCGGAGTGGAACGGGCCGCCCTCGGTGCTGCCGAGGATCTCCAGCCGGACCCAGGACAGGCCGGGGTCGAAATCGACGGAGGCCGGGCGGGTGTCCGGGTGCCAGCTGCGCAGCAGGTAGGCCTCGTCGTGGGCGGCGAAGGCGCTGAACCGGGAGCGCATCAGCTCCTCGGCGGTGACGGCGGCGGCCTCGCCCCGGTGGAAGCGGGCGCAGCATTCGCCGTAGGCGGCGGACCGGCCGCAGGGGCAGGGCGAGGTGGCGGAGAGGGCCGGCCGGACGGGAGTGGCGAGCTTCGGCTGGCCGGCGGCGCGGCGGCGGGGGCGAGACATGGGAGTCATCATACATATTTCTTTCCGGGTCACTCGAAAGAGAATCCAAATATCCATTGACGGGGGCTGGTGAGGAGTCCGAGAATTGGCGTGCCAAGTTGGTCAGTGTGAAGAAGGCCCGGTGTTGATTCCCGGTGCGGATGGCCGCTGAAGTTGCAGCGGAGTACTTGGTGTTTTGAGCTGATGGTCGTACTTATTTTCGAGACGTTGCTATCCGTCTCATGTTTTCGGTCCGTGTCCATTAGGGGTGGTCGGGCACGTCCGCAGCTCATATTTCCTATTCCGAAAGGCGGGTGCGCCATGGCCGACTCCGATATCGCTCGTCCGACCGCAGGCGTCGGGCGCGGCAGCACCATCCACCTCTTCCCCGGCCAGGGGGACTTCTCGCTGGCGGCCCTGCAGGCCGTCCTCCCGAGAGCCCCGCTGCTCCGGGCCGCCGTGGCCGAGGTGTTCACCGAGGCCGATCCGGTGGGCGGCGAGTTCGGCGTGAGCCCACTCGGCCCCCGGTTGCTGGGCCGGGCTCCGCCCAGCTCGCGGGAGCTGGCCGAGGAGGCGGTCGGCACGGTGCAGTTCGCCCTGTACGGAGTCAGCCTGGCGATCCACCACGCGCTCTCCCGCTCCGGTCGGCCGCCCGACGGGCTGCTCGCGGTGAGCTTCGGCGAGATCGCCGCCCTGGTCGCGGCCGGGAGCCTGCCGGTGGCCGACGGCGCGCGGCTCGCCTGCCGTCTCGGTCTGCTGCTCCACGGCACGGGCGGCGGGATGACGCTCCTTCAGGCCTCCGTCCAACGGGCCCAGGCGCTGCTCTGTGCCGCGGCCGCGCCCGAGATCGTCCTGGCCTGTGTCAACGATGCGAGGGAGGTCGTCATCTCCGGGCCGCTCGGGCCGCTCCGGGAGGTCGAGCAGGCCGCCGAGCGAGCCGGGCTGCGCGCCCAGCGCCTCCGGCTGCCCTTCCTCGCCCATCATCCACGGCTGCGCCGCCAGGCCGAGACCTTCACCGCCTTCGCCCGGGCGCTCCCGCTCCAACCACCCCGCCTGCCGGTCTACTCGGCAGTGACAGGCGCCGAGCACACCGACCGGACAGACCTGGCCCAGGTGCTCGGCCGCTGCCTCACCGACCCGGCCGACCTCCCCGCCGCCCTCCGACTGGCCACCCGACCGCCTCCCGGGCAGCCCACCACAGGTCCGCCGCCGGTGGTCCCGGTCTTCCTGGAAGCCGGCACCGGGCAGGCACTGACCACCAGCGTCCGCCGTCAGCTGCCCGCTGCCCAGGCCTGGGCACCGCTGGCCGACCGCACCTTCCCGTGGCCCGACCGGCTCCCGGCCCCGATCCGCGCCCGACCCCAGGTCCGCTCCTAGCCCGCACCCCACCTGCCCCGCCCACGACACCTGCACCAGCTGCCCCACTCGCCGCGAGCCAGCCCCACTCCCCGCTCCCACACCGCCCCCGCCTGATCCGACCTGCCCACCCGCCGACAGGCCAGACCCGTCCCGAGGCCTCGAGATGACGCACCCCCGCCGCAGTTCAGCCGCCCCCTGTCCCGGCTCAGCCACCGAACTCGACCAGCTCCGCCACGGCAGCTGCCCGCCCACCGTCCGCCGGGCGGTGGCCGAGCTGCTCGCCGTCCGCCCCGTCCCCGCCGAGCCCGAGGCGCTCGGCCGGGACCACCACGACCACCACATGCTGCGCCGCCTCGCCGAGGCCCTGCCGCCCGCCGCCGAGGTCTTCGCCGACACCGACCTGCTCGCGACGCTGAGCGCCGCCACCGCGCTGGCCGACCCGTCCCTCTACCAGGCCTTCCTCTCGCACTACATCCTGTGTGTCGGCTCGGTCAGCACGCTGGCCGGGCAGCGGTCCACCCCTTGGGCGGAGGAGGGGCCGCCGCCGGGGAGCGCCGAACTGGCCCGGGTCCAGGCCAAGGGCGTCTTCATGGTCACCGAGATCGGTGACGCCAGCAGTCACCTGGGCACCCGCACCACCGCCAGCTACGACCCGGAGCGGGACGAGTTCGTCCTGCACACCCCGGACGCCCGCGCGGCCAAGTTCTCCAGCGTCGGCGCGCCCGGCCGGGGGCTCCCGCAGCAGGCGGTGGTGGTGGCCCGGCTGGTCGTCGGAGAGCAGGACCACGGAGTCTTCTCCTTCCTGGTCGGCATCACCGACGCCGACGGCCGGCCGCTGCCCGGCGTGTCCGTCTCCAGCCCCGTCGCGGTCGACGTGGTGCCGCTGCCCTACGCGGTGGTCCGCTTCCACCAGGCGCGGCTCCCGCGCAGCGCCTGGCTGCGCGACTGTGCCCAGCTGCGTCCGGACGGCACCGTGCACGACCCGCTCGGCAGCCATGACGCGCGGCTGCAGCGCACCCTGAGCGTGGGTCAGACCCTGTGGGCCACCCTGCCCACCGCCATGGCAGCGGTGGCGAGCCGGGCCGCCGTCCTGGCCCTGCGCTGCAGCACCGCACGGCGCTCCCACGGCCGGCTGGCGCCGGGCGCCCCCGTGCTCTCCTACCGCACCCAGCAGCACGCCGTGCTCGGGGCCCTGGCCGAGGCCTTCGCCCTCACCTGCGCGGCGGGCGAGGCCCGCCGGGCCTGGGCGTCGGCCCGCCCGGTCCCCGCCCCACGGCCGGCCCCGGGCGGGCCGGAGCCCACGGTCCCGACAGCGGGCCCGGCGCCGGAGCCGGGCGGCGAGATGACCTTCTCGCCCTGGGCCGCCGTCAGCCTGTCCCTCGCAGTCCACAAAGCACTGAGCGCGCGGGCCGCCGCCGCCCTCATCGCCGACTGCCAGCACCGCTGCGGTCTGGCCGGCCTCCACCGGGCCAACCGGCTGCAGGGCTACCACGACCTGGCCCGCGCCTTCGAGAACGCGGGCGGTGACTCCACCCTGATCCTGCTCGACGCAGGGCGGGCCCTCGTAACCGGCAAACCGGCCGACCCGCCCCGGCCCGATCCCGTCCCTCCGCTCACCGACCCGGCTTGGTGGCCGGGCCTGGCCGGAGCGCTCCAGCACCGGCTGACCGAGGAGCTCCAGTCGGCCCTCGACGAACGCTCGCAGACCGCCGCGAGCGGGCTCGACCTCTGGAACGGCCTGCTCGCCCAGACCCTCGAGCTCGGTGAGTGCCACGCCCTCCGGCTCGCCGCCGACAGCCTCGCCGACGGCCTGGCCGAGATCGCCGACCCGGTGGCGCGCGAGGCGCTGGGCCTGCTCGCCGCGCTGTACGGAGTCCGCCAGGCCCGGCGGCAGTCCGGCCCGCTGCTGCGGACGGGCCTGCTCACTCCGAGCACCGCCCGCGCCCTGCCCGCCGCGCTCGACACCCTCTGCGACGCGCTCCAGCCGCACCTGCCGCTGCTCGCCGAGGTGCTCGACCCGGCGGAGCAGGGCCCGGGTGAAGGCGTCCCGCTCGGTTCGCCCGAGTTCGCCGAGGCGCTCACCGGCACCCTCACCTGGCGCCGAGGCGCCCGATGACGCCGCGCCCCGGCCGCGGCTCCGAGAGCTCCAGCCGTGCGACCCCGCCGATCGGCATCGTCGGCCTCGGGAGCTACCTGCCCGCCACCGTCCGGAGCAACGAGGCGGTCGGCCCACCCGCCGGGGTCACCGCCCGGTGGATCGCCGAGCGGACGGGCGTCCTCCAGCGGCACGTGGCCGGTCCGGGCGAGGCGGCGTCCGACCTCGCGGCCGTCGCGGTGCAGGCGGCCTGCGCGGCCGCGGGGATCGCCCCCGACCAGCTCGGCCTGCTCGTGCTGGCCACCTCCACCCCCGACGAACTCGGGCCCTCGACGGCCTGCCGGGTCCAGGCCGCGGTCGGGGCCACGCGGGCCGTGGCGCTGGATGTCAGCGCAGCCTGCTCCGGCTGGCTGTTCGCGGCCAGGGTCGCCCACGACTGGCTGCGGGCCACCCCGGAGGCGGGATACGCCGCCGTGGTGGGGGTGGAGGCGTACTCGAAGTTCGTCGACCCGGCCGACCGCGCCACGGCCGTGCTGTTCGCCGACGGCGCCGCCGCCACCGTGCTGGGGCAGGTCCCGGAGGGGACGGGCTTCGCCGGCTTCCGCCTCGGCTCCGACGGCAGCGGTGCCCACCACGTGCTGATCCCCTCCGGCGGCAGCCGTCGGCCGGCCTCCCCGGCCAGCACCGCCGACGGCGGCCACCACATCCACATGGACGGCCGGGCGGTCCGCGACTTCATCGTGGAGATCTTCCCCCGGCTGATCGAGCAGAGCCTGGCCCGCCATGGTCTCGATCTGCCGGACATCGACGCCTTCATCACCCACCAGCCCAACCCCGTCCTCCTGCGCGGCCTCGGCGAGCAGCTCGGCATACCCCCGGGGCGGCTGCACATCACCGGGGACAGGGTCGGCAACATCGGGGCCGCCGCCACCCCGTTCGCCCTCACCGACGCGGCCGCCCGCGGTCTTCTGCCCGCCAAGGGCCGGGTGCTGCTCTGCGTCTTCGGCGCCGGGCTCACCTGGGGCAGCTCGCTGCTCACCTGGTCCGGCGCCCCGGCCCGCCAGATCGTCGGCCCCGGCTGACCGCATGTCAGCAGGGCCGTCCCCGCCACCCGAACCAGAGGAGCCGTCCCCATGAGTACGCTCGCCACCTTCCGGATCGACGGAGCCCGCGCCCTGGTCACCGGTGCCTCCCGGGGCATCGGCAGAGCAGTGGCCCTCGCCCTGGCCGAAGCCGGTGCCGACCTGGCGCTCTCCGCCCGGACGGCCGAGGCGCTCAAGAGCACCACCGAACAGGTCTGCGGACTCGGGCGGGTCGCCGTGGCCGTCCCCGGCGACCTGAACGACACCGCGGCGGCCGGCGCCGTGGTCGACCAGGCCGCCGAGGCGCTCGGCGGGCTGGACGTGGTGATCCACAACGCCGGGATCCTGCCCTCCGAGCCCGACGGCAGCCCGACCTTGCTGCCCCTGCAGCACCTGCCGCAGCCCGCCTGGGACAAGGTGGTGACGGTCAATCTGAACGCCACCGCCGCGCTCTGCCGCCACGCCTACCCCCACCTCGCCGCCTCGCAGCGGGCCAGTCTGGTGCTGGTCTCCTCGGTGGCCGGGGTGGTGGGCGCACCGATGATGGAGGCCTACGCGGCCACCAAGGCGGCCCAGATCTCCCTGGTCCGCAGCCTGGCCACCGGCTGGGCCCGGCAGGGCATCCGGGTCAACGCCCTCTGCCCGGGCTGGACGCGCACGGACATGACCTCCTTCGCGTACGGCAACGCCCCGATCAGCGACTGGCTGGTGGCCCACGTCCCGCTCGGCCGCTGGGCCACCCCCGAGGAGATCGCTCCCGCCGCGCTCTTCCTCGCCGCCCCGGCCTCCGGCTACCTCACCGGCCAGGCCCTGCTGGTGGACGGCGGCCTCGCCACCCCGGAGGGAGGTCTCGCGGGCACCCCCAAACCCCCCTCGCCGTTCGTGTCGGCCGGTTGAGGCGTGCCGCCCCCGGAGGCGGCAGCCGTAGCAGAGCGTCCCTGCCCGCCGCCTGGCACACCGTCAGCAGTACGGAGGTGATCACCATCGAAGCCGACCCCGTCCCCGGCCCCGGTCCTGCCCCTGCCCCGGCGCCTGCGCCGGCCCCCGGCCGGCCCGCCCCGGCCCGGGCAGCCGTTGTCCGCGGCCTGGGTGCGAGCCTGCCGCCGAGGTCGGTCAGCAACCAGGAGGTCATCGCGCTCGGCGACCTCGCCACCACCGACGACTGGCTGCGCACCCGTACCGGCATCCTGCGTCGGCGCCGGGCCGACGACGAAGTCAGCACCGGAGACCTCGCCGTGGCCGCGGCCACCGCCGCGCTGCACTCGGCGCCGGGCCACCGGCCCGACCTGCTCCTGCTGGCCACCACCACACCGGACCGCAGGTGTCCCGCCACCGCGCCCGAGGTCGCCCAGCGGCTGGGGCTGGGCACCGCTCCCGCCTTCGACCTCTCGGCGGTCTGCTCAGGCTTCCTGTACGGGCTGATCACCGCGGCGGCGCTGGTCCGGGCCGGTGCCTGCGCCGCCCCGTTGGTGGTCGCCGCCGAGAAGTACTCCACCATCATCGATCCCTACGACCGTGACACCGCCGCGCTGTTCGGGGACGGCGCCGGAGCCGTCCTGCTGGCCGCAGGCGAGCCGGAGGAGCCCGGCGCCGTCCTGCACACCGACTGGGGCAGCGACGGCGCGGGTGCCGACCTGATCACGATCGCCGCAGGCGGAGCCCGCGCGCCGTACCCCGACCCGCCAGGTGATCCGCCCGGTGACCGGCCGGGCGGGCCGCCCACCCCGCCACCTCGACCGGACCGGTACTTCCGGATGCGCGGCCGGGAGGTCTACGCCGAGGCGGTGCAGCGGATGACCCGATCGGCCCGGGCGGTGCTCGCGGCGAGCGGCTGGCCGGGCGGCTCGGTCGAGGCCTTCGTCGGCCACCAGGCCAACCAGCGGATCCTCGACGCCGTCGCCGACCGGCTGGCCGTCCCGCGTGAGCACCGCTTCGGCAACATCCAGGAGGTCGGCAACACCGCCGCCGCCTCGATCCCGCTCGCCCTGGCCGAGGTGCTCGCCACCGGCGCCGTGAGACCCGGCGCCCGTACCCTGCTCACCGCCTTCGGCGGCGGCCTGACCTGGGCCTCCGTCACCCTCAACTGGCCCGCTGCGACCAGTCGTACGCTCCTGCCGGGCCCCCGGCTCCCGAGTCGCTGAGCCCCGGCAGGCCGCCACCCGACCCGTTCCCGAAAGGTCCACCCATGGAGACCCGAGACATCCACCAGGAAGCCGTCCGCCGACACCTTTCCACCGTCCTGACCGAGAAGTTCGAGGTCCCGGAGGCCGAGCTCCGCCCCGAGGCCACCCTCGCCGACCTCGACCTGGACTCGCTCGCGCGCGTCGAGCTGTTCCTCACCCTGCAGGAGCACTGGGGCGTCCCGCTGGCGGACGAGGACTCCGCCGCCGAGCTGACGCTCCGCCAACTGGTGGGCACCGTCCTCGCGCTGATCCCGCCCGAGGCCTGGCAGGAGCCGGAGTGACCACCCCGGCGGCCCCGCTGCGCCCCTACCCGCCCCTCGCCGTGACCGGCGTCGGGCTGGTGACTCCGGCCGGGGTGGGCACGGGGCCGAGCTGGGAGGGCGTGCTGGCCGGGCGCCCGGCGGCGGCACCCGATCCGGAGCTGGCCGCGCTGCCGGTCGGTCTCTCCTGCCGGGTGCCCGGCTACGACCCTCTCCGCCACCTGGCCGGCCGGGGAGTCTGGCGGCACGACCGGTGCACCCAACTCGCCCTCACCGCCGCCCGGGAGGCGGTCGCGGACGCCGGCTGGGCGGTGCCTCCCGGACCAACGCCGGCACCTGCAGGCAGCCGGCCACCCAGGCGAAGGAGACCGCCCGGGCCAGGGAGACCGCCCGGGCCAGGAGAGCCGACCGGCCGGGCGTGGGACGGCGCGCGGGTCGGGGTGGTGCTGGGATCGGCGGCCGGGGGCGTGGGCCGGTTCGAGGAGCAGACAGCCAGGCTGATCAGCCGGGGCCCGGCGGCGGTATCGGCCACCACCCTGCCGGGCTATCTGCCGAACATGGCGGCCGGTCAGCTGGCCATCGAGCTCGGGGTGCACGGCCCGGTGCTGCACACCGCCACCGCCTGCTCCTCCGGTGCCACGGCGGTGCTCCTCGGGGCGATGCTGCTGCAGAGCCACACCTGTGACGTGGTACTGGTCGGGGGAGCCGATGCGATGGTCACCCCGCTCTGCGTGGCGGGCTTCGGGCGACTCGGTGCCCTCTCGCGCAACACCGACCCGGCCACCGCCTCCCGGCCGTTCGACCGGGAGCGGGACGGGTTCGTGATCGGGGAGGCCGCCGGCCTGCTGGTGCTGGAGCGTCAGGCGGACGCCCTGGTCCGGGGCGCCCAGGTGCACGCGCTGCTGGTGGGCCACGGCACGGCCACCGACGCGTACGACCCGGTGGCGCCCCACCCCGGGGCCCGGGGTCTCGCGGCGGCCACCGCGCAGGCCCTGGCCGCGGCGGGCGCCCGCCCCGGGGACGTCGACCACGTCAACTCCCACGGCACCAGCACCCCGACGGGCGACCGGGCGGAGGCACTGCTGCTGCAGCGTCTGTACGGTCCCACCGCCCCGTCCGTCACCTCCGCCAAGGGTGTGCTCGGCCACACCATGGGCGCGGCGGGTGCCGTCGAGGCAGTGCTCACCGCGCTGAGTGTCGAGCACGGCCTCGCCCCGCCGGTGGCCGGTCTGCGAAGACCGGGCCCGGAGGCAGCCGGGCTCGACCTGGTGACCGACGGTGCCCGCCGCCACCGCATCCGGCTGGCCGTGAGCAACTCGGCCGGCTTCGGCGGCCACAACACCGTGCTCGCCTTCGCCCAGGCGTGAGGCCCCGAAGCAGAGTGGTGGGGCCCCGGGCGGGGGGGGGGGGCCCCCCACCCGGCCCCGGGGC
>NZ_JBEOWY010000065.1:0-41542 GCF_040296285.1 Kitasatospora sp. NPDC002227
GTGCTTGCGGTGGTGCGGGGTTCTGCGGTCAACCAGGACGGTGCGTCGAACGGTCTGACGGCGCCGAACGGTCCGTCGCAGCAGCGGGTGATCCGCGCCGCACTCGCCAACGCCCAGCTGACGGCCGACCAGATCGACGCCGTCGAGGCGCACGGCACCGGTACGGCGCTGGGCGACCCGATCGAGGCGCAGGCCTTGCTCGCCACCTACGGTCGCGACCGGGACGCGGCGAACCCGCTGTTGTTGGGTTCGTTGAAGTCGAACATCGGTCACACGCAGGCGGCTTCGGGTGTGGCGAGTGTGATCAAGATGGTGATGGCGATGCGGCACGGTGTGCTGCCGCGTACGTTGCATGTGGATGCGCCGTCGCCGCATGTGGACTGGTCGGCGGGTGCGGTGGAGCTGCTGACGGAGTCGGTGGAGTGGCCGGAGACCGGGCGTCCCCGCCGGGCGGGTGTGTCCTCGTTCGGTATGAGTGGCACGAACGCCCATGCGGTGCTGGAGCAGGCGCCGGAGGCGGCGGAGGCCGGGGTTTCGGTGGCCGGGCCGGTGGTGCCGTGGGTGGTGTCGGGTCGTGGTGGGGCTGCGTTGTGTGCGCAGGCCGGGCGGCTGGCGGAGCAGTTGGACGCGGGTGTGTCGGTTGCTGGGGTCGGTCGGGCGTTGGCGGTGTCGCGGGCGGAGTTCGAGCAGCGGGCTGTGGTGCTCGGTGCGGATGCCGCGGAGTTGCTGGCGGGGTTGGCTGTGGTCGCCGGGGGTGGCGAGGCGGCGGGTGTGGTGGTGGGCTCGGTGGTGGAGGGCCGGACCGGGTTCCTGTTCTCCGGCCAGGGGAGTCAGCGGGCGGGGATGGGGCGTGAACTGTACGGGGCGTTCCCGGTGTTCGCGGATGCGCTTGATGCGGTGTGTGCGCAGTTCGACGCCGAGTTGGAGCGGCCGCTGCGTGAGGTGATGTTCGACGCCTCGACGGATCTGCTGGACCAGACCGTGTGGACGCAGGCCGGGCTGTTCGCCTTCGAGGTGGCGCTGTTCCGGCTGGTGGAGTCCTGGGGTGTGACGCCCGACTTGGTGGCCGGGCATTCGATCGGTGAGCTGGCGGCGGCGTATGTGGCCGGTGTGTGGTCGTTGGAGGACGCGTGCCGTCTGGTGGCCGCTCGTGGCCGGCTGATGCAGGCGCTGCCGAGTGGTGGTGCGATGCTCGCCGTGCAGGCGACGGAGGCCGAGGTCCGGGCCGTGCTGGCTGGTGCGGTGGATGTCGCGGCGGTCAACGGGCCTTCGTCTGTGGTGGTTTCCGGTGCTGAGGCGGATGTCGCGGCGCTGGAGGCGGCCTGGCGGGCCGAGGGCCGGAAGGTCAAGCGGCTCACCGTGAGCCACGCGTTCCACTCCTCGCTGATGGACCCGATGCTCGCCGAGTTCCGCGCAGTCGCGGAGACTCTGGAGTACAGCGTGCCGACGATCCCGGTGGTCTCGAACCTCACCGGCTCGTTCACCGAGGAGCTCGCCACGCCCGAGTACTGGGCGCGCCACGTCCGCGAGGCGGTCCGCTTCGCCGACGGCGTGGCGACCCTGCGGGGCGAGGGTGTCCGGACCTTCCTCGAGCTCGGCCCCGACGCCGTCCTCGCCGCCCTGGTACCGGACGGGACGGTGGCGCTGCCGCTTGCCCGTTCGGGACGACCGGAGGCGGCCGGCCTGCTGGCCGCACTGGCCGGTGCGTACGTGCGCGGCACGGCCGTCGACTGGTCCGCGCTGTTCAGCGGCGCAGCCCATGTGGAGCTGCCGACCTACGCCTTCCAGCACGCCCGGTACTGGCCGACGATGGCAGGCGGCTTCTCGGGCGATGTCACCGAGCTGGGCCTGCGGGCGACCGATCACCCGCTGCTCGGCGCCGCCGTCGCTCTCGCCGACGGGGCGGGGACGGTGCTGACCGGTTCGCTCTCGCTCAAGACCCACCCGTGGCTGGCCGAGCACCGGATCATGGATCACGTCCTGCTCCCCGGCACCGCCTTCGTCGAGCTCGCCATGCGCGCCGCCGACCAGGCCGGCTGCCAGGGGGTGGAGGAGCTGATCCTGGAGGCGCCGCTGGTCCTCGCCGATAGCGGGACGGTCCAGGTGCAGGTCCGGGTCGGAGCGGAGGAGGAGGACGGCGCCCGCGCGCTGAGCATCTACTCCCAGCAGCACGGTGAGGACGTCTGGCGTCGGCACGCGACGGGTTCGCTCGCCGGATCGCCCCAGGCTCCTTTCGCTGCTGAGGAGTTGTCCACCTGGCCGCCCGCCTCGGCGGTCGCGGTGCCGGTGGAGTCGCTCTACCCCGAGTTCGCCGACCGCGGGTTCGCCTACGGCCCGTCGTTCCAGGGCCTGCGAGCCGCCTGGCGGCGTGGCGAGGAGGTGTACGCGGAGGTCGCGCTGCCGGCCGAGACCGACGCCGAGGGCTTCGGCCTGCACCCGGCACTGCTGGACGCCGCCCTGCACGCCACCGCGCTGGCGGCCGACCCGGCCTCGGGTTCGGGCGAGTCGCAGCAGGGCGGGGGACTCCCGTTCTCCTGGTCGGGCGTGTCGCTCTTCGCCTCGGGTGCGGCCGTACTGCGGGTGCGCCTGTCGCGGACCGGCACGGATGGCGTCGCGCTGCTGGCGGCCGATGAGTCGGGCGCCCCGGTTCTCTCGGTGGACTCGCTGGTGCTGCGTCAGGTGACGCAGGAACAGCTCAGGGCCTCCGACTCGAGCGCCGACTCGCTCTTCCGTCTCGGCTGGTCGGCGATACCGGCTGCCGAGGGTACGACCGACGGCTGGGCGCTGCTGGGTGAGGACACGCTGGGCAGTGGGCTGCCGACGGGTGACGTGGAGTCGGCCTCGGTGCTGGTGGCCCGCGCCACGGCGCCCGAGCAGGCCCTGCAACTGATTCAGGAGCTGCTGGCCGACGAGTCCAACCCCGAAGCCCGGCTGGTGCTGCTGACCCGCGCGGCGGTCGCCACCAACTCCGGTGAGGGTGTGGCTGATCTGGAGGGTGCGGCGGTCTGGGGTCTGGTGCGTTCTGCTCAGTCGGAGCAGCCGGGTCGGGTGGTGTTGGTGGATGTGGACGGCTCTGCGGAGTCGTGGGCTGTGGTGGCCGGGGCTGTTGCTTCGGGTGAGTCGCAGGTGGCTGTTCGGGCCGGTGCGGTGTTGGCGCCGCGCCTGCTGCGGGCCGACACGGCTGGGGAGTTGGTCGCGCCGGAGGGTGTGGCGTGGCGGCTGGACAGCCGTGAGCGCGGGACGCTGGAGGCGTTGGAGCTGGTCGAGGCGGCGGTGGAGCCGTTGGCCGAGGGGCAGGTGCGGATCGCGGTGCGGGCCGGGGGTGTGAACTTCCGGGACGTGCTGAATGCTTTGGGGATGTATCCGGTGGTGGCGCCGCTGGGTATCGAGGGTGCGGGTGTGGTGGCCGAGGTCGGTCCGGGCGTGACCGGGCTGGCTGTGGGTGACCGGGTGCTGGGGATGTTCGGTGGTGGGTTCGGGCCGTTCGCGGTCACCGACTACCGGATGGTGGCGCCGGTTCCGGTGGGGTGGTCGTTCGCGCGGGCGGCGTCGGTGCCGATCGTGTTCCTGACCGCGCTGTACGCGTGGACCGACCTTGGTAGCGTCCGGGCCGGTGAGCGGGTGCTGGTGCACGCGGGTGCCGGTGGTGTCGGCATGGCGGCGATCCAGCTGGCCCGGTACCTGGGTGCGGAGGTCTTCGCGACGGCGAGCCCCGGCAAGTGGGACACCTTGCGCTCGCTGGGCCTGGACGATGACCACATCGCGTCCTCGCGTGACCTGGCTTTCGCGGAGAAGTTCCTCGCAGTGACCGAGGGTGAGGGCGTGGACGTCGTCCTCAACGCCCTGGCGGGCGAGTTCGTGGACGCCTCGCTGAGCCTGCTGCCGCGTGGCGGGCGGTTCCTGGAGATGGGTAAGACGGACATTCGCACGACCGTGTCCGAGGGGGTCGTGTACCAGGCGTTCGACTTGGTCGAGGCCGGCCCGGCGCGGATCGGCGAGCTCCTCGCCGAGCTGCTCGACCTGTTCGCGTCGGGCGTCATCGAGACGCTGCCGGTGCGCAGTTGGGACGTCCGGCAGGCGCGGGAGGCGTTCCGGTTCGTCAGCCAGGCCAAGCATGTCGGCAAGGTCGTCCTGACGGTCCCGCAGCAGCTCGATCCGGCGCGTGAGGTGTTGATCACCGGCGGGACCGGTTCGCTGGGCGGGCTGGTGGCCCGGCACCTGGTTACCGAGCACGGGGCGCGCAAGCTCCTGCTGCTCTCCCGCCGTGGCCTCGAGGCCGCCGGTTCGGCCGAACTCGTCGCCGAACTTGGCGAGTTGGGTGCCAGGGCCGAGGTGGTGGCCTGTGACGTCGCCGACCGCGACGCGCTGGCCGCCGTTCTGGCCGGCCGTGAGCTGACCGCCGTGGTCCACACGGCGGGCGTGCTGGACGACGGCCTGGTTGCCGGCATGACCCCCGAGCGGCTCGCCGCTGTCCGTGGCCCCAAGGCCGACGCCGCCCGGCACCTGCACGAGCTCACGCTCACCCAGGACCTCGCCGCGTTCGTGATGTTCTCCTCCGCCTCCGGCATCGTCGGCGGCGCGGGGCAGTCCAACTACGCCGCCGCCAACGCCTACCTCGACGCCCTCGCGGCTCACCGCCGCACCCTCGGCCTGCCCGCCACCTCGCTCGCCTGGGGCCCGTGGCAGCAGTCCGGCGGCGGCATGACCGAGGAGCTGACCGAGGCGGATCTGCGCCGGATGGCCGAGGCAGGGGTGCTGCCGTTCAGCCCGGCCCAGGGGCTGGGGCTGTTCGACGCGGCCGGGGCGAGCGCCGAGGCGCTGCTGGTCCCGGCGCGGCTGGACCTCGCCACGCTGCGCGAGCGCGCGGCCGAGCACGGTGTCCCGCCGCTGCTGCGGGAGCTGGTCCGGGTCACCCGGCGTCGGGCCGCCGCCGCATCGGGCGACACGCGCGGCGAGCAGGGCACGCTGGCCGGCCGGCTCGTCGGGCTGACCGGGCCGGAGCGGGAGCGGGCGCTGCTCGACCTGGTCCGGGGGAGTGTCGCCGCGGTGCTCGGCCACAGCTCGGTGGCGAGCGTCGAGCCGGACCGGGCGTTCAAGGACCTCGGCTTCGACTCGCTCACCTCGGTCGAGCTGCGCAACCGCCTCAACACCGCGACCGGTCTGCGCCTGCCCGCCACCCTGGTCTTCGACCACCCGACCGTGGCCGCGCTCGCGCAGCACCTGGGCGCCGAGCTGCCCGGCGCCGACACGCCTGGGCAGGCGGACGCGAAGGCGGTCGTCCAGCAGGCCACCACGGCCGAGGAGCCGATCGCGATCGTCGCCATGAGCTGCCGCTTCCCGGGCGGGGTCCGCTCGCCGGAGGAGCTCTGGCAGTTGGTGGCGGATGGTGGCGATGCGGTTTCGGGCTTCCCGACCGACCGTGGCTGGGACGTGGAGGGGCTGTTCGACGCCGACCTGAACCGGGCCGGGACCTCGTACGTCCGCGAGGGCGGCTTCCTGTACGACGTGGCCGGCTTCGACGCCGCGTTCTTCGGGATCTCGCCGCGCGAGGCGCTCGCCATGGACCCGCAGCAGCGCCTGCTGCTCGAGACGGCCTGGGAGGTCTTCGAGCGGGCCGGGCTCGACCCGGCGACGGTGCGCGGCCGCCAGGCGGGCGTGTTCATCGGCGCGGCGCCGTCCGGCTACGGCTCGGCTCTCTCCGGTGAGCTGCCGGACGGCCTGGAGGGGCACCTGCTGACCGGCAACACCGGCAGCGTGGTCTCCGGCCGCCTGTCCTACACCTTCGGGCTCGAGGGCCCGTCGATGACGGTCGACACGGCCTGCTCCTCCTCGCTGGTCGCCCTGCACCTCGCCGTCCAGGCGCTGCGCAGCGGCGAGTGCGGGATGGCGCTGGTCGGCGGCGCGGCCGTGATGGCCACGCCGGGGATGTTCACCGAGTTCAGCCGCCAGCGCGGTCTCGCGCAGGACGGCCGCTGCAAGTCCTTCGCCGAGGCGGCGGACGGCACCGGCTGGGCCGAGGGCGTCGGCATGCTGCTGGTCGAGCCGCTCTCCGAGGCACGCCGCCACGGGCACCCCGTGCTCGCGGTGGTGCGCGGTACGGCGGTCAACCAGGACGGTGCCTCCAACGGCCTGACCGCGCCCAACGGCCCTGCTCAGCAGCGGGTGATCCGGCAGGCGCTGGCCAACGCCCGACTGACCTCCGACCAGGTCGACGTGGTCGAGGCGCACGGCACCGGCACCCCGCTGGGCGACCCGATCGAGGCCCAGGCGCTGCTCGCCACCTACGGCCAGGACCGGCCCGAGGACCGGCCGCTCTGGCTGGGCTCGCTCAAGTCCAACCTCGGCCACATGCAGTCCGCGGCCGGTGTCGGCGGCATCATCAAGATGGTGATGGCCATGCGGAACGAGGTACTGCCGCGCACCCTGCACGTGGACGAGCCGACCTCGCACGTGGACTGGACGGCGGGCGCGGTGCGACTGCTCACCGAGCCCACCGCCTGGCCGCACCAGGAGGACCGCCCGCGCCGGGCCGGCATCTCGGCCTTCGGCATCAGCGGCACCAACGTGCACGCGATCATCGAGGACGTGGCCCCGGCCGCCGCACCGGAGCAGGTGTCCGGTCCGGCGGGTGACCTCCCGCTCGTGCTCTCCGCCCGCAGCGCCGACACGCTGCGCGAGCAGGCCCGGGCCCTGGCCGAACTCCTGCGCGGCGCGCCGGAGTCGGGCCTGCTGGACACCGCCTTCTCGCTCTCCACCGGCCGGGCGGCGTTCGAGCACCGGGCCGTCGTGGTCGGCCACGACCGGGACCATCTGCTCGACGGCCTGGACGCGCTCGCCGAGGGCCGGGCCGCCGGTTCGGTGACCGCCGGGGTGCGGGCCGAGGGCCTGACCGCCTTCGCCTTCTCCGGCCAGGGCAGCCAGCGGGCCGGGATGGGGCGTGAACTGTACGACGCGTACCCGGTGTTCGCGGCGGCGCTGGACGAGGTGTGTGCCAAGCTCGACGCCGAGCTCGAGCGGCCGCTGCGTGAGGTGCTGTTCGAGGACGCTTCGGGGCTGCTGGACCGGACCGCGTACACCCAGACCGGGCTGTTCGCGATCGAGGTGGCACTGTTCCGGCTGCTCGAATCCTGGGGTGTGACACCGGACTTCGTGACCGGTCACTCGATCGGTGAGCTGGCCGCCGCGCACGTGGCGGGTGTGCTGGGCCTGGCCGACGCCTGCAAGCTGGTCGCCGCCCGTGGCCGGCTGATGCAGGCGCTGCCGGCCGGCGGTGCGATGCTCGCGGTGCAGGCCTCGGAGGAGGACGTCCGGGCCACGCTGGTCGAGGGAGTTGACGTCGCTGCGGTCAACTCGGCGGACTCCGTGGTGGTTTCGGGGGTCGAGGCTGCCGTCGCGGAGCTGGAGGCGGCCTGGCGGGCCGAGGGCCGGAAGGTCAAGCGGCTCACGGTCAGCCACGCCTTCCACTCGCCGCTGATGGACCCGATGCTCGCCGAGTTCCGCGCGGTCGCCGAGTCGCTCACGTACGCCGCCCCCCGGATCCCGGTGGTCTCCAACCTGGCGGACGCCGAGCTCACCACCCCCGAGCACTGGGTGCGGCACGTCCGCGAGAGCGTCCGCTTCGCCGACGGCGTTGCGAGCCTGCGCGAGCAAGGTGTGGGCACGGTGGTGGAGTTGGGCCCCGACGGGGTGCTCTCCGCGCTGGCGGCCGACCCGGCCTGGGCGCCCGTCCAGCGGGCCGGGCGGCCCGAGGTGCACACGCTGGTGAGCTCCGTCGCCCGCCTGTACGTGCGCGGAGTGCGGATCGACTGGGCGGCGTACTTCGCCGGCTCCGGTGCCGCCCGGGTCGACCTGCCGACCTACCGCTTCCGGCGGGACCGGTACTGGCTGGCCTCCGGCTCGCCCGCAACGGCCGCCCCGGGCCTGGACATCGAGGCCGGGCGCTTCTGGGACGCGGTCGAGCGGCAGGACTTGGCGGCGCTCGGCAGCGAGCTCGCCATCGACCCGGCCCAGCCGCTCAGCGAGCTGCTGCCGGCCCTCTCCTCCTGGCGCAAGCAGCGCAAGGAGCAGTCCGTGCTGGACGGTTGGCGCTACCGGGTGCGCTGGGAGGCCGTCGCCGAGCCCAAGCCGGGCCGGGAGCGCGGTAACTGGCTGGTGCTGGTGCCCGGCGGCGAACCCTCGCTGGCGGAGCAGGTGATCGGCGCGCTGACCGAGCGCGGCGGTACGGCCGTGCGGGTCGAGGTCGGCGACGCCGACACCGGCCGGGCCGCGCTGGCCGATCAACTGCGGGTAGCGGCGGGCGAATCCACGACCGGAGTCGTCTCGCTGCTCGGGCTCGACCGGGCCGCGCATCCCAAGCACCCGGCCGTCACCACCGGCATCGGGCTCACGCTGCTGCTGGTGCAGGCGCTCGGGGACGCCGCGATCGAGGCCCCGCTCTGGTGCCTGACCTCCGGCGGTGCGGCGGTCGCCCCCGGCGAGCCGGTCCACCCCGACCAGGCCCAACTGGCCGGTCTGGGCCGCGTGGTGGGCCTGGAGTGCGCCGACCGCTGGGGCGGCGTGATCGATCTGCCGGCGCAGCTGGACGCGACCGGCCGGGAGCGGCTGCGCGCCGTGCTCACCGGCGGCGGCGAGGAGGACCAGCTGGCGATCCGCCCGTCCGGGCTGCTGGCCCGCAGGCTGGTCCGCGCCCCGCGTCAGTCGGCCCCGGCCGACCGGACGGCCTGGCGGGCCCGTGGCACGGTGCTGATCACCGGCGGTACCGGTTCGCTCGGCCTGCGGGCGGCCCGCTGGCTGGCCGAGAACGGCGCCGAGCACCTGGTGCTGGTGAGCCGCCGGGGCGCGGACGCGCCCGGCGCGGCGGAGGCGGCGGCCGGGCTGGCCGCGAGCGGCGTGCGGGTGAGCCTCGAGTCCTGCGACATCGCGGACCGGGGTGCGCTCGCCAAGCTGCTGGACGGCCTGGCAGCCGACGGCTCGCCCGTCCGGTCCGTGGTGCACGCGGCGGGTGTCGGCGCCTCCGAGACCATCGCCGACACCGACCTCGGCTCCTTCGCCGAGGTGGTGGCCGCGAAGGCGGCCGGGGCGCGGCACCTGGACGAGCTGCTGGAGGGCGTGGAGCTGGACGCCTTCGTGCTCTTCGCCTCCATCTCCGGGATCTGGGGCAGCGGCGGGCAGTCCGCCTACTCCTCGGCCAACGCCTACCTGGACGCGCTCGCCGCCGACCGGCGGGCCCGGGGCCTGGCGGCCACCTCGGTGGCCTGGGGCCCGTGGGGCGGCGGCGGGATGGCCGCCGACGCCGAGCGCGCCGAGGGCCTGCGCCGTCGCGGGCTCCCCGCGCTCGACCCGGACACCGCCTGGGGCGCCCTGCAGGGCGCGCTGGACGACGGCGAGGCCTGCCTGACCGTGGCGGACGTGGTGTGGGAGACCTTCACGCCGCTGTTCACCGCGGCCCGGGGCTGCGCGCTGCTGCGCGGCGTGCCCCAGGCCCAGGCGGCGATGGCCGCCGCCACGGCCGAGCCGGTGGCGGTGGCCGGCGGGGGTGACCGGCTGCGCGAGCGGCTGGCCGGGCTGGGGGAGACGGAACGGGACGAGGCCCTGCTGGACCTGGTCCGCACCCAGGCCGCGCTCGCGCTCGGCCACTCCTCGGCCACGGCGGTCGAGGCCACCCGCTCGTTCAGCGCGATGGGCTTCGACTCGCTGACGGCGGTGGACTTCCGCACCCAGCTCGGCGCGGCGACCGGCCTGGCCCTCCCGGCCACCCTGGTCTTCGACCACCCGACGCCGACCGCGCTGGTCCGCTACCTGCGGGCCGAGCTGCTCCCCGAGCAGGCCTCGGCCGGTGAGGCCTTCCTCGCCGAGCTGAACCGCCTGGACGCGGCCGTGGCCTCCGCCGGGGCGGACAACCTGGTCAAGGCCAAGGTGGCGATGCGCCTGCAGAGCCTGCTCGCCCAGTGGAACGGCGGCCCCGCCGCGGCTGCGCCGGCGGTCGAGGCCAAGCCGGCCGCCTCGGCGGCGGACAGCCTGGCGGATGCGAGCGACGAGGAGCTGTTCGCCTTCATCAACCGCGACCTGGGCCGCGGCTGACCGTCGGCGCCGCAGATGCTGCGCCCGTCCGGTCTCCGGGCGGGGGCAGCACGGTGTGGTGGGCCGTGTCGACGGAGGTTCTTGGGGTAAGCGTGGTGGGTCGGCAGCACCGGATGGGGAGGACCGTTTCGGATGAGGAAAGCCCTGAACTCGCTCGACACCCGGCTCTTCGCCCAGGTCGCCACCCGCCGGATGCGCGGTGCCGACCCGTGGCTGCACCGGCTGACCAGGGCCGCCGACCACGGCAAGCTCTGGGTGGCCGCCGCCGCCGTCCTCGGCGCGACCGGCCGCCCGGCCGCCCGCCGGGCCGCGCTGCGCGGGGTGGGCTCGCTGCTGCTCGCCTCGGCCACCGTGAACCTCGCGGCCAAGGGCCTCACCCGGCGGCCGCGACCCGCGATCGACCTGGTGCCGGTCGTCCGACGCCTGGTCAGGCAGCCCTTCACCAGCTCCTTCCCCTCGGGGCACTCGGCCTCGGCGGCGGCCTTCGCCACCGCGCTCGCGATCGAATCGCCGCTGCTCGGCGCCCTCGCCGCTCCGGTGGCGGCCGGAGTGATGGCCTCCCGGGTGTACGTGGGGGTCCACTACCCCAGTGACGTCCTGGCCGGAGCGGCGCTCGGCGCGGGCGCGGCGGCGCTCACGCTGCGCTGGTGGCCCCGGCGCGACGGCCGGCCCGCCGGCACGGCGACGCCCCGGACCGACGCGCCCGCACTGCCCACCGGGGCCGGGCTGCACGTGGTGGTCAACGCGCAGTCGGGGAGCAGCGGGGAGGCGACCGTCGAGGAGCTGCGCGAGCTGCTCCCCGAGGCGGACATCCAGCTGTTCGAGGACGGCGACGACCTGGCCGCGCTGCTCGACCGGGCCGCCGCCCTCGCCCTCGCCTCGGGCGGGGCGCTCGGCATCTGCGGCGGGGACGGCAGCGTCAACCTGGCCGCCGGGGTCGCCGTCCGGGAGGGCCTGCCGCTGGCGGTCTTCCCCGGCGGCACCCTCAACCACTTCGCCCGGGACCTGGGCGCCGGCACCCTGGCCGCCACCGCGGAGGCCGTCCGCCGCGGCAGCGCGCGGGCCGTGGACCTCGGGCTGGTCCGCGCGGAGGGCGGCGACCGGCTCTTCCTGAACACCTTCAGCATCGGGATCTACCCCGAGCTGGTCCGGGTCCGCGAAAGCATGGAGAAGCGGCTGGGCAAGTGGCCCGCGCTGGCCGTGGCGCTGGTCCAGGTGCTGTCCTCCGCCGAGCCGGTCAGGCTGACCGTCTCCGGCGTCCCCCGCAGCCTCTGGCTGCTCTTCGCGGGCAACGGCGCCTACGACCCGCCCGGCTTCGCCCCCACCCACCGCAGCGAGCTCGACGGCGGCCTCCTCGACATCCGCGCCGTCGACGGCAGCCACCCCTTCGCCCGCACCCGCCTCCTCCTCGCCTTCCTCACCGGCACCCTCGCCACCACCCCCGTCTACCGCGAGGCCCGCCTCCCCGCCCTCGACCTCGCCGCCCTCGACACCGTCCCCCACCTCGCCGTCGACGGCGAGGCCGTCCCCGCCCCGGACCGCCTCCGCCTGACCAAGGCCGAGACCGCGCTGACCGTCTACCGCCCGGACCGGCCCGCAGCGGCACACGAGTGAGGCGTCGGCGCCGCCTCCTGGCCGACGCCGGATCTGTGCTCGGCCGGACGGGGCATCAGTTCCGTCCGGCCAACTGGCGGCCGTCGGCACCGGGGATACGGTCTGCATGCGAAACACCATGTGCAGGAGACTGAGAGTGACGACCGTCGCCGCCGTCGCGGCCCTGACCGGCCTGGCCGGGATCGCCCCCGCGTGGGCGGACACCCTGCTGGAGCACCGGACCTGGGCCTGCGAGGAGCCGTACTCGGGGGAGCTGGAGTGCGGCCCCGCCATGCTGGTGCCGCCCGGCGCCTACCTCTGGATCGGCTCCGACACCCCCGGGCCGACCATCTACCGGGCCTACTCGGGCGAGGGCGCGAGCCGTACCCAGATCGGCTACGGCGAGATGTTCGGCGCCGGCGGCGCGTTCCGGCTCTGGACCAACGACACCGACGAGTCCGTCCTGGTGCACATCACCGAGCACGCGGACGCCCCCGAGGACCGCTGCGGCACGGTCTTCGAGAGCGGCTTCTACGAAGTCAGGGCGTAGGGCCGCGCCCCGGCCACCGGGCCCGGTCGGGCTTGGCCGGTTTTCGTGACGACACCACCGAGGCCAGCCGCAAGGATTGGCGTGTCCACGGCAGTTGGCTCGACCGAACTCAGGGGGAACTGATGAAGCGTCTCGCCATCGGGATCGCTACCGCCGCTCTGCTCGGCACCGTCTTCGCCGCCACTCCGGCCGTGGCCGCCGACTCGGCGGGCCACCTCGCGGGCTGCATCACGTGGTACGACAAGGGCGGCCCGGGTGGTGCGGGTCGCTTCCACGCCAAGTGCGCGGGCACCGGGGTGTACGTCCGCACCACCCTCGTCTGCGCGGACGGGAGCAGCCACACCAGCGCCTGGCGCTACGAGTACCAGAAGTCGGAGTGCCCGTACGGCGTCGCCGCGGAGCGGGGCTACTACGGTACGACCCACGGATAGCGGGCGTCCTGGCCAGGGCCCTGGCACAGTGCCGGGGCCCTGGCTCGTCGCTTCGGCGGTCCGGCCGGGGCGGTCCGTGGTTCCTGCGGCTCAGCCGCCGTTGTAGTCGGTGGCGGCCAGGACGGCGAGGCGGCGGCCGTCGGGGGAGAGCACCAGGAGGCCGATGTCCATGTCGGCGTAGTTGAACCAGTGGGTGGAGGCGCTGAAGCCGTACCAGGTGCAGGCGCCCGCCAGCTGCTCCACCTCGGCCGGTGCCGCACCGTCGGGCGCGCCCACCAGGGCCGCGACGGACCGCCAGGCGGCGAGGCGGCCGTAGGCGCCGTACCACCAGTCGTTGCTGTGCCCGCCGCCGAGGGAGGCGGCCGCGAAGAGCACGCTCCAGGCCTCGGCCGGTGTGGTCGTGAAGACGGTGAGGCGGTCGGGGCCGGCCAGCTCGGCGAGGCAGTCCAAGGAGAGCGAGAGCAGTACCGGGTGGACGGTGTCGGGCCCGACCGGGGCGTCCGTGAGGTGGATGCCCGACTCGACGCGCCCGTTGTGGCGCCTTGACCAGCGGTCAACTGCGGCTTCGAGGGCGAAGTCGAGCCGGTTGGCGGTGACGAGCGGGACGTCCCCGGCGGCGCGGCTCGGCAGCGGGGCGCCCTCCGGCAGGGTGTACCGCGAGCCGAAGGTCATGCCCCCGACGAAGTAGTGCGGGACGACCGGCCGGACTTCCTGGGGCGCAAGGGTCCAGGGGAGCCAGGACAGCGGATGCTCCTGCCAGTACGGGGAGGCCCCGGCCCACGCCACGGCCTCGGGCAGCCCCTCGGCACTGCCGCCGCGCAGGGCCAGTTCGTGGATCAGGCAGGCCCGCAACTCGTCCGCGCCGCCACCGGACCGCCCCGGCGCGAACACCGGCCCCAAGTCCCGGACGGACTGGTACTCGGCCAGCACGGCGGCCGCACGACGTTCGGGTCTGGGGCCTTCCCCGAGCGCGGCCAGGCCCAGACGCAGCGCGTGCCCCACGTTCTCGCGGCCGGGCGTGGTCGCCAGCCGCCACAGGAGCCGCTCGAAGAGGTACCGGTGCTCGCCGCCGCCCGCGCCGTAGCGCCGCAGCAGCACGGCGCCGAACTGCGCCACGAACTCCGAGTCCCCGCGCCGCAGGTGGTCGTCGAGAAGATCGAGCGCCACTCCGGCCGGCTGAGGGCCCACCAACTCCTCGACGAGCTGTTCGATCCGATTCGTCACAGGGGTGAGCGTACGTGGCCCGAAGGGGGTGTGATCCCGGCTCCGACGGTGGCTTGGCGCGAGAACCCCTTTGCCGGTCCGATCCGGTGGCCTCTAGCGTGTCGGCGGACAGGAACCGTGCGTGTGTGCGGTGCCAGAGGTATGAGGAGAAACCGCTGTGGGAACCATGGTCGCGGTCAGGGGCTGGCTGGAGTGTGACGACCGGCAGCTTTCCCGGATCAAGGAGATCGTGGCAGCAGACGATCCGGAAGGCACCTACAGCGGCGGCTGGGCCTTCCCTGCTCGGCAGTACAACTACGTCAGCTGGGCCTTCTACGGGGGAGACATCCGTGCGGCGGCTCTCCAGTGGTTCGAGGAGAGGCTGCGTCAGATCGCCCGGATCCCGGCTTCCGACCAGGACGACGAGTACGACGAACGGCCTCGGGGGCTGTTCCTGGTCTCCCACGATGTCGACGGCATGAGCGAGTGGAGGGTCTGCAACGGTGGGCTGGTGATCGGCCCCCCGGGCGGGGACTACCGCTATCTCGACGCCTAGTGCAGCTCCGCACGACGTGCTCCCGGCGGACCAGAACATTCGCATCGATGGGCTGATTCGATACGGAGCTGCGGAACCTAGCGTCGGTCCCATGAAACGCAATCGCCGTATCAGCGCTGTCGCCGCGTTGGCGCTCGCCGCCCTCGTCAGCGGAACCGGCGCCGGGGGCGCCGCCACGACCACACCGGTGGCCACGCGCGCGTCCGACACTGCACCGGCCGCAGCCGTACGGTCCTTCCAAGGCGCGCTCCCCGCGCCGACCGGCCCCTACGCGGCCGGCGAGAGCGTCATCCACCTCACCGACGTGAGCCGTCCCGACCCGTGGGTGCCGTCGTCCGGCCCCCGCCGGCTGACCGTCACGATGGTCTACCCGGCCGTCCCCGGGACCGGGACTCCGGCCCCTTACATGACCCTCGCCGAGGCAGCCGGAGTCATCCAGCGCCGGAAGACGCCGGCGAGCTCCGGCGTCACCCCGCAGAACCTGGCCGGCGTCACCACCCACGCCTTCGACGGCGCGTGGCCGCGACGCGGCAGGTATCCACTGGTGGTCCTCTCGCCGGGGTACGAGGACCCGCGCATGATGCTCACCTCGCTCGCGACCGACCTGGCCAGTCACGGCTACGTCGTCGCGCTCGTCGGCCACACCTACGAGGACAGCGGCGAGACGCTGGCGGACGGACAGACGCCGCCGTGCGCGATCTGCGACGGCCCGGCGACGCTCGACTTCGACTCCGTCGCCGCCAGCCGCGCGCTGGACGTCTCCTTCGTTGTCGACCAGTTGACGCGCGACAGTCGCTCGTGGCCCCTGGCACACCTCATCGACAAGCACGAGATCGGCATGGCCGGCCACTCCCTCGGGGGAGCGGCGGCGGCCGCCACGATGATCGCCGACCCACGAGTACTGGCCGGAGTGAACATGGACGGCACCTTTCACCCGGTCCCGATGCCCGGTCAGATCGACCGGCCGTTCCTCATGCTGGGTACGGCCGCCAACACCGATTGGGAGCGCCCCTGGGCTGCCCTCGGCGACGACAAGAAGTGGCTGACGGTCGCCGGCGCCGACCACTTCAGCTTCTCCGACCTGGACCTGCTGCTGGAAGAGGCCGGGTTCCCGACGCCGCCCCTCTCCCCGGAACGCGGGGTGGCGATCACCCGCGAGTACGTGACAGCGTTCTTCGACCGGACGCTGAAGGGGATCGGCAGTCCGCTGCTGGACGGCCCCTCGCCGAACAATCCGGAAGTCCACTTCCAGCACTGACCTCCGGCTTCGAACAGGCGGAGCTGGTGATCACTCGTCCGGGTGATCCGGGGCGGTGGAACAGCCTCCGCGTGGTTCTGAACTCGACCAGTCGGTTCGGTGGAAATCGACTTGCTGTCCGCCGTGATGGGCGGGCAGGGTCCGGACCATGCTTGAACTACGTACGTTGACCTCGGACGACTGGCCTCTCTGGCGGGAGGTGCGGCTGGCCGCCCTCGGCGAGGCGCCTTATGCGTTCGGCTCGACGCTGGCCCAGTGGCAGGGGGCCGGTGACCGGGAGGAACGCTGGCGGGCCCGGCTGTCGATCCCCGGTGCGCACGATCTCCTCGCGCTGCTCGACGGCGTTGCGGTGGGTATGGCCAGCGGAGTGCCGGGGGAGGGGGCGGCGGACGCGGAGTTGATCTCCATGTGGGTCGCTCCTGCGGCTCGGGGCAGGGGTGTGGGTGACCACCTGATCCGGGCGGTCGAGCGGTGGGCGGTGGAGCGCGGTGCCACGGTGCTGCGGTTGTCCGTCATGCCGGACAACCGCATGGCGACCGCGCTCTACGGGCGGCACGGGTTCACGGACACGGGTGAGCCCGGCGAGCTCCTCGCCGATGGCAGTGGCCGGGAGCGGGTGATGGCGAAGCGCCTGGCCGCTGCCTGATCGCGGCCGTCAGGACTCCGCCCCCGGCAGGGCGGCGACCGCGAGGGAGACGGCCTCCTCCGGGGTGGTGAGGTGGATCGCGGTGCGGCTACCCCGGTACCGGAGCAGGTAGCCGTCTGCACGGGGCTCGATCGAGCAGCCGACACGCTCGTACGGGTAGGTCGGGGTGGCCGAGAACCAGAGGGTGAAGTGGCTGGTGACCGGGGTCAGCCGACGGAGCTCCGGACGGGCCTGGGCGGCTCTGAGGAGGGCGAGTTGGCGGTCCTGGAGCCGGTGACGGGCCCACGGGCGCCCTGCGGCGTCGATCAGGTGCCACCAGGACAGCTCGACCGGTCCGAACGGCTCGCGTTCGTGGGCCAGGGCCCAGGGCTCGAAGTGGATGAACGGCGCGGCCTCCTTGGTGCGTGAGAGGCTCGCGCCGCCGACCCAGGCGGCGACGGCTCCGACCACCGCGGCGGTCTCCGCCGTCATCCCGCCGGCCAGCCAGGCGCCCTGGCGATTGCAGCGCACCCGGTGGTGGCCGCTGTCCCGCGGCCCGGTGTGCACGCTCACGAGCCCGCCGTCCTCGTCCCCGAACACGGCGCGCCGGTCCGTCCGGATCGCCGGGGGAGGCAGCGCGAGGCCGTGCTGAGCCGCCGCGTACGAGAGGACGGCTGCGAGATCGAGGAGCGGAGCGTCGGTCATCTCACCTCTCCGGAGTCGGAGTCGGAGTCGGCGTCGGAGGCGGGGACGGGAGAGCGGTGGCGGGAAGGCGGGGCCGGAGGGAGAACCGGCAGAGTAGCCCGAGGAATTCCTACCGCGCGGGCGGTCGGCCGATGCCGTGGGCGTCGAGGTGCTCGATCAGGGCCTGCTCGCTGCGGCGCAGATCCGCCCGCACGTAGACGGGCAAGCCGGCGAGGGCGTCGGTCAGCACCCGCCTGCGCGGGATGTGCACCAGAGCGCTGGAGCGGATCCGGCAGCCCGAGCACCAGCTCAGGCTGATGCAGCGTTCGAAGAAGGAGGACTCGGGCGGATGGAACCGGTACGCGTAGGACCGGACGGGCTCGCGGCAGACCGTGCACACCCACCGCTCGCCGTCGCGGCCGCACCAGCCGGGCGGTCCCGGGCGCCAGGCCGTCCGTGACGTCCGCCGTTTCGGTGCTCTTCAAGTCGTCATGGTGGGCATTGTGCACCGGGAGGTCTTCGCGGGCACCTGGATTACGGGCGTCGGCGGGTGGCGAGACCCCGTCTGACCAGGGCCGCCCCTAAGGGCCCGTAGGGGTTGTTGGGCTCAGGGGCCGGTTCCTAGGGTCGGTGGCGAGACTCGGCGTCGGCTGTCTGATCTGTCGTCAGGCGGCCGGCGATTTTTCACTTTTCCAGGCGCGCAACCTTCCTGCGCGCACACGCGAATTCGGCATGCCGACTTCCGGTGCGGCCGGCCAGAACCGAAGAGGTGGCATTCAGTGGCGAATGAAGAGACACTTCGTGACTACCTCAAGTGGGTCACCGCCGACCTGCACCAGGCGCGGGAGCGCCTGCGGGAGCTGGAGGCCGGGGACCGCGAGCCGATCGCCGTGGTCGCCATGGGCTGCCGGTACGCGGGCGGGGTCGGCACACCTGAGGAGCTCTGGCAGCTGGTCACGGAGGGCAGGGACGCCGTCGGCGGCTTCCCGGAGAACCGGGGCTGGGACACCGAGGCGCTCTACGACCCGGACCCGGACCGGCCCGGATCGTCGACCACCCGGGAGGGTGCGTTCCTGGCCGATGCCGATCTCTTCGACGCGGCCTTCTTCGGGCTGAGCCCGCGCGAGGCCCTGGCGATGGACCCGCAGCAGCGCCTGCTGCTCGAGACCTCCTGGGAGGCCTTCGAGCGCGCGGGCGTCGACCCGCAGTCCCTGCAGGGCAGCCGCACCGGCGTCTTCGTCGGCTCCAACGGCCAGGACTACGGCGCCCTGTTCGGCAACTCCGCCGAGAACCTCGAAGGGCACCTGATCACCGGCACCGCCGCCGCCGTCATCTCCGGCCGGCTCTCCTACACCTTCGGGCTCGAGGGCCCGGCGGTCACCGTCGACACCGCCTGCTCCTCCTCGCTGGTGGCGCTGCACCTGGCCGTGCAGTCGCTGCGCCGCCGCGAGTGCGACCTGGCGCTGGCCGGTGGTGTGACGATCATGTCCACCCCCGCCACCTTCACCGAGTTCTCCAAGCAGCGGGGACTGGCCGCCGACGGCCGGTGCAAGGCGTTCGCCGCGGCGGCCGACGGCACCGGCTGGGGCGAGGGCGTCGGCATGGTGCTGGTCGAGCGGCTCTCCGACGCGCAGCGCAACGGTCACCGGGTGCTCGCGGTGATCCGCGGCTCCGCCGTCAACCAGGACGGTGCCTCCAACGGCCTGACCGCCCCCAACGGCCCCTCGCAGCAGCGGGTGATCCTGGAGGCCCTCGCCAACGCCGGGCTGACCACCGACGAGGTGGACGCCGTCGAGGCGCACGGCACTGGTACGACGCTGGGCGACCCGATCGAGGCCCAGGCGCTCCTGGCCACCTACGGCCAGGGCCGCAGTGAGGGTCAGGCGCTGCGGCTCGGGTCGGTGAAGTCCAACATCGGTCACACGCAGGCCGCTTCGGGCGTCGCCGGTGTCATCAAGATGGTCCAGGCGATGCAGCACGGCGTGCTGCCGCAGACCCTGCACGTGGACGCGCCGACCCCGCACGTGGACTGGACGGCGGGCGCGGTCGAGCTGCTCACCGAGTCGGTGCGGTGGCCGGAGACCGGGCGGCCGCGCCGCTCGGCGGTCTCCTCGTTCGGCATGAGCGGTACCAACGCGCACATCGTCCTCGAGCAGGCCCCGGAGGAGGAGCCGGCCGCCGAGCAGCCGACTGCCGAGCGGCCGGTGATCGAGGCCCCGATGGCGCCGTGGGTGCTCTCGGGCAAGGGCGAGGCGGCGCTGGCCGCGCAGGTCGAGAGGTTCGCCGCTTTCGAGGGCGACCGGGCGGCGGTGGCGGCCGCGCTGGTGCGCGGGCGGGCGGTGTTCGAGGACCGGGCGGTGCTGCTCGGCGACGAGCAGGTCACCGGGCGGGCGCTCGGCAACGGCGGCGTGGTGCTGGTCTTCCCCGGCCAGGGCTCCCAGTGGGTGGGCATGGCGGCGGGTCTGCTGCAGGCCTCGCCGGTGTTCGCCGAGTCGATCGTGGCCTGCGGCGAGGCGTTGCGGCCGTACGTGGACTGGGACCTCGAAGAGGCGCTGGAGAGCGCCGAGTTGCTCGAGCGCGTCGACGTCGTCCAGCCGGTGCTGTTCTCGGTGATGGTCTCGTTGGCCGCGCTGTGGAGCGCCATGGGCGTCACCGTGTCGGCGGTGGTGGGTCACTCGCAGGGTGAGATCGCCGCCGCGTGTGTCGCCGGTGCGCTGTCGCTGGAGGACGCCGCCCGGGTGGTCGCGCTGCGGGCCAAGGCGCTGGCACGGGTGGCCGGTTCGGGCGGCATGGTGTCGCTCTTCGCGTCGGCCGAGAAGGCCGAGGAGCTGCTCGCCGGGTTCGAGGGCCGGGTCGGCATCGCGGCCGTCAACGGCCCCGGCTCGGTGGTGGTCTCGGGTGAGGCCGCCGGGCTGGACGAGGTCATGGCGGTGTGCGCCTCGGCCGGTGTCGATGCCCGTCGGGTGAACGTGGACTACGCCTCGCACTCGCCGCAGATGGAGCTGCTCGAGGCGGAGATCACCGAGGCGCTGGCCCCGATCACGGCGCTGACGCCGAGCATCCCGATGCTGTCGACCTACACCGGGGAGTGGGTCAAGCCAGGTGAGCTGGGCGCCCGTTACTGGTACGAGAACCTGCGCCACCCCGTCCGGCTGCAGCACGCGGTCGAGGAGCTGGCGAAGGCCGGCCACCGCGTCTTCGTGGAGTCCAGCCCGCACCCGGTGCTGACCGTCGGCGTGCAGGACACCCTGGACGAGACCGGCGTCGCGCTGGGCACCCTGCGCCGCGACAAGGGTGACGCGACCCGCTTCCTGACCTCCGTCGCCGAGGCGTACGTCCACGGCGCCACCGTCGACTGGACCCGGGTGCTCACCGCCGCCGGTCACGTCGACCTGCCCACCTACCCCTTCCAGCAGCGCCGTTTCTGGCCGCAGGTCTCGGCCGCGCTCGGCGATGTCACCTCCGCCGGGCTGGGCAGCGCGGAGCACCCGCTGCTCGGCGCCGCGATCGCGCTCGCCGACGGCGACGGGCTGCTGTTCACCGGCCGGCTCTCCTCGCACACCCACCCCTGGATCGCCGACCATGCGCTCGGTGAGAACGTGCTGCTGCCGGGCACCGCGTTCGTCGAGCTGGCCGTGCACGCCGGGGCCCGGGTCGGCTGCGAACGGGTGGACGAACTGACCCTTGGCACCCCGCTGTTGCTCGGTGGCGCCGAGGCGGTCACCGTCCAGCTGTGGATCGGCGCCCCCGAGGCCGACGGCCGCCGCCCGGTCAGTGTGTACTCGCGCCGGCAGGACGACCCCGCCTCGATCGAGGAGCCCTGGACCCAGCACGCCACCGGGTACTTGACGGACAGTCAGGCAACTGATCCGGCCGAGGACGCCGTGCTCGCCGCCTGGCCGCCGGCCGGGGCGGAGGCCGCCGGCGCCGAGGCCGTGTACGCGGGCCTGGACGAGCGCGGCTACGGCTACGGCCCGGCCTTCCGGGGCCTGCGGGCCGCCTGGCGGCTCGGCGAGCAGGTCTTCGCCGAGGTCGCGCTGGCCGAGAAGGAGGCCGCCGAGGCGCCCACCTACAACCTGCACCCCGCCCTGCTCGACGCCGCCCTGCATGCCCTCGCCCTGCTGCCCGGCGGTGACACCGAGGACAGCTCCCCCCGGATCCCGTTCTCCTGGGACGGAATCGAGCTGCACGCCACCGGTGCCTCCGTGCTCCGGGTCCGGCTCGCCCCCGCCGGTGGGGACGCCGTCTCGGTGCTGGTCGCCGACGGCAGCGGCCGCACCGTCGCCACCGTCGACGCGCTGACCCTGCGCCCGGCCCAGCTCGGCCGGCTCACCACCGAGGGCGCCGCCCGGCGCGACTCGCTCTTCCAGCTCGACTGGCAGCCCCTGGCGGCCGCGACCACCGGTACGGGCACCTTCGCGCTGCTCGGCCCTGACTCCGCCGCCGAGCCGCTGCGCCGCGCCGGTCACCAGGTCACCGCCTACGCCGACCTGGCGGCCCTGGCCGAGGCGGCGCCCGAGGTCGTGCTGCTCCCGGTGACCGCGACCGACGGCGAGGTGCTCGCCGCCGCGCACACGACCGCCGCCGACACGCTGGCCCGGCTCCAGGAGTGGCTGGGCACCGAGGCGCTCGCGGGCCGCGCCCGCCTGGTGGTGCTCACCGAGGGCGCCGTCGCCGCCCGCCCCGGCGAGCAGCTGGCCGGTCTCGCGGCCTCACCGGTCTGGGGTCTGCTGCGTTCCGCGCAGAGCGAGCACCCCGGCAGCTTCACCGTGCTCGACCTGGACGGCACCGAGGCCTCCTGGGCCGCCCTGCCCGCCGCCGTCGGCTCCGCCGAGCCGCAGGCCGCGCTGCGGGAGGGGGAGATCCTGCTTCCTCGTCTGGGCCGCCCGACCGCACCCGCCGAGGCAGCGCCCGTCTGGGACCAGGACGGCACCGTCCTGGTGGTCGGCGGCACCGGTGTGCTGGGCGCGCTGGTGGCCCGCCACCTGGTCGCCGAGCACGGCGTCACCCACCTGGTGCTGACCAGCCGCCGGGGCCCCGAGGCGCCCGGCGCCGCCGAACTGGCCGCCGAACTGGCCGAGCTGGGCGCCCAGGTGAGCATCCTGGCCTGCGACGCGGCCGACCCGGCCCAGCTGGCGGCCGCCGTCGCGGGCATCGGCGAGGCCGCGCCGCTGCGCGGGGTGGTGCACACCGCCGGGGTCCTGGACGACGCGGTCCTCGAGTCGGCCACCCCCGAGCAGCTGGCGGGCGCGCTGCGGGCCAAGGCCGATGTCGCCTGGCAGCTGCACGAGTTGACGCGCGGACTCGACCTTGCGGCCTTCGTGCTGTTCTCCTCCTTCTCCGGCGTGGCCGGCAGCCCCGGCCAGTCCGCTTACGCGGCGGGCAACGCCTTCGTGGACGCGCTCGCCGCCCACCGACGCGCGCTGGGCCTGCCCGGCCTGTCGCTCGCCTGGGGCTTCTGGGACCGCGCCAGCGGCATGACCGGCCACCTGGACAGCACCGAGCTGAGCCGGATCGCACGCCGTGGCGTGCTGCCGCTCACCGCCGAGCAGGGCCTCGCGCTGCTCGACACCGCGACGGCCACCGACACCGCCTTCCTGGTGCCCGCCCGGCTCGACCTGGCCGCGCTGCGCCGCCAGGCCGGTGCCGGTGAACTCGCCGCCCTCTACCGGGGGTTGGTGCGCGGCCTGCCGCGCCGCACGGCCGACGACGCCGGTGGCGCGGGGGCCGGGCGCTACGCCGGGCTGGGCGCCGCCGAACTCGACCGCGCGATGCTGGAGTTGGTCCGCACCGAGGCCGCCACCGCGCTCGGCCACGGCGCCGACAGCCCGGTCGAGGCCGACCGGGCCTTCAAGGAGCTCGGCTTCGACTCGCTGACCGCCGTCGAGCTGCGCAACCGCCTGGCGCGCGCCACCGGCGTCCGGCTGCCCGCCACACTGGTCTTCGACTACCCGAACCCGCGCGTGCTCGCCGGCCAGCTGGCCGCCCAGCTCGCCGGTCAGCCCGCCGCAACGAGTCGCGCGGCAGCGGTGGTTGCCAAGCAGGACATGGACGAGCCGATCGCCATCGTCGGCATGGCCTGTCGCTACCCCGGCGGGGTGCGCTCGCCCGAAGACCTGTGGGAGCTGGTCGCCGCCGGTACCGACGCCGTCGGCGGCTGGCCCGAGGACCGTGGCTGGGACACCGCCGAGCTCTACGACCCCGTGCCCGGCCGGGCCGGGCGCAGCTACTCCGACCAGGGCGGATTCCTCTACGACGCGGGTGAGTTCGACGCCGCCTTCTTCGGCATCTCGCCGCGCGAGGCGATCGCGACGGACCCGCAGCAGCGCCTGCTGCTCGAGGCGGCCTGGGAGGCATTCGAGCGCGCGGGCATCGACCCCGCCTCGGTGCGCGGCAGCCGGACCGGCGTCTTCGCGGGCGTGATGTACCACGACTACGCCTCCCGTCTGTTCGGCGCCGGGCCCAAGGAGCTGGAGGACGTCCAGGGGTACCTGGGCAACGGCAGCGCCGGCAGCGTCGCCTCCGGCCGGATCTCCTACACCCTGGGCCTGGAGGGCCCGGCCGTCACCGTCGACACCGCCTGCTCCTCCTCGCTGGTCGCCCTGCACCTGGCCGCGCAGGCGATCCGCCAGGGCGAGTGCACGATGGCGCTGGCCGGTGGTGTGACGGTGATGTCCACCCCGGGCATCTTCATCGACTTCAGCCGCCAACGGGCGATGGCCGCCGACGGCCGCTGCAAGCCGTACGCCGCCGCCGCCGACGGCACCGGCTGGGGCGAGGGCGTCGGCATGCTGCTGGTGGAGCGGCTGAGCGACGCCCAGCGCCTGGGCCACCCCGTGCTCGCCGTGCTGCGCGGCTCCGCCGTCAACCAGGACGGAGCCTCCAACGGCCTCACCGCCCCGAACGGCCCCTCGCAGCAGCGGGTCATCCGGCAGGCGCTGAGCAGCGCCGGCCTGACCACCGACCAGGTCGACGTGGTCGAGGGCCACGGCACCGGCACCACGCTGGGCGACCCGATCGAGGCGCAGGCCCTGCTTGCCACCTACGGTCAGGACCGCCCGGAGGGCCGGCCGCTGCTGCTGGCCTCGGTGAAGTCCAACATCGGTCACACGCAGGCCGCTTCGGGCGTCGCCGGTGTGATCAAGATGGTGATGGCGATGCGCCACGGCATCGTCCCCGCCTCCCTGCACGTGGACGAGCCGACCCCGCACGTGGACTGGACGGAGGGTGCCGTCGAGCTGCTCGCCGAGCGGACCGGCTGGCCGGAGACCGGCCGTCCGCGCCGGGCCGGTGTCTCCTCCTTCGGCGTGAGCGGCACCAACGCGCACGTCATCCTGGAGCAGGCGCCGGAGCAGCGGGCAACTCCAGCTGTGAAGCCGGTACTTGACGCTCCTGTGCTGCCGTGGGTGCTCTCCGGCAAGGGCGAGGCGGCGCTCGCCGCGCAGATCGAGAGGTTCGCCGCTTTCGAGGGCGACCAGGCGGCGGTGGCGGCCGCGTTGGTGCGCGGGCGGGCGGTGTTCGAGGACCGGGCGGTGCTGCTCGGCGAGGAGCAGGTGACCGGGCGCGCCGTCGGCGAAGGCGGTGTGGTGCTGGTCTTCCCCGGCCAGGGCTCGCAGTGGGTCGGGATGGCGGCGGGGCTGCTGCAGGCCTCCCCGGTGTTCGCCGAGTCGATCGCGGCTTGCTCGGCCGCGCTGCGGCCCTTCGTGGACTGGGACCTCGAGGAGGCGCTGGAGAGCCGCGAGTTGCTCGAGCGCGTCGACGTCGTCCAGCCGGTGCTGTTCGCGGTGATGGTCTCGCTGGCCGCGCTCTGGCGCTCGATGGGCGTCACGGTCTCGGCCGTGGTCGGCCACTCCCAGGGTGAGATCGCCGCTGCCTGCGTCGCCGGGGCGCTCTCGCTGGAGGACGCGGCCCGGGTGGTCGCGCTGCGGGCCAAGGCGCTTGAGCGGGTGGCGGGTTCGGGCGGCATGGTGTCGCTGTTCGCCTCCGCCGAGAAGGCCGAGGAGCTGCTGAGCGGCTTCGCGGGCCGGGTCGGCATCGCCGCCGTCAACGGCCCCGGCTCGGTGGTGGTCTCGGGTGAGGCCGCCGCGCTGGACGAGTTCATGGCGGTCGCCGCCGAGGCCGGGGTGGACGCCCGCCGGGTCAACGTCGACTACGCCTCGCACTCGGCCCAGATGGAGGTGTTGGAGGAGGAGATCACCGAGGCCCTGGCCCCGATCACGGCGCTCACCCCGAGCATCCCGATGTTCTCCACCTACACCGGTGAGTGGGTCAAGCCCGGGGAACTGGCCGCCCGTTACTGGTACGAGAACATGCGCCACCCCGTCCGCCTGCGGTACGCGGTCGAGCAGTTGGCGAAGGCCGGCCACCGCGTCTTCGTGGAGTCCAGCCCCCACCCGGTGCTCACCGTCGGCGTGCAGGACACCCTGGGCCACAGCGGCGTCGCCCTCGGCACGCTGCGCCGCGACAAGGGCGGTGCGACCCGCTTCCTGACCTCCCTCGCCGAGGCCTTCGTCAACGGTGCGGACGTCGACTGGAGCCTGCTGCTCACCGAGACCGCGCACGTCGACCTGCCCACCTACCCGTTCCAGCGCGAGCGCTACTGGCTGGACGGCTTCACCGCCGCCCCCGCCGGGGCCGGTGAATCCGATGCCGCCGACAGCGAGTTCTGGCGCGCGGTGGAGAGCGGCGAGCTGGCCGCGACCCTCGGGGTCGACGCGGACCGTCCGCTCAGCGAGCTGCTGTCCGCGCTCTCCGACTGGCGCCGGGGCCGCCGGCAGTCCGCGGCGCTGGACAACTGGCGTTACACCGTGGCCTGGAAGCCGGTCGCCGCGAAGGCGGCTGCTCCGACGGGCAGTTGGCTGGTCGTCAGCGGCCCGGAGGGCACGGCGGCCGCCGAGGAGTGCGCTCAGGCGCTTGGCGCGGTAGGCGTGACGGTACGTCGGCTCACCCTGGGCGAACCCGACCGCGCCGAGTACGCCCGTACCCTCGCCGAGGTGCTCGCGGACGGCCCGGTGGACGGCGTCCTCGCCACCCTCGGCCTGGACGGGACCGACTCCGCCGCCGGGCCCGCCCTCACCCGGGGGCTGGCCGGCACGCTGGCCCTGGTGCAGGCGCTCGGCGAGGCCGGGATCGGCGCTCCGCTCTGGCTGGTCACCCGGGGAGGGGTGAGCATCGGCCGCTCCGACGAGCTGCGCAGCCTGGCGATGGGCCAGATCTGGGGCTTCGGCCGCGTGGTCGCCCTGGAGCACCCGGACCGCTGGGGTGGTCTGGTCGACCTCCCCGAGACCATGGACGAGCGGGCCGCCGAGCGGCTGTGCACCGCGCTGGCCGGGCTGCCCGGCGGCGAGGACCAGGTGGCCGTCCGCCCCGCCGGGCTGTACGTGCGCCGCCTCCAGCGGGCGCAGCTGGCGGGCCGCCCGGCCGTCCGCGACTGGCGGCCCGGCGGTACGGTGCTGGTCACCGGGGCCACCGGCACGCTGGCCCCGCACATCGCCAAGTGGCTGGCGGAGTCCGGTGCCGAGCACCTGGTGCTGGTCAGCCGCCGCGGGCCGGAGGCCCCCGGCGCGCCGATCCTGCAGGCCGACGTCGAGAGCCTCGGTGTCAGGGCCACCATCGCCGCCTGCGACGTCTCCGACCGCGAGCAGCTCCGGGAGCTGGTCGACCGGCTGGCCGCCGAGGGCACGCCCGTCACGAGTGTCCTGCACGCGGCCGCCTCGATCCGGCTGCTGCCGATCGAGGTGCTCACCGCCGAGCAGCTGGAGCGCGATCTCCAGGCCAAGGTGCTCGGCGCCCGCAACCTGCACGAGATCTTCGCCGAGGACACCCTGGACGCCTTCGTCCTGTTCTCCTCGATCGCGGGTGTCTGGGGCAGCGGCGACCACGCCGCCTACGCGGCCGGGAACACCTACCTGGACGGCCTCGCCGAGCAGCGCCGGGCAGCCGGTCTCGGGGCGACCTCGGTGGCCTGGGGCGTCTGGGCCGCCGTCAACCTGTGGGACGGGCAGCTGATGCCCGAGGGCGTCGACTCCGAGCGCCTGCAGCGCCAGGGCCTGCCCTTCCTGGAGCCCGCTCCGGCCTTCGCCGCGCTCAAGACGGTGCTCGACCACGACGAGACCTTCGTCGCCGTCGCCGACGTGGCCTGGGACCGCTTCGCCGCGGCCTTCACCGCCGCCCGGCCGCGCCCGCTGCTCGACGGCATCCCCGAGGTCCAGGCTCTCCACGCCCCGGCCGAGGCAGCCGTCAGGACCAGCCCGCAGGCCGCCACCGAGCTGGGCGGCAAGCTGCTCGGCCTCTCGGCCGCCGACCAGGACCGGCTGCTGCTCGATCTGGTCCGCAGCAACGCCGCCGCCGTGCTGGGGCACAGCTCGCCGGAGGCCGTGGCGGAGTCCCGCGCGTTCAAGGAGCTCGGCTTCGACTCGCTGACCGCCGTCGAGCTGCGCGACCGGCTGACCAAGGCCACCGGCCTGCGGCTGCCGACCACGCTGGTCTTCGACTTCCCGACCCCGCTCGCGCTGGCCGCCCGGCTGCGCGAGGAACTGCTCGGCGAGCGGGCCGAGGTGACCGTGGCCACCGGTGTCGGAGCGGCGGACGAGCCGATCGCCATCGTCGGCATGGCCTGCCGGTACGCGGGCGGTGTCGAGTCGCCCGAGGACCTCTGGCGGATGCTCGCGAGCGGCGGGGACGGCGTCTCCGGCTTCCCGACCGACCGCGGCTGGGACTTGGAGGCGCTGTACGACGCCGACCCCGACGCGCGCGGCACCAGCTACACCCGCGAGGGCGGCTTCCTGCACGGCGCCGGACAGTTCGACGCGGGGTTCTTCGGCATCTCCCCGCGTGAGGCCGTCGCCGTCGACCCGCAGCAGCGCCTGCTGCTCGAGGTCTCCTGGGAGGCGCTGGAGCGGGCCGGGATCGACCCGCAGACCCTGCACGGCACCCAGGTCGGCGTCTTCGCCGGCACCAACGGCTCCGACTACGCGGCCCTGGTGGCCGGCGCCCCGGCCGGCGGCGAGGGGTACCTGGCCACCGGCAACTCGGTCAGCGTCGCCTCCGGCCGCATCTCGTACACCCTCGGTCTGGAAGGCCCGGCCGTCACGGTCGACACCGCCTGCTCCTCCTCACTGGTCGCCCTGCACCTGGCCGCCCAGGCGGTGCGCAGCGGCGAGTGCACGATGGCGCTGGCCGGTGGTGTCACGCTGATGACCACCCCGGCCGCCCTGGTCACCTTCAGCCGCCAGCGCGGCCTGGCCACCGACGGCCGCTGCAAGGCCTTCGCCGGCGCCGCCGACGGTATGGGCATGGCCGAGGGCGTCGGAATGGTCGTGGTCGAGCGCCTCAGCGACGCGCAGCGCCTGGGCCACCCGGTGCTCGCGGTGGTCCGGGGTTCGGCGATCAACCAGGACGGTGCCTCCAACGGCCTCACCGCCCCCAACGGCCCGGCCCAGCAGCGGGTGATCCGCCAGGCGCTGGCCAACGCCGGCCTGACGGCCGACCAGGTCGACGCCGTCGAGGCGCACGGCACCGGCACCAAGCTCGGTGACCCGATCGAGGCCCAGGCCCTGCTCGCCACCTACGGCAAGGACCGGGAGACTCCGCTGCTCCTGGGCTCGGTCAAGTCCAACATCGGCCACTCGCAGGCCGCCGCCGGTGTGGCCGGCGTGATCAAGATGGTGCTCGCGCTGCAGAACGGCATGCTGCCGCAGACCCTGCACGTGGACGAGCCGACCCCGCACGTGGACTGGAGTGAGGGGGCGGTCGAGCTGCTCACCGAGGCCGCCGACTGGCCGCGCCGGGCCGAGCGCCCGCGCCGGGCCGGTGTCTCCGCCTTCGGCATCAGCGGCACCAACGTGCACGTCCTGCTCGAGGAGGCCCCCGAGGCTTCGGAGGCGGCCGCTCCGGACACCGCGCTGCCGGTGGTGCCCTGGGTGCTGACGGGCCGTGGAGCCGCGGCGCTCGCCGGGCAGGCCGGGCGGCTGGCGGCGGCGCTAGGGGACGGTGCGGGGTCGAGCCCGGCGGATGTGGGGTTCTCGCTGGCCCGGGGCCGCTCTAGGTTCGAACACCGTGCGGTGGTGATCGCGACCGACCTGGACGGGTTCCGTTCGGGCCTCGGCGCGCTCGCGGCCGAGGTCGAGGCACCCGGAGTGGTGCGCGGGGTGAGCGCTGGGGGCAGGGTGGCGGTGATGATGTCCGGTCAGGGCAGTCAGCGAGCCGGGATGGGGCGTGAGTTGTACGCCGCGTTCCCGGTCTTCGCCGACGCGCTCGACGGCGTCTGCGCCCACTTCGACGCCGAGCTGGAGCAGCCGCTGCGCGAGGTCCTGTTCGCGGACTCGGGTCTGCTGGACCAGACCGCCTATACCCAGGCCGGCCTGTTCGCGATCGAGGTCGCGCTGTACCGCCTGATCGAGTCCTGGGGTGTCACCCCCGACTACCTGGCCGGCCATTCGATCGGTGAGCTGGCGGCAGCGCATGTCGCCGGTCTCTGGTCGCTCGAGGACGCCTGCAAGCTGGTGGCGGCCCGTGGCCGCCTGATGCAGGCGCTGCCGGCCGGTGGCGCGATGCTCGCCGTGCAGGCGACGGAGTCCGAGGTCCGGGCCGCACTGAGCGGCGCGGTGGACGTCGCGGCCGTGAACGGGCCCGAGTCCGTGGTGGTTTCGGGCGTCGAGGCGGATGTCGCGGCGCTGGAGGCGGTCTGGCGGGCGGAGGGCCGGAAGGTCAAGCGGCTCACGGTCAGCCATGCCTTCCACTCCGCGCTGATGGAGCCGATGCTGGCCGAGTTCCGGGCGGTGGCACAGGAGTTGACCTACCGCACGCCGCGCGTCCCGGTGGTCTCCAACCTGACCGGTTCGCTGGACGCCGACCTGACCGACCCCGAGTACTGGGTGCGGCACGTCCGCGAGGCCGTCCGCTTCGCCGACGGCGTGGCCGCGCTGCGGGAGCAGGGCGTGCGGACCTTCCTGGAGCTCGGCCCCGACGGTGTGCTCTCCGCCCTGGTGCCGGACCCGGCGGTCGCCGTGCCGGTGGCCCGGGCCGGGCGGGGCGAGGTGGAGGCGCTGTTCACCGGCCTCGCCACCGCCTTCACCCGGGGCATGCCGGTCGACTGGTCGGCCGTCTTCACCGGGACGGGCGCAGTCCGGGTCGACCTGCCGACCTACGCCTTCCAGCGGGACCGGTACTGGCTGGACGCGCCGGTCGCGGCCGCCGGTGACCTGACCTCGCTCGGCCTGACCGCCGCCGAGCACCCGCTGCTCGGCGCCGCCGTCACCCTGGCCGAGGAGGAGGGCCTGCTCTTCACCTCGCGGCTGTCCGCCAAGGCGCAGCGCTGGCTGCCGGAGCACGAGGTGCTCGGGGCCGTCCTGGTGCCCGGCGCGGCCTTCGTCGAGCTCGCCCTGCAGGCCGCCGCCCACGCGGGCGTCGACCAGGTGGACGACCTCACGCTGGAAGCCCCGCTGGTGCTGCCCGCGCAGGGCGGGGTGCAGCTGCAGATCCGGGTCGGCGCGGCCGAGCAGGGCGGGCGGCTGCCGTTCACCGTGCACGCGAGCGCGGACGCGGACCAGCAGTGGACCCGGCACGCGAGCGGCTACCTGGCCGCCGCCTCTGCCGAGGCCACCGCAGACCTGGCCGTCTGGCCGCCGGCCGGGGCGACCGCCGTCGATCTGGCTGACTTCTACCCCGCGCTGGCCGCCCGGGGCTACGCCTACGGCCCGCTCTTCCGGGGCCTGCGCGCCGCCTGGCGCAAGGGCGAGGAGCTCTTCGCCGAGGTCGCCCTGCCGGAGCAGGCCGGCGCCGAGGCCGGTGCCTACGGCCTGCACCCCGCCCTGCTCGACGCGGCCCTGCACCCGGTGGGTCTGGGCGACTTCCTCGGGGACGCGGGCGACGGCCACCTGCCGTTCGCCTTCTCGGGAGTGCGCCTGCACGCCACCGGAGCGCGTGCCCTGCGGGTGCGGATCGCCGGTGCGGGCACCGACGCCGTCACCGTGCAGGCCGCCGACGTGAGCGGCCGGCCGGTGCTCTCGGTCGAGGCCTTGGTGCTGCGCCCCGTCAACGCCGGGCAGCTGCAGGAGGCTTCGGCCGGTGACGACTCGCTCTACCGTCTCGCCTGGCCGTCCGTGCCGCTGACCGACGCGAAGGCCGACGGCTGGGCGCTGCTCGGCGAGGACCTCTTCGGCACCGGCCTGCCGACGGGCGACCTCGCCGCTGCCTCGGTGCTGGTGGCCTGCGCCACCGCGCCCCGGCAGACGCTGGAGCTGCTCCAGGGCTGGCTGCGGGAGGAGCGGTACGCCGACTCCCACCTGCTGGTGCTGACCCGTGGCGCCGTCGCGGTCGACGCTCCGGTGGCCGACCTGGAGGCCGCCGCCGTCTGGGGCCTGGTGCGCTCCGCGCAGTCCGAGCACCCCGGCCGGATCCTGCTGGTCGACGTGGACGGCACGCCCGAGTCCTGGGCCGCGCTGCCCGCCACGGCCACCGCCGGTGAGCCGCAGCTCGCGCTGCGCGCCGGAGCGGCCTTCGCGCCGCGCCTGCTGCCCGCCCGTACGGCCGAGGCACTCACCGTGCCTTCTGGTCAGGGCACTTGGCGCCTCGACGGCGCCGGTCGCGGCACGCTGGACTCGCTCGACCTGGTCGAGTGCCAGGCTGCGGAGTTGGGCGAACACGAGGTCCGGGTCGCGGTCCGGGCCGCCGGGGTGAACTTCCGTGACGTGCTGAGCGCGCTCGGAATGTACCCGGGCGACGCGCCGGTGCTCGGCGGCGAGGGCGCCGGTGTGGTCGCCGAGGTGGGTCCGGGTGTCACCGGCCTCGCCGTCGGTGACCGGGTGCTCGGGATCTTCCCCGGTGCCTTCGGCCCGGAGGCGGTCGCCGACCACCGGATGGTGGCGCCGGTCCCGGCCGGGTGGTCGTTCGCGCAGGCGGCGTCGGTGCCGATCGTGTTCCTGACCGCGCTGTACGCGTGGACGGATCTCGGTTCGGTGCGGGCCGGTGAGCGGGTGCTGGTGCACGCCGGTGCCGGTGGTGTCGGCATGGCGGCGATCCAGCTGGCCAAGCACCTGGGCGCGGAGGTCTTCGCGACCGCGAGTGAGGGCAAGTGGGACACCCTGCGCTCGCTGGGCCTGGACGATGACCACATCGCCTCCTCGCGTGACCTCGCCTTCGCCGCCAAGTTCCTGGCCGTCACGGGCGGCGAGGGTGTGGACGTGGTGCTCAACTCGCTGGCCCGGGAGTACGTGGACGCCTCGCTCGAACTGCTGCCGAACGGCGGGCGGTTCCTGGAGATGGGCAAGACGGACATCCGCACGAGCGTGCCCGAGGGCGTGGCCTACCGGGCCTTCGACCTGGTCGAGGCCGGCCCGGCCCGGATCGGCGAGCTGCTCGGTGAGCTGCTCCGGCTCTTCGCGGCCGGGGCCGTCGATACGCTGCCGGTGCGCAGTTGGGACGTCCGGCAGGCCCGGGAGGCCTTCCGGTTCATGAGCCAGGCCAAGCATGTCGGCAAGGTCGTCCTGACGGTCCCGCAGGCGATCGACCCGGAGCGTACGGTCCTGGTCACCGGCGGCACCGGTTCGCTGGGCGCGTTGGTGGCCCGGCACCTGGTGACCGAACACGGGGCCCGCAAGCTGCTCCTGCTGTCGCGGCGCGGTCCGGAGGCGCCCGGCGCCAAGCAACTGGTTGACGACCTGGCCGAGTTGGGTGCCGCCGCCGATGTGATCGAGTGCGACATCACGGACGGCGAGGCGCTGGCCGGCGTACTGGCGGGCCGCGGGCTGACCGCCGTGGTGCACACCGCCGGTGTCCTGGACGACTCGGTGACCGAGGCGATGACGGCCGAGCAGCTGGCGACGGTCTGGGCACCGAAGGCCGCGGCCGCCGAGCAGTTGGACAAGCTGACGAAGGACCAGGACCTCGCCGCCTTCGTACTGTTCTCCTCCGCCTCCGGCATCTTCGGCGGCGCCGGCCAGGCCAACTACGCGGCCGCCAACGCCTACCTGGACGCCCTGGCGGACCGCCGCCGCTCGCTCGGCCACCCGGCCGTCTCGCTCGACTGGGGCCTGTGGTCGCAGAGCGGCGGGATGACCGGCGAGCTGGGCGAGGCGGATCTCCAGCGGATGGCCCGCTCCGGGGTCGCCGCGCTGACGGCCGAGCACGGGCTCGCTCTCCTCGACGCCGCCCTGCGGCGCCCGGAGGCGGCGCTGGTGCCGCTGGCCCTTGACCTGGCGGCCCTGCGCCGCCAGGCGGCGGCCGGTGAACTGCCCGCCCTGATGCAGGGGTTGGTGCGCCAGAAGCCCAGGCGGGCGGTGGCCGCCCAGGCGGGCGCGGCCGACCCGGCGGCGGAGTTCCAGCAGCGGATCGGCGGCCTGACCGGCGCCGACCGCGAGCGGGCGCTGCTCGAACTGGTGCAGTCGCACACCGCGTTGGTGCTCGGCCACGCCTCGGCGGGCGGGATCGATCCGGGTCGGGGCTTCCTCGAGCTCGGCCTCGACTCGCTCTCCGCGGTCGAGCTGCGCAACCGGCTCGGCGCCGTGGTGGGCCGTCGCCTGCCCGCGACGCTGATCTTCGACTACCCGTCACCCACCACGCTGGCCCAGTACCTCGGCGAGCAGCTGCCCAGTGGCGGGGACAGCACGTCCCCGGCGCCGCTGGTGCACGCCGAACTGGACCGGTTGGAGGCGCTGCTGGCCGGCGTCGCCGCGGGTGACACCGAAAGCGACGGCATCACCACGCGTCTGCGTGAGCTGCTGTCGACCTGGCAGAAGACCCAGAGCCCGGCGGACGGACCATCGGCCGCCGAATCGCTCGAGCTTGCCACCGCGGACGAGCTGTTCGACCTCCTTGACAGCGAGCTCGGCACGTCCTGAATTGCTCCACCCCCCGTCTGACGAATGCCGCAAAGAGGGACGCGAAATGGTGAATGAGGAGAAGTACCTCGACTACCTGAAGCGGGCGACCGCTGACCTTCGGGAGGCGCGTCGTCGGCTCCGTGAGGTGGAGGAGGCCAGCCGCGAGCCGATCGCCATCGTCGGCATGGCCTGCCGCTTCCCGGGGGGCGTCCGTTCGCCGGAGGACCTCTGGCAGATCGTCGACGGCGGGGTGGACGCCATCGCGGAGTTCCCGGCCGACCGGGGCTGGCCGCTGCCGGGCTCCGGCGCGGCCGGCTCCGAGGCCCTCGCCGACATTCCCACGCCGCTCGGCGGATTCGTCTACGACGCGGGGGAGTTCGACCCCGCGTTCTTCGGCATCTCACCGCGTGAAGCGGTCGCGATGGACCCGCAGCAGCGCCTGCTGCTCGAAACCTCCTGGGAGGCCTTCGAGCGGGCCGGCATCGTGCCCGGCTCGCTGCGCGGCAGCCAGGTCGGCGTCTTCGTCGGCGCGGCCGGCCAGGGCTACGGCGCGGCTGCCCAGGAGACCGGCGAGGACAGCCACCTGCTCACCGGCAACGCCACCAGCGTGGTCTCGGGCCGGCTCTCCTACACCTTCGGGCTGGAGGGCCCGGCGGTCACGGTGGACACGGCCTGTTCGTCCTCGCTGGTCGCCCTGCACCTGGCCGTCCAGGCGCTGCGCAGCGGCGAGTGCTCGATGGCGCTCGCCGGTGGTGTCACCATCATGTCCAGCCCCGGGCTGTTCGTGGAGTTCCACCGCCAGCGCGGCCTGGCCGGAGACGGCCGCTGCAAGGCTTTCGCCGACGCGGCCGACGGCACCGGCTGGGGCGAGGGTGTCGGCATGTTGCTCGTGGAGCGGCTGAGCGACGCCCAGCGCCTCGGCCACCAGGTGCTCGCGGTCGTCCGCGGCACCGCCACCAACCAGGACGGCGCCAGCAGCGGCCTGACCGCCCCCAACGGCCCGGCCCAGCAGCGGGTGATCCGCGCCGCCCTGGCCAACGCCCGCCTCACCGCCCAGCAGGTCGACGCCGTCGAGGCGCACGGCACCGGCACCGCGCTCGGCGACCCGATCGAGGCCCAGGCCCTCCTCGCCACCTACGGCCAGGGCCGGGAGCCCGGGCAGCCGCTGCTGCTCGGCTCGCTCAAGTCCAACATCGGCCACACCCAGTCCGCCTCGGGTGTGGCCGGCGTGATGAAGATGGTCATGGCGATGCGCCACGGCGTGCTCCCGCGCACCCTTCACGTGGACGCGCCCTCCTCGCACGTCGACTGGACGGCCGGCTCGGTCGAGCTGCTCACCGAGGCCGTCGCCTGGCCCGAGACCGGGCAGCCGCGCCGGGCCGCCGTCTCCTCCTTCGGCATCAGCGGCACCAACGCGCACGTGATCATCGAGCAGGAGCCGGTCGAGGCCGAGGCCGACGAGCCGGTTGCGGCGGAGCCGGTCAACCGTGCCGGTGAGCTGCCCTGGCTGCTCTCCGGCACCACGGCGGAGGCACTGCGCGGCCAGGCCGCGAGCCTGCTCCAGACCCTGGGCGAGACCGACCCCTGGGACCTCGGCCGCTCACTGGCCCTCAGCCGCACCGCCTTCGAACACCGCGCCGTCCTGCTCGGCCGCACCCGCGAGGAGCTGGCGACGGCCCTGGAGCAGCTCGCCCGGGGCGAGAGCTCGGGCGCGGTCGTGCAGGGCGTGGCCGCGCCGGGCACGGCCGGGCGGACCGCCTTCCTGTTCTCGGGGCAGGGGAGCCAGCGGGCGGGGATGGGGCGTGAGTTGTACGACGCGTTCCCGGTGTTCGCGGCGGCGTTGGACGAGGTGTGTGAGCAGGTCGAGCTGGAGCGGCCGCTGCGTGAGGTGATGTTCGACGCCTCGACGGATCTGCTGGACCAGACGGCGTACACCCAGCCCGCGCTGTTCGCCTTCGAGGTCGCGCTGTACCGCCTGGTGGAGTCCTGGGGTGTGCGGCCGGACTTCCTGGCGGGCCACTCGATCGGTGAGATCGCGGCTGCGCATGTGGCTGGTGTGCTGTCGATGGCCGACGCCTGCACGTTGGTGGCGGCCCGTGGCCGCCTGATGCAGGCGCTTCCGGTCGGTGGTGCGATGCTCGCGGTGCAGGCTTCGGAGGACGATGTCCGGTCTGCGCTGGTCGAGGGTGTCGACATCGCGGCGGTCAACTCTGCTGACTCCGTGGTGGTTTCGGGTGTCGAGGCGGCGGTGGCGGAGCTGGAGGCCGCCTGGCGGGCGGAGGGACGGCGGGTCAAGCGGCTCACGGTCAGTCATGCGTTCCACTCGGCGCTGATGGAGCCGATGCTGGACGAGTTCCGGGCCGTCGTGGAGGCGCTGACCTTCGCGCAGCCGCGAATCCCATTGGTGGCGACCAGTGTTGGTGACTTCGCCACGGCCGAGTACTGGGTGCGGCACGTCCGGGAGGCGGTTCGCTTCGCCGACGGTGTGGCCGCGCTGCAGGACCAGGGCGTGCGGACCTTCCTGGAGATCGGCCCGGACGGTGTGCTGTCCGCGCTGGCCGAGGGCGTTCCCGCCCAGCGCTCCGGCCGCCCGGAGACGCAGGCCGTCGCCGCCGCCCTGGCTGCGCTGCACGTCCGGGGTGTGCGGATCGACTGGGACACGTACTTCGCGGGCGCGCAGCGCGTGGACCTGCCGACGTACGCCTTCCAGCGCACCCACTTCTGGCTCACCGGCGACCCGGCGGCTTCCTCGGCCGCTGCGGCCGACCAGGTGGAGTCGCGGTTCTGGGAGGCCGTCGAGCGTGAGGATCTGAGCGCCGTCGAGGCCGCGCTCGAACTGGAGTCCGAGACGGCGCCCGATCTCGGCGCTGTCCTGCCCGTGCTCTCCTCCTGGCGTCGCAAGCGCCGCGAGGCCTCCGTGGTGGACGCCTGGCGCTACCGGGTCCAGTGGGAGCCGGTCGAGCAGGTCCGCGCCGAGGAGCCGGCCGGCAGCTGGCTGCTGGTGCACCCCGAGACCGACTGCCGGGCCGCCGACGAGCTCGCGGCCGTGGTCGAGCGGGCCGGGGGCAGCGTGCTGCGCCTGGCCGCCGGACCGGGCCTGGCCGAGCGCCTGGCCGCTGTCGAGACCGCCGAGCTGCGCGGTGTCCTCGCCCTCACCGGCCTGGACGAGCGCCCGCACGCCACTCACCCCGCACTCAGCCAGGGTCTGGCCGACACGCTCACCCTCGTCCAGACCCTGCGCGAGCTCACCGCTCCGCTCTGGTGCGTCACCCGCGGGGCGGTGTCGATCGGCCGTTCCGACGCCGCGCTCTCGCCCGTCCAGGCGCAGATCTGGGGCCTGGGCCGGGTCGCCGCGCTGGAGTTCCCGCGCCTCTGGGGCGGTCTGCTCGACCTCCCGGAGACGCTGGACGAGCGCGCCGCCGGCCGCGTGGTCGCCGCCCTCACCCAGCAGGGCGAGGACCAGCTCGCCGTCCGCGCCTCCGGCGTCTTCGGCCGCCGCCTCGCGCACGCACCCGTGCCCGCGACCCCGGGCGAGTGGCGCCCGCGCGGCACCGTCCTGATCACCGGCGGCACCGGCGCCCTCGGCGCCGAGGTGGCCCGCCTGCTGGCCCGCACCGGCGCCGAGCGCCTGGTGCTGACCAGTCGTCGCGGCGCGGACGCCCCCGGCGCCGCCGAGCTGGCGGCCGAGCTCACCGGCCTCGGCGCCCAGGTCACCCTCGCCGCCTGCGACGTTGCCGACCGCACCGCCGTGGCCGAGCTGCTCGCGCGGATCGCCGCCGAGGGCACGCTGACCGCCGTCGTGCACGCGGCCGGGGTCGGCGAGATCCGCCCGATGGCCGAGACCGGCCTGGCCGAGGCCGCCGAGGTGCTTGCCGCCAAGGTCCGCGGCGCCGACCACCTGCACGAACTGCTCGGCGAGCAGCCCCTGGACGCCTTCGTCCTCTTCTCCTCGATCGCCGCCGCCTGGGGCTCGGCCGGCCAGGCCGTCTACGCCGCCGCCAACGCCCACCTGGACGCGCTGGCCGAGCACCGCCGCCGGGCCGGCCTCGCCGCCACCGCGATCGGCTGGGGCCCGTGGGCCGAGGGCGGCATGGCCGCCGACGAGGCCGCCCGCGACCACCTGGCCCGGCGCGGAGTCACCGCGATGTCCCCCGAGCGCGCAGTGGCTGCGCTGCAGACCGCTGTCGCCGCGCAGGACACTGTCGTCGTCGTCGCCGACGTCCAGTGGGACCGCTTCGCCCCGAACTTCACTGCCACCCGGGCCGGTTCGCTGCTCGCCGGCCTCCCCGAGGTGCGGGCCGCCCTGGCCGGGGCCACCGCCTCGACCGCCGGCGCAGGGGAGTCCGCACTGCTCCAGCGCCTGGCCGGGCTGACCGCCACCGAGCAGGCCCGCGCGCTGCTCACCCTGGTGCGTACGGAGGTTGCGGCCGTCCTCGGCCACGCCACCGCCGAGAGCGTCGAGTCCGGCAAGGCCTTCCGCGACATGGGCTTCGACTCGCTGATCGCGGTCGAGCTGCGCAACCGCCTGGGCGCGGCCACCGGCCTGCAGCTGCCCACCACCGTCGCCTTCGACCACCCGACCCCGACCGCCCTCGCCGACTTCCTGCGCACCGCCGCGCAGTTGGCCGACGAGTCGGTGGCCCCGGCCGCGACGGGCGTGGTGCTGGCCGCTGACGACCCGATCGCCATCGTCGCCATGAGCTGCCGCTACCCCGGCGGCGTCAGCACCCCGGAGGAGCTGTGGGAGCTGGTCGCGGCCGGCCGCGACGCCGTCGGCGACTTCCCCGCCGAGCGCGGCTGGGACGCCGAGCGGCTCTACCACCCGGATGCGGACCACCCCGGCACCACGTACGCGACCCAGGGCGGGTTCGTCCGAGGAGCCGAGACCTTCGACGCGGCGCTCTTCGGCATCTCGCCGCGCGAGGCGCTGACGATGGACCCGCAGCAGCGCCTGCTGCTCGAGACCGCCTGGGAGGCCTTCGAGCGGGCCGGCCTGGACCCGCGCTCGGTGCGCGGCTCCCGGACCGGTGTCTTCGTCGGCTCCAACGGCCAGGACTTCGCCGCCCTGCTCGCCGCCGCCGCCCAGTCCGGCGAGGGCTACCTGGCCACCAGCAGCGCCGCGAGTGTGGTCTCCGGCCGCCTGTCCTACACCTTCGGACTGGAGGGCCCGGCGGTCACCGTCGACACGGCCTGCTCCTCCTCGCTGGTCGCCCTCCACCTGGCCGTCCAGGCCCTGCGCGGCGGCGAGTGCGAGCTCGCGCTCGCCGGTGGTGTGACCATCATGTCCACCCCGGGTGCCTTCATCGAGTTCTCCCGCCAGCGGGGACTCGCCGCCGACGGCCGCTGCAAGCCGTTCGCCGAGGCCGCCGACGGCACCGGCTGGGGCGAGGGCGTCGGCCTGCTGCTCGTCGAGCGGCTCTCCGACGCGCAGCGCAACGGCCACCCGGTGCTCGCGGTGGTCCGGGGTTCGGCGATCAACCAGGACGGTGCCTCCAACGGCCTGACCGCCCCCAACGGCCCGGCCCAGCAGCGGGTGATCCGCCAGGCGCTGGCCTCCGCCGACCTGACCGCCGACCAGATCGACGTGGTCGAGGCGCACGGCACCGGCACGGCGCTTGGCGACCCGATCGAGGCCCAGGCCCTGCTCGCCACCTACGGCCGCGAGCACGGCGCCGAGGCGCCGCTCTGGCTCGGCTCGGTGAAGTCCAACATCGGTCACACGCAGGCCGCTTCGGGCGTTGCCGGTGTGATCAAGATGGTCGAGGCGATGCGCCACGGCGTGCTGCCGCAGACCCTGCACGTGGACCAGCCCTCCACCCACGTGGACTGGACCGTCGGCGCGGTCGAGCTGCTCACCCGGACCCGCGAATGGCCGGAGACCGGGCGTCCGCGCCGGGCCGCCGTCTCCTCCTTCGGCGTCAGCGGCACCAACGCCCACACCATCATCGAGCAGGCGCCGGCCGCCGACCAGGCCGAGCGGGCCGCCGAGGACGGCACGGTGCACACCTGGCTGCTCTCCGGCCGCACCGAGGAGGCGCTGCGCGCCCAGGCCGAGCGGCTCACCGCCGAGCTCGCCGCCCGGCCCGAACTCGCAGTCTCCGATGTTGCGTTGACGCTCGCCACCGCACGCGCCGCGCTGGAGCGCCGGGCCGCGGTGGTCGGCGCCGACCGTACCGAGCTGCTGGCCGGCCTTGCCGCGCTCGCCGCCGCACCGGCCGCCGGTACCACCGTGCGCGGCGTGCCGAGCAGCGCGGTGCTGTTCTCCGGGCAGGGCAGCCAGCGGGCCGGGATGGGGCGTGAACTGTACGCCGCCTTCCCGGTGTTCGCGGACGCGCTGGACGCGGTGTGCGCGCAGTTCTCCAACGAGCTGGAGCGGCCGCTGCGTGAGGTGATGTTCGAGGACGCTTCGGGGCTGTTGAACCGGACCGTCTACACCCAGGCGGGTCTGTTCGCGATCGAGGTCGCGCTGTACCGCCTGGTGGAGTCCTGGGGCGTGGCGGTCGACTTCGTGTCCGGTCATTCGATCGGTGAGCTGGCGGCGGCGCACGTCGCGGGTGTGTTCTCGCTGGCGGATGCGTGCAGGCTGGTGGGCGCCCGTGGCCGGCTGATGCAGGCGCTGCCGGCCGGTGGTGCGATGCTCGCGGTGCAGGGCGCCGAGGAGGACGTCCGGGCCGCGCTCAAGGGTGCGGTGGACATCGCGGCCGTCAACGGGCCTTCGGCGGTGGTGGTTTCGGGTGCGGAGGCGGATGTCGCCGCGTTGGAGGCGGCTTGGCTGGAGGAGGGCCGGAAGGTCAAGCGGCTTGCCGTGAGCCATGCGTTCCACTCGCCGCTGATGGAGCCGATGCTGGCCGAGTTCCGGGCCGTCGCCGAGACGCTGACCTACCACGCGCCGCGCATCCCGGTGGTCTCCAACCTGACCGGTGCGCTGAACGCCGACCTGACCGACCCCGGGTACTGGGTGCGCCATGTCCGCGAGGCGGTCCGCTTCGCCGACGGCCTGCGGACCCTGCACGAGAACGGTGTCCGCACCTTCCTGGAGCTCGGCCCCGACGGTGTGCTGACCGCGATGGCGCAGGACGTGCTGGCTCAGGACGGTGAGCTCGCCTTCGTCCCGGCGCTGCGCCGCAGCCAGCCGGAGGCGCGGGCGCTGGCCACGGCTCTCGGCGAGCTGTTCACGCACGGCGTCCCGGTCGACTGGGTGGCCCACTACGCCGGTTCCGGCGCCCGCCGCACCGACCTGCCGACGTACGCCTTCCAGCGTGAGCGCTACTGGCCGGAGCCGGCCCCCGCTGCCATGCAGGCCGAGGCTGCGACCGACACGGTCGAGGCCGGTTTCTGGGGCGCCGTCGAGCGCGAGGACCTGGACGGTCTGCTCGCCACCCTGGAGGTCGCCGAGCCCGGCGCCCGGGAGCGCCTGGGCGAGCTGCTGCCGGTGCTGGCCGGCTGGCGCCGCCGCAACCGCGAGCAGCAGACCGCCGGTGGTCTGCGCTACCGCACCGCCTGGCACCCGCTGACCGACACCGCCGCCGCCCGCCTGTCCGGCCGTTGGCTGCTGGTCGGGTCGGACGAGATCGGTCTCGCTGGGGCGCTGCTGGCGCACGGTGCTGCTGAGGTGGTGCGGGCGGAGTCGGTCGAGGCGGTGGCTGCTGGTGACTACCAGGGTGTGGTGTCGCTGCTGTCGGGTGTCGAGGAGGTGCTCGCGCTGCTGCAGCTGGGGTTGGTTGCTCCGCTGTGGTGCTTGA